>CANFGH010000149.1 GCA_947446285.1 Chloroflexota bacterium
CCATTCGCGACCGGCCGGGTCAACCCATGAGATCCGGACAAGGACATTTTCGGCAAGTGTGCGGCTTCCGCGACTGATTCGCCAGCTACTGGCTAGCGGAAGGTCCAATGGTTCATGGGAGAGAGTGATGTCGGTCATGATGCGATGAAGCATACGACCCCGGGGGGCATCACGAACCCCGTGCCATTGCCTCAAGGATCGCGCGCGGAACTCCGGTTTTAACCGGGGTTTGCGGGTTGTACCCGAGTGCAACCCGAGCATGCGAGATGTCGGCCACATACCAGGTGACCTCCCCTGGACGAGATGGCTCTACACGGATGTCTGCCGGCACGTTGCGCGTCTCTGCGATCAGGTTGACGACGCCGAGAAGGCTGTATCCAGTTCCGTGGGCCAAGTTGAAAGTTGACGCCGTTACCGCAGGGTCACCGTCGACAAGACGGTGAAGGCACCTGACGAGACCGTCGATTGCGTCATCAATGTAGGTGAAATCCAGAGTCTTTTCGCCGCCAAACACTGTGACTGGCTTGCCGGTACTGATCCGTTCGTTGAAGACCCAAATGGCCCGTTCGAGGCGCAGTAGGTCATCGTCATAACGACCGTAGACGTTGCTGAACCGAATGACGGTGTACGGCAGCCCGTAACACCGGAAGTAGCTTGAGGCCAACGCTTCGCCCGCAAGCTTCATCGCGGCATACGGGCTTGGCGAGGCGCGAAAGTCTGCCTCTGCCTCAGACACGGGTTTCTCTCGCCGGCCGAGGTTCCCATATACCTCCCTCGAAGAAGCCAGGATGATTGGCACCGCGTTTATCCGGGCGAACTCAAGGGCGTTTGTCAGCATTGCATGGTTCTCGAATGCGCCACGCGGACGTTCGACGAGCGCGTGCACCTTTGCATGCGCAGCCAAATGCACCACTGCGTCTACCGGGCCGACCGCGACGCCACACAATTCACCACGCCCGGGATGGGCACTGGTGGTGAGGTCGGCACGGTGAGTTGGAAATGCGTCACTCCATGAATTCGGACGGACGTCTATTCCCACGGCTTCATGGCCTGTGCGGACCAGCGCGATGCCTAGGTTCGTGCCAATCTGGCCCGAAGATCCGGTGATCAGTACCCGCACCGTGTCGTGTCCCTGTTCATCCGACCGATTGACACTGCACGGTCAACGCTAGAGGATCACGAATGAAAGGGTCACGATGACCGCGAGCATCACGACTGCCAGAATGCCGATTCTAAGCAAATCGGCACGAATGTGGCCGTACGTTGCCGAGGCAAGTTCCAGTTGGCTCGGGCCTGATCTGGAACTCTGACCTCTCGTGACTGATCGTGACGCCACAGACCCACGGGAAACCACCGCGCGCCGTTCAGCAACGCTCACTCCAACTCGCTGAGAAAGTTCCTTGCGAGTTGCCTCCGGGAGGCCCGTTGGCCGAGGCGCTGGCTTCATGGCCACGGTCTCGGCAGCTGACTCCTCAAGCATGTTGCTCGTGGACTGATCGCTGGACCCTTCTGGACGGGGGACGATGCGACGTCCAGCCGGACGCTGCCTGCCACCTGGCAATTTACGTGTCGTATTGGGCATCGCGCCATGAGTGTATCACCGGACATGAACCCTTGGTCCCACTTGATGGTCAGCGGGTACCGCAGACCGATCTATACTTCAACGTGGAAACGGTTGGCACTCAAGCTTTCTTTCGAGAAACCTACGACTTGGTTATTGCCGGTGCCAGCTTTGCCGGACTTGTGGCAGGTCGTGAAGCAGCACGGCTTGGCGCGTCCGTCCTTGTGATCGATCCGCAGGGAATCGGTACGGGCCAGACGTCGGCGTGCGCAACCACGCTCGGCGCACTTGAAACGCTCGGGATGACAGGCTCGGTTCAGCAGATCCATCGTGAGATGATCGTCCACCTTGAGCCGGCGACTGGTCGTCGGCGCGACCCACTGTCATTCCGTCTCCCATTTGCCTTTGCAACCTTCGACTATGGGCAGTTATGCCGTAGCCTCGCAGCGAACTGCGCGGATGTCGGCGTCGAATTTGCGAGGGCTCGGGTTACTGGCTTTCAGGCACACCACGTTGTGACCGATCGCGGTGTAGTCCGTGGAACCTGCACCATTGACGCTGCTGGTTGGCGTGCCCCGCTTGCGACCTCAATCGCTCCGAACCATGTCCGTCGTGATCAATTGAGTTGCGGGCTTGAAGTTGAAGTGCCGCAACCAAGGGATGCGCCCGCATCCGGGCTGCACTTCTGGGCGGGGCACGGCACCATCTGGCCGGGCTACGCGTGGGCTTTTCCGGCGGGGGCAGTTACCCGCCTGGGCGTTCTTGCATTCCCCGAGGTTGGTCGACGCGTCCAGACGCACCGGCAATCAGAGGGAGTCACCGTTGGAATTCCTGCAAACGGTGCAAGCGTGGGGCTTCGCACTGCCCTTGATCACTTCATGGATCGTCCCGGTGCCGACTTCTGGTCGCCTGATGGACGACTGCCATGGCATTCGTCGTCCGGCTCTCCGTCGGCCGGAAGGCATCTGCATGGTGGTTTCATCCCTTGTTCGCCAAGGAAACCGGTCGTTGGAGAAATCATGTGTGTCGGCGATGCCGCAGGTCATTGCTTCGGGCTCACCGCCGAGGGGATTCGCGCAGCAATGACGTTTGCAATTCGTGCAGGTCAACTTGCAGGTGGTGTCGCGGCAGGTCGATGGTCCGCGTCAGACGCACGGTCCATGTATGGTCGGTTCGCAACCATGCGCCAACCGTATTTCGTCCTGCTGAATTGGTTACAGAAGTGGCTTTCGTCACTCGGAGATACTGGTATCCGCGTGTATAGCGAGGTGGCGCGTCCGGGACCGATCTTCTGGTTGCTGATGGCCCAGTACCGGTGGGCCGCGGACCCCAGCCCGCTCCTGAGACACCCGGCCTGAAACGCTGTTGGCCCACCTGCCCGAGACGGGAAGGTGGGCCAACGATTTCCAGTGAAGTCGACTGCCGACAGGCTAGATGCTCGGCTCGTCGAGGACCTTCTGGAGTTCCTCGTTCATCTGCTTCATGTAGGCAGGTGTCGGTTCCGCCTTGAGGTCGGCGATGTCGTTCATGTACTTGTTGATGATGTCCTGGACTGCACCAGGTTGGGTCAACCGCAAGTTGCCCGGGTACGTGAAACTTTCAGGCTGATCGATGTTGTCGCAATTGGCCTTCATCGCGGTCTTCGGGAACCGGGCGTCGTTGAGCAGCTGATCCGAGCAATAGACGTCCTTGCGGAAGCCTGGAGTGAGGGAACCCGCCGGCTGAAGAGCCAAGTTGACCCCCGCATCCTTGCTCGTGAGCGCCTTGAGCAATTCCCACGCGCCATCCTTGTTCTTCGATGCGGTGTTGATCTGCTGCGTGTCAATGGACAGGAACCCGCCACGGCGACCGGTCGGTCCCTTGGGCGAGATGTCGAATGTCCATTCGAAGTTCTTGCCGGCAGCGTTGTTGACTGCGCCTCGCTCACCAGCCAGGCGACCGAAGTAGAACGCCATCTTGCCTTCGCCGAATTCCTTTGCACCATACGTGCGCGGTGAGAACAGCTTGGCCTTGATGTTGTCGTAGAACCACTTCGCCATCTGGACCGCGGGAGCGGAGTCCATCATGGCCTTCTTTCCGGGGCCGTTGCCCGGATCAAGGACCTCACCATTGAATCGTCGAACATTTCCAACCAACTGCTCGAACCCGCCCCAACTGTACCCACAGGGGTAGAACTCTTCTGGCCAGGATGCAGACTGCTTCACCTTCTTGGCCGACTCGATCATTTGCTCCAGCGTCCAGTCAGGCGTTGGTTCCGCAATGCCCGCCTTCTTGAGCATGTCACGGTTCCAATACATGAACATCCACGCGACTTGCCCGCGCACCGGCAGACCGAAGACCTTGCCATCGATGACCTTGAGTGCGTCCTGCGCACGCTGAGGCCAGTCGGTCAGTTTGGTTTCCGAGTCCTTGGCCAAATAGCTGTCAATCGCAACCGCGAGGTTCTTCTTGGCGTATTCCTGATACTTGATCTGCGACTGATGCGCGTAGTGGATGTCTCCGATGGTTCCGCCCGCCATCAGGGTTTCCTGCTTGACGTACAACTCGCCACCCGGGAAGCCTTCGTACACTGCCTTGAACTTGCCCTCGAACTTCTTGTTGAAGGCTTCAATGTTCTTGGCGTAGCCATCGATCTCCGCATCAGCACGCGCGTGGGCGCGCAATTCGACAACTTTTCCGGCTGCTGCCGGTGCCGGTGCAGTCGTCGGTGCCGCCGTCGCCGCTGCGGCTGTGGGTGCCGCTGCCGGCGCCTTGGTCGGTTCCGCTTTCGCTGCAGGGGCCGCTGGGGCAGGGGCGGATTCCCCACCACACGCGGCTAGTAGACCCCCAACGAACAGGATTGCCCCGTTCAGCACGATTGATCGGCGCGAGGCGCCGGGCATGCCCAATTTCATTCCATCTCCCCTGATCTGTCTTGCACTCACTTGCGTGAATGACCCAATCCGACCGAAACAGACATACGTATCGCGAACAGGATCAGACGAATCGCGTGACGATACCACAATGTTGCAGGTCAGTTACAAGATCAGTCACTGACGATTGACCGCTTGGTCACAGGATTCCGTACTTGGCATATACCTCGCCAATTGTCATTCCGGATAGGAGAGCATCGCGGGTCCGGTTTTCGCCATCAACTTTTTCGAGGGCTAGCCGGATTGCATCCTCTTCGACCTGCCGTGGCACGACGATCACACCATCGACGTCCGCCATGATCAGGTCTCCTTCGTGGATCAGGACATCTCCGCATGCAATCGGCGTCCCATATTCCACGACGACCGACCGTCCGGCGGAATCGACCGGCTTCATGCCAGTTGCGAAGACCGGGAACGCCATCGCACGGATCTGGCGAACATCGCGGACGTAGCCGTCGATCACGGCGCCAATGGCACCGCGCCCCCGTGCCGCCGTGGAAAGCAGTTCTCCCCACAGGCAGGTCCTTGTTGATGGTCCGGTGGCGCCAACGAGGACGTCTCCGGGCTTCAGCGAATCGACTGCTTCGATTTCCATCCGGTAGGGATCGGGGCGCACCTCAAAGATGTCGACCGTCAGCAGTGTGTGGGCGCGCCCCACAACCGTTGCACCGTCCCAAACGGGACGAACCCGGGCGTCCATGGCTTGGTTGCGAAACCCCAGACTGTCGACGACATCGGAAAGTACGGCGGTGTAGAGGCGGGATGCGACCAAATCGAGACGATCCTGATCGTGCGAGGGCAGTGCAGGCATGTTCATTTCCCCCAATTTGCAAGACGCCAATTGCGCTTTGACGGCAGCGGCGCGATTATAGTCGCCTGTCGCACCGATCGCGGAGTTTGGGAACCGGACCACGGTCCGTTTGCAAACGCCCGAGTGTTCGACTGTCGCACGAGTTAGGAAGGATCGGGACCCCTGATGGCAGAAGACATGTACCGGAACGTGGACGCCCACGGACTGGAGAAACTGGTTACCGCGCTGTTCGTCCACGCTGGCCTCACCGAACATGACGCCGCGTTCATGGGTGAGTGCCTGACCTACGCAGACCGCCGAGGCATTCACTCACACGGCGTGCGGTGGGCACCCCGTTACGTCGCAAGCCTTGCCGCCGGTCACCTCAATGCCAAGGCCGTCGCCAACGTCGTTGTCGAGCGCGGGGCAACGGCAATCGTCGACGGCGAAAAGGGCGTGGGCCACATCGCGGTCAAGTTCGCGATGGACATCGCCATTCGCAAGGCCAAGGAGTTCGGAAACGCAACCGTCGGTATCCGTAACAACAGCCACTGCGGCGCGGTCGCCTATTACGCCCAGCAAGCTGCGAATGCCGGGTGCATCGGTTTTGCCGCAACGACCGGCGGCACGATGATTGCCCCGTGGGGTGGTCTGGACCGTCGTGTTGGCCTCAACCCGATTTCATGGGCTGCGCCTACCGGTAAGGGCTTCACATACAACCTGGATATGGCCCCTAGCATCGTCGCCGGGTCGAAGATTGAGATGGCGCGCGATCGCGGCGAGCCGATTTCACCGGACTGGGCCTACGACGCAGAAGGCAATCCAACCTCAGACCCACTTGCAGTCCTGAGCCATGGTGGGACACTCGTACCGGTTGGTGGCTACAAGGGCGTCGGTCTTGGCGTCGCAGCCGATATTCTTTGCTCGGTCCTCTCAGGAGGTCGCTACGGCGAAGGCGAGGAGCCAAACCACGGTGGTGGCATGATCGTGCAGGCGATCGACATCGAACATTTCCAGCCTCTAGCCGAATTCACAGGTCGAATGGATCGCTTGGTCGATTGGTACAAGAGCAGCCGGGTAAAGGCCGGTGTCGATGGCGTATACCTGCCCGGCGAACTTGAAGCTGGCAGGAACGCGGTGCGGTCGCACTCAGGCATTCCGCTGGATATCCCGACCCGGAGTGCG
>CANFGH010000150.1 GCA_947446285.1 Chloroflexota bacterium
CGACAGAACAAGCTTGGGGTTGGTTCCGTAAAGAACTCGTCCGGAAACATCATTGCTCCGTCCCTGGCATCAGTGACGGCAGCCGCGGCCGGCGCGCTCAAGACAATGACCGACGACCTTCGCGTCTCGATCGTGAACCCAGCAGGCGCGACCGCCTATCCGATCGCCACGTTCACCTGGATCCTCGCGTACCGCCAGCAGCGGGACGCGGCCAAGGGACGAGCGCTTGCCGACTACCTCTTCTGGAGCATCACCGAGGGCCAGAAGTTCTGTGCAGACCTGGACTACGCTCCCCTGCCAAAGGCGATGCTTCCGCTCGCTTTCGCGAAGATCGAGTCGATGAACGCGCAAGGTGAGGCCCTGCTCGCGTCCGGGTCATCGCTGCCCCGCCAAACCGGTCTCGTCAACAACGGCGACGGCACCGAGACCGCCTCATACGGCGACGGCACCACCGACAAGCGCCCGGTTTCTATGACAATTTTCGATACAGCAGCGGCCGCTGGTTCGTTCGGCACGCTCCTTGCAGCCGCCCAAGCCGCGGGTCTCGTGGATGCGTTGAGCGGGTCCGGCCCGATCACCGTCTTCGCCCCATCGGACTCCGCTTTCGAGAAGCTCGGCAATGACACAATCGCCGCGCTCCTTGAGGACAAGGAAAAGCTGGCATCGATCCTGACCTACCACGTGGTCAAGGGATCCGTGCTCGCCAAGGACGTCGTGAAACTCTCATCGGCGACCACGCTTCAGGGTTCGGACGTCAAGATCGACGCCAAGGCCGCGGTACGCATCAACGACGCAACCGTGACCAAGGCGGACATCCAGTGCTCCAATGGCGTGATCCACGTCATCGACACAGTCCTGATCCCGGCGTAACTCACGACTTGTTGAGTGGCCAGACGAGTTTTGTAACGCGGTCGTTTGGATGGACAAGAGGGACGCTAATTTGGCGTCCCTCTCGTCCGTTTGTTTCGGGTTGTCCGAAACGGTTTCTCGAGAGGTCGGTCAGTTCAACACCCAGGGGAAGTGTTTCATTAAGTTGAGACCGTCCGTTAACGTAGCGATCACGACCGCAGCAGATGATTGAGGGGCAGCGTTCCTCCCGCTGCCTGCGCACCTCCACCCCCAAGGAGGCACGCAGCACTCCTCCTTCTCCAAGCAACCCCGGCAATGTTCTTGGCTCCCCCTCCAGGAAGGCCGGGGTTGTCATTTTCCCGGAACCGCGCACTGCAGGCACCCATCGCCGCCGTTGATGTGCGACGCCGGGTTGGCAATACTCACCCCAACTGCGCGCTGGACAGGGACCTGCCGATGACACGCGGAACGCGGAACATGCTGGTCGGAGAGGTGTTGGGAACGTACCTGATCACCCTGTTCGGGACGGGTGTCGTGGCGACGGCGGTCCTGACCGGTGCGCACGTGGGGCTGGGTCAGGTCGCCGCGGTGTGGTGGGCCGGAGTGACAATCGCCATCTTTGTCGCGCGGCCATTGGGAGTGGCCCACCTCAATCCCGCCGTGACCATCGCCATGGCAACACTCGGGCGGTTCCGGTGGAGCCTCGTGGCTCCGGCAATCCTTGCGCAACTGGCAGGAGCCGTGCTTGCCGGGGTCACGGTTGCGCTCGCATTTGGAAGTCTGCTCGACCGGTTCCTGACCGCCAAGGGTCTGGGCATCGGTGCACCGGGCAGCCAGGTCGCCGCGATGGTTTTTGGAGAATATTTTCCGAACCCAGCGATGTTCGGCACCGGACCAGATGCACACGCCCTGATTTCGCCCGTTGGAGCGACCATCGTGGAGGGGTTCGGTACCGCCATCCTCGTTTTCGCAATCATCCGGCTCACTGATCCTCACGCCGGAGTGCCCGACTGGTTGGCACCAATCCTGATCGGGTTGGTTGTCGCCACCCTCATCAACCTGTTCGCACCGCTCACCCAGGCGGCGTGGAATCCCGCACGCGACCTTGGACCTCGCCTCGTCGCGTGGGCAATCGGTTTCGGTGACATCGCAATCCCGGGTCCGAGGGGCGAGGTGTATATCTACATCGTGGGGCCAATCCTCGGAGGAATTTCCGGGGGTCTCGCCGCCCGGGCACTCGAAACAATGTCGGCACAAGAAGCAAAGGAACACTCGAGATGACCTCGACGACCCGTCACATCCTGGTCCTGTGCACCGGCAACTCGGCGCGATCACAGATGGCTGAGGGATGGTTCCGCCACCTCGGCGGGGGAACCGTGACCGTGGCCAGCGCAGGAACCGCACCACGCCCGGCAGTGCATCCGCTCGCGATCGAGGCGATGCGAGAAGTCGGGATTGACCTCTCCGGACACTGGCCAAAACTGGTGCAGGACGTCATCGAGGTGCCATATGACTACGTCGTGACCGTCTGCGACCACGCTCGCGACACCTGCCCGGTCTTGCCCGGGGCTCACCAGTCCTTGCACTGGGGTTTCCTTGACCCTGCTACCGACGAGACCGACACGGCGATGCGGACATTCAGGCGCGTCCGCGACCAGATTGCCGATGCCATTCGCACCTGGCTTGCGACGGGCCAGTCGCCAACTCACTGATCGGGTAGCCACCCCATCCCCGTTATGGCGGCGGGAGTGCGGGACCCTCGGGGGCAGCCTGCTCATGCGATCCGACTGGCCCGCGCCATCTCAGGAGTGACTGTTGATGACGTTAACAACCTCGCTTCGGTCGTTAACATGATGTTCATGCACCGCCGTGACACTCAAAAGTGAAGTGGTGCGGCAATGACTGACGACCTGACAAACCGAACCTCGGTCGGGAACGTCCAACCGTGGGCGACAACCCAGCAAACGCCCGGCGGTCGACCGCCTATGGTCCTCGTGGTTGATGACGAGGACTCGCTTCGGGCGACGATTGCGTACTCCCTTCGCAGAGTTGGGTTCGAGGTCCGGACTGCGGTCAATGGACGTGAGGCACTGACCGGCGCCCGCGCGGTGCCCCCAGACCTGATCCTGCTGGATGTGATGCTTCCCGGCGGGGTGGACGGCTTCGAGACCTGTCGACTGCTTCGGCAGACGCTTGCCTGCCCAATAATCTTGGTCAGCGCTCGTACCAGCGAGATTGACCGGGTCGTCGGTCTTGAGGTCGGCGCGGACGACTACGTCACGAAGCCATTCTCGATGCAGGAACTCGTCGCAAGGGTCCGGGCCCACCTGAGGCGTGCATCAATCAAGGTGGGTGAAACCCAAACTGCCCCATTGGAAGGTGATGACGTCTCGGGGAAGTTGGGAGGATCAAAGGGGACTCAAACCCGGTTGAATTTCCCAGGACTTTCGATTGACAACGGGAGGCGCGAAGTCCAGGTTGATGGTCGGATCATCACGCTGAAAAGGCGAGAATTCGATCTCCTGACATTTCTTGCCCGCAACCACGGCATCGTGCTGACCCGCAATCAGATCCTCCGAGCCGTCTGGCCGGAAGAGTTGCACGGCGAGGACACACGCACGGTTGACGTCCATGTGTCGCGCCTCCGCCTGAAGATCGAAAGCGATCCAGACAATCCACGATTCGTGCATACCGTGCGGGGGACCGGCTACCAGTTCCGCGTGCATGCCGCGCAAGGCAGCGGGCGCACCAGCAAGGAGTGAGGAGACGCATCCTCCACGCCCCCGCCACCGGTGAGGAGAGAACACCTTTGGCACAGCGGGCACAACGCCTACCGCAGGAGAAGGAACGAGCACGATGACCACCGACCGACCAGAAACAACGTCCCGACGATCCATGGTCGCCCGCCTGTCGGCCACCTTTGCTGGAGGTGCATTTCTGGCCGCATGCGGAGCCGAGGCCGAACCCGCCAAGGCACCAGCTGCACCCACCGCTGCTGCCAAGGCAGAGCCAACCAAGGCCCCTGCAGCGGCGCCTACGACGGCTGCGGCTGCGCCGCCCACCGCCCCCGCACCAGCCGCTTCGGGAGCAGTGGCAATCACCGGCCCGTTCGAGGGCGAAGCCAAGACCCTCACTGGCGCAGGCGCCACCTTCCCGGCGGCGCTCTATTCGAAGTATTTCAACGAGTACAACAAGCTCGCCAAGGTCGAGGTCAACTACCAGTCGATTGGCTCGGGCGGCGGCATCAAGGCGATCAGTGACCAGACTGCCGACTTTGGTGCGACTGACAGCCCAATGACCGACGCCCAGTTGAAGGAAGCCAAGGGAGGCGCAATCCTGCACATCCCGATGGCACTCGGTGCCGTCGTCGCAACCTACAACATCCCGGGCCTTGAGACGACGAAACTCAAGTTCACCGGCGAAACATTGGCAGCAATCTTCCTGGGGACCATCACCAAATGGAATGACCCAAAGATTGCCGCCGACAATGCCGGAGTGAAGCTCCCCACCGAGGACATCGTTTCGGTCCACCGGAGTGACGGGTCAGGAACCAGCTTCGTCTTCACCGACTACCTCTCGGCAGTCAGCGCCGAGTGGAAGACCAAGGTCGGCGCGTCGACAACGGTCAATTGGCCGGGTGGCGTGGGTGGCAAGGGAAATGAAGGCGTGGCCGGTGAGGTCAAGCAAACACCCTTCAGCATCGGGTATGTCGAACTGATCTATGCGGTTCAGAACAAGTTGGGCGTGGGCCTCATCAAGAACAAGGCTGGCCAATTTGTGGAACCGAACCTCGCAGGAGTGACCGGAGCGGCCGCAGCGGCTGCAGGGAAGGTAGCACCTGATCTACGTGTTTCGATCGTCGATCAGGATGGTGCGGAAACGTACCCGATTTCCTCGTTCACGTGGATCCTGGCCTACAAGCAGATGGCTGATGCAGCCAAGGCGACCGCCTTGACCCGTCTCCTCTGGTGGGGCACGCACGAAGCGCAGAAGTTCAATGGAGATCTTGGCTATGCGCCACTGCCGGCTGAAATCGTGACCAAGGGTGAGGCGATGATCAAGAGCATCACCGGTGCCGGCAAGCCGGCTTTCCCAGGCAAGTAGGCCCACTCACTGGCTGAACCGACCACGTTTCCGGCCGAAGGTTGGGACGGCCACTCCACTCAGGAACACCTGATGACGACACGAGACGTGGAAAACGAGATCGCATCACCAGCGTCATGGAACGTCCAAGGGCCACCGATTTTCGCCCGCAGAGGCGGAGTGGGCGCCGACGACGTGTTCAAGTGGCTGGTCTACATCACTGCGTTCGCCGTGCCCGCCGTCCTGGTGGCCATCTTCATCTTGCTGGTCATCGACGCGTGGCCGGCTCTCGAGCGTTTCGGTCTCGGGTTCGTCACGTCTTCGAATTGGGATAACGTCAAGGAACAATTCGGCAGCTTGCCCTACATCTACGGAACCGTGGTCACCAGTTTGCTTGCCCTTCTCATTGCAACACCAGTTGGCGTTGGTGCAGCAATCTTCGTGACCGAATACGCCCCACGCCCACTCCGGGTGCCAGTATCGTTCACCATCGAGCTTCTGGCGGCTATCCCAAGCATCATCTTCGGCTTGTGGGGTTTCTTCGTCCTGACCCCGGTCATGCGCTCGACCGTAGAGCCCTTCATGAAGTCGGCCGTCGGTCCACTTCCTGTGATCGGAAGCCTCTTCCAGGGGCCGTCCGTGGGGAAGGACTTGTTCACCGGCGGCGTGATCCTCTCCATAATGATCCTTCCCACCATCGTCTCGATTTCACGTGAAGTGCTCCTCGCGGTGCCAACGATGCAGCGTGAGGGGATGCTTGCACTTGGAGCAACCCGGTGGGAGGCGATCCGTGAAGCGGTCATCCCGTACGCACGGGTCGGGATTGCCGGGGCAGCGATCCTGGGACTGGCGCGGGCACTGGGAGAGACAATGGCCGTCACCATGGTGATCGGTAACTCTTCCAGGAAGATCACCGGTTCGCTCCTTACCCCGGGTTACACGATGGCATCCGCCATCGCGAACCAGTTCACCGAGGCGGACAATCCCCTGTATTTCAGCGCAATCGTCGGTGTGGCGGCGCTCCTGCTCGTGGTCTCCGCCATCGTCAATGTCGCTGCCCGGCTGATGATCTGGCAAATCAGCCGTGGCGTGGCGAAGGGTGGAAACCGTGGCTGATCCCAGCACACTCTCATTCAAGGTCAGTCCGGTTTCGCCACTTGCGCCAGATAGCCGTTACGTGGCTCGCAAGTTCTATGGCCGGTTCATGGCCGGACTGATCACCGTCGCGGCCCTCGTGGGGGTCAGCGTGCTCTGGATCATTCTCGGTTATGTGATCGTCCGAGGTGCACCAGCGATAAACCTCGACTTTTTCACGCAACGTCCGCTTCCCTACGGCGAGGTCGGCGGTGGCATTGCCCCGAGCATTGCGGGAACCTTGCTGATCCTTGCGGTCGCCGCCCTGATTGGCGTTCCCGTTGGACTTGGGTGTGGCATCTACCTCGCCGAGTACGGTCGGGGATCGGTCGTTGAAGGTGTCCGGTTCTGC
>CANFGH010000151.1 GCA_947446285.1 Chloroflexota bacterium
GGCAGCACTTCCATGCGTGCATCACCCGTGGGGTCGAACCCTTGGTGGGCGCACAGGAAGCCCGTGATGACACTGCATTCATCATCGAGTGGGCGCGGGCCACGCGGGGCGTCTGACGATCACCGCCCCACTTGTAAGGAGAACCGATTCATGACTCCAAGCATCTTCGATTGGCGTGACGACCCGATGGGCACCATCGTCGCCGTCCCGCCGATCCGTGCCCGCTTCATGCGCTTCGAACCCGGCTTTGCCCAGACCGAGGGCCACAGTCACGAACAGTCCGGGGGCTGGGAACTCTTCCTCTGTCTGGAAGGCGCCCTCGAGTTCACCATCGATGGTGTCCCGGTCGTGATCACCGCGGGGCAGGCACTCACCGCCGCGCCGTGGCAGGTACACATTCTGCGATGCGTCAGTGACGTGCCTGCCATCCTCTATCTATCGGTCACGCCCCATGTGCCGCCGACCCACACGTGGTACGACGAACACGGCAACATCGTCGAACGCGGTCCCGGTGTCACCAATCCCACCTGGAAGGGTGAACCGGCACTGACGGCGGCCGACTTCCCGAATGTGCGGGGGTAGCGCGTCCCGATACGCAAGGTAGCCGTCACCTTCTGGCGCAGACAGTTTCCCCTCTCCCGTCGCAATACTTGGGCGGTGACGGAAAACTGTCTGGGGGCCACCGCCTCCCTACCTGGATCCGGCTAGCTTCGAGGCGCCGCCCAAGCCCGTTGCAAAGGCAGTGGGGAGGCCTCCGGTGTCCGCGGGGAGGTACCAGGATTCCATTAATGCATGCTTATTACTATTAGACACATGATGCAATCATAGAATATAAAAATATGATTTTTTATGATCTTAAGCGTAAAAATACATCCTACACTCGGTGTTCATGGCGCCATGGAATGTCACTCCCTTGGTGCCACGGGGGAGACAGCGATGGACGACAACCGGCATGCGCAGGGACATGAGAGCGGTTCGGTGACTCCGGGAGGCGAGGATGCCGAGGCGCCTGTCCCTCGGCCCGTCTTGTTTGCCATCGGTGACATCCACGGCAACTACGATGCCCTGCGGTCGATCATAAGTACGCTGCAGTCGAGGCACCGCATCTTCACCAACGCTGGCTTGGAGGCCCTTGCCGACCACGTGACGCTGGTCTTCACGGGCGACTACGTAGACCGGGGGCCGCACGCCATCAAGGTCCTCGACTACCTTGCCCGGATGAAGGCCAAGTCGGGCAATCGTGCCGTGATGCTTATGGGTAACCACGAGGCGATGTCGTTAGCCTCGCTCGGCGCGATGCAGGGCCATTCGCGGATGCGTCCTGACCTTTCCACGCGCGTTCTTGCTGCTTGGCGACATCATGAGCTGAATGGAGGACGGGCCCTTTACAGGGAAATCGCTGACACCCTGGAAATTGAAGGGTCAGATGATCATGTCGCCATGGCGAGAGCGTTCTTGGAGGAATTCGGCAGGGGTGGCCGTGCTGGCGACTTGCTGCGCGCGCTGGAACTTGCCTACATCCATGAGTTTTCGGGTTATTCATTCCTGTTCAGTCACGGAGACGTGCCCCGAGACAGTCTTCGGAGTCGGCAGTCATTGGAGGACGTTGCCATGGCGTTCAAGGGCCACGTCGCATCACAGGTTGGCACCGTAGACTGGGTCAGCAAGTACGACGAGGACCTGCCTGGGCGGGAACTCCTGTGGGGCCGCGATTACACCGACACGGATTTTGCCCGCGTCACTCCCGAACAAGAGGTGTCGCGCGCACAGGAAATCTGCGACGCATGTGGCGTCGACTTCATCGTTGCAGGACACACGATCACGCCTGACCAGCGGATCCGGGTCTACGGAGGTCGAATTTTCCATATCGATGTGGGCATGGTCTTTACGGGTGAACCCACCGCGCTGATGGTCTCCGACGCAGGCATCAGTTCGGTGACTAAATACGGTGATGAGTTGCTGGTGGGTTTCTGATCCAGTGAGGCAGGTGCCAGTTCGCACCTGCCTCCACTCGCCTTACACCCCACCTGCAAGGGTGAACCGGCACTGACGGCGGCCGACTTCCGGAATGTCAGGAGACGCCCTTGACCACCGGATCCAGCACCTGACCCGAGACCACTAGCCACGCCTGCTGGGAGGCAACCCACTCCTGGTAGGCTGCCCCGATCTCCGTCGCGAGGTCCCGCGCCCCCTGCACGCGCGCGGCGACATCACTGCGCAACGCCCGGATCGTCGCGAGTGCTTGCACCGGATCGGCGGTGACATCCTCACGCGTGAGGGATTGCCGGACCACAAGCACTTCGCGGGGCCAATAAACTGTGACGCCCCCTCGGTCTATCGTCAGGTCAGCGGACTTCATGTGTCGTGACCATGCGTCCATAAGCGTCTCAAACGCCGCCCGGATACGTTCGCGCACGGCGCGCTTGTCACGCTCCTTGTATCCGCGCACGTCTGCCACGGCTTTGTGGAGGCTCTTCACCGAAATCGACACGTGGGTGTCGTAAGGCCATTTTCTCCCGGTCAGTCCTAGCAACCGGAGCCGTTTCAAGATCCCCTGGCCAACTTGCGTTGAGAGGGTAAACGCCCGGGTGGCGGTGTCCTCGACAGGAAAGGTGAACCGGTCGCCAACTGCCCACTTCCAAGGGTCTTTTTCACTCGACCGCTTTTCGGTGAAGACGACGAAACTCTCCAGTCCTCGCCACGCCATCTCCGTCACCATGCCGGCCTCAAGCACGGAGAGTGTTGCCTCGTCGTAGACGTTCGGGTAATAGAACTGATGATTGAATTCCCATTTATCGCCGACTTTCCCAAGGTACGGTGACCCGTCGAGTCGCCGCGCGATAAGTCCGAAAAGTTCCGCCATCGTCCGTCGGCCGGTCACGATGGCCCTGGCCCACCTTGGGCGCGCCTCGCAAGCAACCATCGAGGCACGCACGATGGTCTCCGCCATGCTTGCCGTCTCCAGGGGGAGCGCATTGCGTCGGTCAGGGTGCCAGGTTGCCCCTCGAGAAGTTTCCTTTCCCGCTGGATCCGCGGTTATTGCACGCAGGTCGGCAAGCACCACGAGAAGCAACCCAATGACAACATCTCCCGGGTCGGAGGTGACTGACTGCAGTGGTTTGCCCACATCCCGCACGAATGCACGAGACCAGGTCTGCAGGTCTACCGGGTCCTTCCAGGATGACCCTTCCAGGTATCGCGTCCACGTGAACGGATTAAGTGCCTCGGCACATTGATAACGCTGAAATAGATGGTCTTTCATGTATCTATTCACTGTGACCCTCATTCATGGGGTTGCGATGCCCGAGGGGTGGCGACTGCGGGGCCACGAACCCTGTCAGGCGGTTCCATTCGGCGTTCCACTTAGACGGTACCGGCATGCGAAGGGCTGCTGATGACTTGATCAGCATATCTACGATAGGCCCTAAGGGTGCTACCGGTGGGGACGCATCCGGGAATGCTTGATGGAACGCCCTAATCCAAGGGCCGTATGCCGGGTACGGCACAGTGACAAAGTGCCCGCGACGCCGGTTCAGGAGGTTGGTGGGCACGCCCGCACGCAACAGCCACGCGATGGTCCGCGACGCGAAGACATTTCCCTCACCGTCATAATCCGGAAATAGGAGGGCATGGTCGTCACAGGTCGGATCCCACCCAACCACAAGGGGTTCCCATGGTTGGGCAGCAATGACCGCATCCTTTCACGCGCCCGCGGGCCCCTCGATGGCCACCGCCACTTGTGGTCCTCTGACATCCGGTGACAGGATGCCCACGGATGGCGCGAAAGTCGACCAGCCGTAATGCGATGCCCACATGGTCATCGCTCCAATCCGAATATCTGCCACTTCATCAGTTGGTATCTGTGGAACCGGCAGGCACTTTGGGAAGAACGTACGTACGCCATGGTGGATCACGGCCTGCAATGCCGGGAACCTTTGGGCTGCTGCGTCCGCCAAGGAGGGAACCGCGATGCCGGGGATCAGTCCACCCAATCCTGGACCGGGGATGATCGTTGCTGGATCCCGATACCAATGGTGGTCACTGGCGATGAAGGCGACTCTCGCCAGAGCCGTGTCCTCGGATGTGCCCCCGCCAGACGATCCAAGCCCCACGCCTTGGGGATCACCTGCGCTTGGCCGAAAAAATGATTGCGGGAAATCTAGGTGGCGACGGTGCGTGTCGCCACTGCCCGCTACATCTCCTTTTGCTAGTCCTTCGGGCAGGGACCCGGATATGCGTTCCCACAGGGATCGTTTGTACTGCGTGCTATAGAGAAGACGCCGGTCGTGTCCGCCATGGCACCGCAACTCAAGTGCATCAGTGCGGGGCGATGACCCTCCTGTTGCACGCGAGCCAATGCGATGGAACGCATACGGGTGTCCATCCGGGCAACGCAGGCTGCGGAGTTCCTCGACAGTCGGTGAACGAAGTGCATTGTCAGGAAGGTAGCCACGGAAATTCCGGATTGGCGTCACGGGTGCCATCAATGTCATCCTCTCGCCCGGTGCGTGCGGCGCCGTTATTAGTACTATGACACTGTGAGTGTCTGAATGTCAACGGCTGACCTTTGGCCCGGCAGTGAAGCGTGAACTGGTGCTTCATCTTTCGCACTTTGAATGGCGTTTTTTTCGACCAATTCCTATCTTGTTTTGTAACGCCAAATCCTTCCGGAATAACGCTTGACATCCGACTACGATCATGTCACAATAGACACGTAGGCAACTACAGCATCCCGAGTGGCACCAACTGGTGCCCGGCAACCTGCCCGCGACGGCAAGGTGCCCGAATGATGCGCCCGAACCGGGAACCAAGGTCGCACCTCCTGCCCACAAGTAGGCCCGTTTCGTGCCCATTCGGCACCGTTCCGTCGCTCCGCCAACCGGCCATCGAGCCGGACCATCCGCACAGGAGCGCGACCATGACCCTTGCCTCGCACCTCGACAACGCATCCGCCGCCCGTGTCTCGACCCTCATCTGGGGATCTCCCGGTGTCGGCAAGTCCGCTGCCATCCGCCACTGGGCCGCCTCACGCAACCTTCCCTGCTGGACGATCATCGCCAGCCTCCGGGAACCCGCGGACTTCGGTGGACTGCCGGTGGTCTCGCGTGACCACTCCGGCACCGACATCGAAGGGGTTCCGGCTGTCTCATTTGCGCCTCCGCGCTTCGCCATCGAGGCCGCCCGGCGTGGCGGTGTCATCTTCCTGGACGAACTCACCACGGCTCCGCCCGCTGTCCAGGCCGCCCTCCTGCGTGCCGTCCTGGACCTCGCGTTCGGCGATCTGGAACTCGACCCGGCACGTGTAACCGTGATTGCCGCTGCGAACCCGCAGTCCGAGGCTGCCGGCGGGTGGGACCTAGCCGCCCCATTGGCAAACCGGTTCGTCCACCACACCTACGCCGTCAACCCGACCGCCTGGGTCGATGCCTTCCCGACCTATTGGGGAGCCCCACCGGAACTCGGCTTTGCCGGACACACTGTCGATGCCGCAGCCTGGCAACGCGCGCGCCTGCAGATTGCGGCCTACATCCGCTCAAACCCAGCTTCGCTCTTCGCCCTGCCAAAGGCCGCTTCACGGCAAGGCCAGGCGTGGCCGTCGCCTAGGTCGTGGGACTTCGCCTCGCGCCTGCTTGCCCGGGTCTCGGTCATGGGGGGTGAACCTGCCTCGGGGCTATCCCTCCTCGCCGGGTGCGTGGGTGAAGGGCCGGCGGCCGGGTTCCTGGCCTGGCTTGCCGCCGCGGACCTGCCGGACCCGGAGGTCCTCCTGGCCGATCCGGATGCGTATGTGCACAGCAATCGCGGCGACATCTCGTGGGCCGTCTTGACTGCGGTCGCGCAAGCCGTGATTGACCGGCCGACCGCACCGCGGTGGCGCGCCGCCTGGAAGGTCCTGGGTTCAGCGGCCCGGGCCGGTGGCACCGACGTTGCCACACCGGCGATGCAGTCCCTTGTCGCCATCCGGTCGGCGAAGTTGCCTCTCCCGAAGGACTTCGAGGCCTTCTTCCCGATCTTCGAGGCCGTCGGCATCATCGCCTCGGTCGGGTCGAATGGCAAGCCGACCACGGGGCTGCCGTCATGACTGGCACAGCCCTGACCACCACCACGGTGCAGATCGATCCCTCGGAAGCGGCGACCCGGATGCTGGCCGCCGCCTTCTCTCTCGCCCTCAGCCACCCGTACCTTGGCACTGCGCTTTGGGTCGTGCCAAGGATCCCGTGTCCCGGCCTCGGCACCGTCGCCGTCGATGCCGGATGGCGTCTCTTCTACGATCCGGCGGTTGTCATGAACTGGTCGGTCGCCCAGACGGCCGGTGTGCTCTATCACGAGATCCTTCACCTGCTTCGCAATCATGCCGACCGTGGACGGATCA
>CANFGH010000152.1 GCA_947446285.1 Chloroflexota bacterium
AGCCGGACGTGAGGGTTCTCGCGACTGGCGATTGGCAGGTCGCGATCACGGACGGACGGCATTTTGGGTCTCTTTTCTTGCGACAAACGGTTCTGTGTTACCGCCTGAAACGACAGAAACGGAGCCTCACGGCTCCGCTTCGTCACGATCCGATGCTGTCAGCCAGTCTCAGGCCGCGGCGCGGGCGAGGTGGACAATCTGGGTGAATGCTGCCGCGTCCCGCACCGCGAGGTCGGCGAGCATCTTGCGATCAATGGCGATTTCGGCCACCGTCAAATGATGGATCAACTGGCTGTAGGACAGACCGTTCAACCGGGCCGCCGCATTGATACGCATGATCCAGAGCCGACGCATGTCACGCTTGCGGTGACGCCGGTCACGGTATGCGTACGCCAAGGCATGCATGACTGCTTCATGTGCTGCCTTGTAAAGCTTGCTACGACCAAGGAAGTAGCCCTTGGCAAGCTTCAGTATCTTCTTGTGTCGACGTCGCTTGGTGACGCCCCGCTTGATCCGTGCCATCGCGCGTTTCCTACCTGGTGCAGGTCGTGAAGACGAGGCTAAGCAAACTGCTGCCTTCGACGCTCACCCTGATTTGCCCTATCTGAGGCCGTATGGAAGCATGGTCTTCACAGCCTTGGCGACAGAAGCAGGCACGTCGAAGAAATCAGCATACGAACGCTTCGTACGCGAACTCTTTGCGAGACGCTTCTTGTTGCCCCAACCCTTGGGACGCATGACCTTGCCGGTACCGGTGATCTTGAACCGTTTCGCCGCGCTCTTGCGCGTCTTTAACTTGGGCACAGTTTGCTCCACGCTCTCCCGAGACCCTCAAGTGTAGCAACGATGCTCCCCGGCGGGCGAACTCCTGCCGGTGTGAGGACCGAATGCGGCATCGCGGACGTCGATTGCAGTGAGGCTCGGTGCAGCGTACGCTGACAGTGAGGCCGGTAGTAGCGCTCGATGACTGGTTGGAGGGTAGGCATGGCGTCACAGCGTGGCGGGTCGGTAGTCGTCGTGGGTTCGTGCAATATGGACATGGTCACCCGGGCCCCTCGGTTCCCGTCTGCCGGTGAACACCTGATTGCCACAACCTTTGGCACGTACCTCGGCGGGAAGGGTGCTAACCAGGCGATTGCGGCGGTGCGTGCCGGTGCCAGCGTCGCGATGGTCGGAAGGGTTGGGTCCGATGCATTCGGGACGCAGATGGTCGTGGCCTTGGCTGAAGCAGGGATCGCCGTCGACGCGGTTGCCGTCGACGAAGGCGCTCCGACCGGCAATGCATCCATCTGGCTCGATGCCTCCGGCGAAAACCGGATCCTGATCTTTGCCGGCGCAAACGGGCGTGTCTCACCGGCGGATATCAGGAAGCAACGCGGCACGATCGGGGCTGCGTCAGTGCTTCTCGCCCAATTGGAGGTTCCGATAGACGCGATTTACGAGGCCTGCACCGCTGCAAGGAGTGCGGGTGTACGCGTGGTGCTGAATGCAGCGCCCGCCTCTCCATTGCCTGCGGACCTTTGGTCACTGATTGACGTGCTCGTTGTCAATCAGACGGAGGCATTGGCTCTTGGAGGGGACATCGATGCCGTCCATTCGTCGCGAGTGCTGGTCTCCAAGGGGGTAGGCACGGTGGTTGTGACCCTGGGCGGGGCAGGATGCATCGTGATGCCGGATAGCAATTCCGACCCCATCGCGATTAGGGCATTCCCAGTGCGTTCGGTTGTGGACACCACAGGCGCGGGCGATGCGTTTTGCGGTGCCCTCGCTGCAAGTCTTGCATCGGGCGCCAGCGTCATTGAGGCCGCACGGGTCGGGAACGCTGCGGGATCGCTTGCGGTCGAAGTGCTTGGCGCACTCCCGTCAATGCCCACGTTGGAACAGATCCAACGGCGACTGCAAGGACGCTGAACCGATTCGAGCGATCCATCGGGTCATTGTGTTCCGGGTCTTGATGCCGAACGATCCTGCGAACGTATTGGCCGTTCAGTCTGTCATTCTGGCCCGGGCAGAACCCATCCGTTGGTCCCATCCACAGTGACAATCTGGCCCTCGTGAAGACGAGTGGTCGCGTGCCTCGTCTGGATGACACCGGGCACCCGGAACTCCCGGCACGTAAGCATGGCGTGTTGGAAGAGGGCTCCCTCATCCAAGATGACCGCGGTTGCCAACGGAAATATTGGTGCCCACAGCGCCCCGGCATTCCGCGCGACCAGGACGTCCCCCGGCTCGACCATCGGAACCGTTGCGTCGGGTGGCACCAGACGCACCCTTCCAGTCGCCGTACCCCTGGATCCGGGCTGGCCCGCCACGAGCGCGTTCGGGGGTGCGGGCAGGGTACTGGCCTGACTGGCATCGTTCGGAGATGCAGGTGCGGTCGGCTCCGGAGGAACCCCGAGCCATCCGGGCACCTCAAGGCTTGACGCCCAGGCGTGAATGGCCTTCCTGCCTGCGACCAGTGCAGTCGCCGCGAGTTGATCTGGTCCGGAGTGGCAAAGGAACGCCTCGATTTCGTGTCGGTACAGCCAGACGACGTCGTCAGGGGACGCAATCGCTCCCATCTGCGCAAGCCTTGCTCCGCAGGCCGACCGGCCACGCCAGAGCAGGGCACTTGCAGCCGCATCCACGTGGTAGTTGTGGTTCTCGTAGGCTTGCACCTCACGCCTGGCAGCATCCACGAGGACGTCGAACCGTGATGCAGCCTCCGCGTCTGATACACATGCACGCATCGTTTCCGTAAGTATGTCCCGCACTTCGACGGCTTGGTTTTTTCGCACTGGGATCGACTGGAGATCCTGGTGAACGTACCTGCGTATGAGTTCGAACACCAGTTCTGGACGGTCACGCCAACCCGGCTGACAGAAATCCCCGACGGTGAAGGCACCGGCATCCGCCCTGAGACTGTGCGTGGTCAGGAGCTCCTCAAGGCGGGATTCGAAGCGGTCGACGATGTGGCGGGTCTCCGGAGCCGTGTTCCTATCCGGATCCCCCGGTATGGATAGGACCAGTTCGGCGAGGCCGGGACGTTCTTGGAGCATTGCCGCGAGTTCGGTAATCGCGTCAATAGCCTGTGTGGTCTTGGTTGGTACATGCGAAAGCATGACCTCAATGTGCGCTGACTGATCGGCCGTCGCATAGGCGACCAAATGCCTTGCGAGTTGTTCACGGAAAGTGTTCGACTGGAACCTGACCGACCGGAGCACGAATGCATGAAGTGTCCATAGTCGTTCATGCCAGGTGAAGACTGATTTCAGGTACTCCGACAACTCCTCATTCGAGAGTGTTTCCGGTTTGATTGCATCGATGCGACGGTTACCGGCATCAATCTCAGGGAAGAGGACTGCTTCCCAGTACGTTCGTCCGGTTGCCTGGATTGCTTCCATCGCCCGGTCGAATGTTGCCTTGTGACTCGTGCGGAGTGATTCCGGCAAGTCTGGCTCCGTGGCCGTCGAAAAGCGGTAGCCATGCAGATTGATCAGTCGACGCGGTGGCGCGCTTCCAAGGATGCTCGCCGCATTGCGGGCGGCCCGAAGGAACGATTCTCGTTCGCTGACCTCCATCGGGCGCACAGGCTTGTCGCCTGCCCGTCCCTCTCTTCGCCAATGCAGAGCGGACAAGCCATCGTCGGGCCATTCAAACGGAAACGTTGAGGTTGAGTGCCGAGGAGATTCAGTCTTGGCCATACCCGTCTTGACGGACGGGTCGTCGGGGATTGGTCGGTGTGATGGAAGCGCAGTAATGGGCCTGGCCTGAAGCAACCAGCTGGTACCTTCGCTGATTGCCCACTCAACATCAGCAAACGTGCCGATCGCCACTTCCGCTTGTAGTGCGAGATGGGTGACGCGGGCAATCTCGGATGCGGAAATTGCATACCCGTCAGGCATCGTTTCTCCCGGTTCGTGGCGAACGATACGACACGTTGCGCGATCAACCCACCATCGATCGCAGTTTGACGTGCCATCCACGACCGCGGTCCCGAGACCCGGAGCGCTATTCAGGACCACGGCTGAGGCATCGCCGGAAATCGGATCGGCAGTGAATGCAACACCTGCAACGTCCGATGCCACCATGATCTGCACGAGGACGGCCATGCGAGCTTCGCCGTTGTCCGCGTCGTCCTGGTCGCGTGCTTTTAGGCGATTTCGATAGGAATCGACGCCATCGTTCGACAAGGACCGGATGCAGTGTTCAACCTTGTCGAGCACGTCGGCGAACCCGCGCACATTCAAGAACGTCGAGTATTGCCCAGCAAAGGACGCTACCGTCCCGTCTTCAAGCGAGCCAGATGACCGAACCGCCACCAGCGCGTCGGGCTGACCCGAACGCCGGCCAAGCTCAAGGTACGCGGACTCGATGGATTGACGACCTTGGGCTGAGAGCTCAGTCGTCCTGCCTTTTCCATCGGATGCAAAGAGGCCCTGAGGGATCACGAAGCCAGCCGGAACGGGCAACCCGTTTGCCACGAGCTTGGCGAGCCCATGGATTTTCCCTCCTACCTCGCGTGTCGGGAGGGCGAGGACGGACGGATCGTCGAGAAAGAGGACGTGCGGGTCAGTCAGGTTGCGAGCGTCGATGATCGTGCACTCCCGGCCAGCTTGCGAGAAGCTCCCCGGAATGTAACCGAACAATTAACAACTGGCCAGTTGAGGGGCAGTTTGGGGGAGTGGCCACCGACATGATCCGCGGTTACGACGCTCTTTTCGCACCGGGCACCAAGGTACTGCTGGTGCCACCGCCGTTGGGATCTCGCGAGCTCAGCCCTTCCCTTGACGGAAACTGAGCACAGCTGATGAAGCGAATTCCCACCTCCAAGGTGCCTCGAGGGAAAAGGCACCTTGAAGATCGGTGCGAAAGCCAGCTCCATCAGGCCTTGGCGTCGATCTCATCCGTGATGCGGGTGACCACGTCGGCCAGGGCAATCGCACCGAGGTTGTCGCCGCTCCTCAGGCGAAGTGATGCGGTGCCGGCCTCAGCTTCCCGATCGCCGACAACGAGCATATACGGGATCTTTCGCAACTGCGCATCCCGGATCTTTGCGTTCACCCGCTCCGAACGCACGTCGCTTGATGCCCGAACACCTCGGTCGGTGAGTGCCCGCTCGACGCTCTCCGCATAGCCGTTGTGACGGTCAGCCACAGGCAACACGATTGCCTGCGTGGGCGCTAGCCAGGTCGGGAATGCGCCGCCGTAGTTCTCGATGAGCACCCCAATGAAGCGTTCGAGCGAACCCAGAAGTGCACGGTGGACCATGAATGGGCGGTGATGCGCTCCATCCTCACCGATGTAGGACAGGTCGAATCGTTCGGGCAAGTTGAAGTCAACCTGGATGGTGGTGCACTGCCACCGTCGACCAAGTGCGTCAACGAGCTTCAGGTCAATCTTCGGGCCATAGAAGACGGCCTCACCTTCTGCGCGAACGTATTCCAGATTGTGGGACTTCAGGGCGCGTTCGAGAACGGCTTCAGCCTGCACCCAGCGCTCGTCATCACCAAGATACTTGCTGGTATTTGCAGGGTCACGTACGGCGAGTTCAATATGATAGTCATGGAAACCGAAGGTCTTCCAGAGTTTTAATCCCAGATCGAGGACACCATTGACTTCGGCATCCAATTGGTCCGGACGGCAGAAGATATGCGAGTCGTCCTGCGTAAACCCTCGCGTCCTCAGGAGCCCGTGGAGGGTTCCTGCAGGCTCGTACCGGTAGACGGTACCGAGTTCGTTGTACCGGATCGGCAGTTCACGATAGGACCGGGTGCGCCGGTTGAATACTTGCAAATGGAACGGGCAATTCATTGGTTTGAGCATGAATTGCTGTTCATCCATCACAATTGGTGCATACATGTTCTCGCGATAAAAGGACAGATGTCCCGAGGTATTCCACAAGTCAGTGAGACCGATGGCCGGCGAGTACACGTACTGGTAACCCGCGGCGCGATGCTCAACTTTCCAGAAATCCTCGACAACTGACCGCAACAGCGCGCCATCCTCACCCCATATCGGCAGACCGGCGCCGATTTGATCACTGAATAGGAAGAGCCCAAGGTCTATCCCTAACCGCCGGTGGTCCCGTTTGCGGGCTTCTTCCTGGCGCCAGAGGTATGCATCCAAGTCTGCCTGGGTTGGCCACGCCGTGCCGTAAATGCGCTGCAGTTGGGGTCGGTGTTCATCACCGCGCCAATAGGCGCCGGCAATGCGCAACAATTTGATCACGCCGATATCACCGGTCTTGGCGACGTGCGGGCCCGCGCAGAGGTCCTCGAACCCCCCTTGCCGGAACAGGCTTACGTCGGACCCGGCCAACGCAGCGGCGTCGGAACTTTCCGCAAGTGTGTCACGCGCACCCATGACGACATCCGAGGTGAGC
>CANFGH010000153.1 GCA_947446285.1 Chloroflexota bacterium
TCCGATTAGATTTATAAGGAGGAAATGGGGGTGTGGATCCGGTCGTCCATCCCCGGTGGGACAGCCAGATCCCCTGAAGTTGTCCCTAGCCATGGGTGTTTCCATCCATGGATCCCCTACCGGGCATCACGGCATGGCACCCGCTCGCTCGCGTCGGTCTCGGCCAGTGCGATCACGCCGAGCCACTTTGACCGTTGACCGCGAGGGATTACCAGTTCGTGAGCGACCCGTCCCGACGGCGCATGTAGCGGGTCCGTTCGAGCCGCAGATCTGGCACAAATTCCTCGTGCGCTCCGGCGTGTTCGTCAAATTCGACTCCCAGGCCCGGACGGTCGGAGATGATCAGTCGAGGTCCCACGCGCTCGTGTTGCACTGGAAACAGGCGTTCGTCGTAGAAGCCCGACTGTTCCGTAGGTGACTGGCGGATCTCAAGGGACGCAAAGTTCGGCACGGAGGCGGCGAGATGTGCGGTTGCGGCGGTGCAGATGGGTCCCAGTGGGTTGTGTGGCATGAGATCGATGTAGTGCGCCTCGGCCCACCCTGCGACCTTCATCGCTTCCGTAAGGCCGCCAACGTTGCAGACGTCGACCCGTGCGTAGTTGGTGATGCCCCGTTCAATGTACGGGAGGAATTGCCACTTGGAACTGAACTCCTCACCGATCGCAAACGGGACGTGCGTCATCCGGCGCAGGGCCTCGTAGGCCTCCGGGGTCTCGTCCCGGATCGGTTCCTCCAGGAAGTCGAGGGTGTCACTGCCCAGCTTCTGGCAGAACGACGCTGCCTCGGCAACCGAAAGCCGGTGATGGTAGTCAATGCCAAGGACGGCCTGTGAACCCAGCGCCTCGCGCAACTTGTTGAGCCAGTGGGCGGTCGGGCCGATGCTTTCCCACGGTTCGTAGACGCTTTCACCAGCTTCATTGAGTTCATGGGGCGAATGCATCGTCGTGCGGATGATGTTCCAGCCCTCGCCCATGAGCAGCGCGGCGTCTTCCAGGAGCTTTGGACCCATCGGTGCGTGCGTCGTCGCGAACAACGGGACCCAGTCCCGGTGCTTGCCTCCAAGCAATTGGTAGACCGGGACGCCAAGGGCCTTGCCCTTGATGTCGTGGAGGGCGATGTCGATGGCGGAGATTGCCGCGGTGAGGACGCGCCCGCCTTCGAAGTACTGGCTTCGGTAGAGGTCCTGCCAGATGGCGCCGATATTGAACGGGTTCTTCCCGATGATCAGTTCACGGTAATGGCGAAGCGCCCCCATGACCGCGAGTTCCCGGCCGATGAGACCGGACTCTCCCCATCCTGAGATGCCTTCGTCGGTTTCGATCTTGATGATCAGGTGGTGACGTCGCCCAACCCGTGTCGGAAGGAGCTTGAGGTCGCGGATTTTCATGTTTTGTCTCTAACCTTCCGGGTGCAAACGGGAATGGTTGCCGATCCTTGGGACAAACGCTCGGCTGCATCACGGCAGTGGGCGGTCAAGGACTTGTTGGACCTGGGCGGTCGCGCCGTCCAGAAAACTCTTGCCGGGGGTTTCCTTCCCCTCCCACAAGGGGGTCAAGGCAGCATTGATTGCCGCCTCGTAGTCTGCGAACAAGGTGTTGAACACTGGCCGGAACGGCGCCCCCTGTTCCATCGCCTCGAGGAAGACCTGTCGTTCCGGAAACTTCAACAAGCGGGGTGACCGGTAGACATCTACGCGTCCTCCGGCGGTCCCGCCGATTTCCGCTAGACGGATGCCTGCTTCCTGTCGCGTGATCCACCGTACCCACTCCCAGGCCTGGTCAGCTTTCCTGGATGCTTGGGCAATGGTGTACCCATCGCATTCGAAACTAGACCCCCCTTTGCCTCCTGGACCCTTCGGGTGGACCGTGACGAACCACTTGAACTGGTCCTTCACCTCATTCTGCGCGGACAAGTGGAAAGATGTGCCATTGCGCAATGTCGCAACTTTCCCGGCACCGAATGCCTTCGCGTCTCCGCCCATCGTTGCAACCGTGGAAGGCGCCGGTGCCAGCCTCCTTGCGTGGATAAGGTCGTGGATCCACGCAATGGCCGTTGCGGCCTCCGGGGAGTTCAGGAGGCTCTTGCGTCCTTCGGCATCGACGAGTTCGCCTCCGTGGGCGCGCACGACCCCGATGAGGTTCTGCTGCACCACTCCGGGCAGGTGGCCGAAAAGTTCCCCGCCCTCAACCTTCCGGGTTTCGTCGACAAGTTTCTCAAGTGTCCAGTCCCCGGTTGGCACCCCTGCACCTCGCGCCTCCAGCAATGACTGGTTGTAGTAGAGCACTCCACGCCCCGGGCTGCTCTTGAATGGCAAGCCGTATAGCTTGCCGTCACGGCGGAGGGCAGCCACCGAGCCTGGGAAGTAGGGCGCCAGATCGAACTTTGAAGCGGCAACCGAATCATCAAGGGGCCGGAGGGCCTTCTGGACGATGAGCTGGAAGACATTCGCTGCTGCGTTGTTGGCGAATAGGGAATCTCCCACCGAGTTGCTCGCCAATAACACGGTGAGCTTTTTGATGTAATCCTCGTTTGTGAAACCCTCGTGCTTGATCCTTATCGAAGGGAATTGCTGCATGAACAAGGGCATCTGCTCTTCATAAAGCACGATCTCCTGCGATGTCGGGGCGCCACCACGGGAGTGGAACGTGACCTCGACCTGCTCTGCTGCCTTGGTTGGGACCGGTGCACTGGTGGGCGCAGCGGTTGCAGCGGGAATGGACGGTGCCTTGGTTGGTTCGGCCTTGGGTGCGGGCGGCGCAGCAGACGGCCCCTCGTTCCCGCACGCGATGACTGCTGGCATCGCCACGGCCGTCGCCAACCCGAACAGCCAACGCCGGGTCATTGCATTGCCGTGGGAAGGATGATCCTTCATGGTCAGGTTCCTCGCTCTCTCCATGTTGCCGGTCACTGCGAGTCTCGCGACTTGGTTGGATCCCGGAGGCCCTTGGCACCAGCGGTGCTTGAACGGGGTAATCCGTGCTCCGTTTGGACGGATCTGGCACCAGTCGATGCAGCGCTTGCAGTCCACGTGGTCTGGAATCGCCTGGCAAGATCCGAAAGTGCGGTTCCGTGTCGCTGGGGCCCTCCGAACATGATGATCGGCCCGCGTCGTCCGACACGGCTGCTGGGAAGACCCGTCCGTCACGCTCCCGGGGACATCGCCCGCGCCCGGGGGCGCCCCGCTACGCCCAAGCCATTGTCACTCCCATCGCCTGGTCGGGGTGTTCGTACAGCAGGTCGAATGCCTTCTTCGCGTCGTGTCCTGAAAACCGATGTGTGATCAGCGGGTGCACCTTGACCTCTCCCGATGCCAGCGCGTACATCGCCTGCGTCGCGATCACGTCCCTGCGTGTCGATGGCGGGTAGCCACCTATGAGTCGCTTGCCCATCATCTTCGAGGCGTCAAGTGGCAGTGGGCCTCCGTGATAGAGGCCGATCAGCTGAAGCAGTCCGCCGGGAGAGAGCATGTCTTGCGCCTGGGCGAAGGACTGGATGCCTGCACGTCCACCGACGCAGTCGATGACGATCGTTGCACCAGCCCCCGCGGTGAGTGCACGCACTTCGGCAACGGGATCATCCGACGATGCGTCGATGATCCCGATGCCTGGCCCAACCACCTCCCGGGCAATCTGGCGGCGGATTTCCAAGGTGTCCACGCCGATGAGCTGTGCCGGACGGTAGCGGCAGGCATATTGCAGGATCAGGTTTCCTACGATGCCCAGGCCGAGGACAACGACTCGGTCTGAGCCGGTTATCCCGGCCGTCTGGGTCCATCCGTTCGCGCTTGTGGCCAGCGGGTGGAACGTTCCGGTCTCGAAGTCAACGAGATCGTGCAGCGGCGTGATGCGGCCCGACGCCCGTTCCGGCGACAGGGTCCCAACCGAGTACTCTGCGTGGGGCGCAACGACCGTGACGCGATCGCCAGCATGAAGCGGTCCGGCATTGTCACCGACGCGATCGACAATGCCGGTCGTCGAATACCCCATGATCGATGGATCGACTGCCTGCGGTTTCTCGTACCGGTTCCAGAGTTCGGAGCCCCTACTGATCAGGCTATACACGGTCCTTACAAGCGCCTGGTCAGGGGCGATGTCTGGCAACGGGACACGTTCGAGCAACACATTGCCAACGCCCTCGTGCTTTGCAACCCGCCACATCTCGGTCATCGCAGATCCTCCTACCCGGCCTCAAGGTCCGTGTCGATCATCGGCTGGGCCTTCGCCTGGATGTCCGCCAGGGCGTCCTTCGGCCGGAGTTCGCCCTTCGCCAGGCGCGCGAGTGTCTCGTCGATCATGGCCGTGACCTTCCCCCAGCTGGGGAAGTTCGGGGTGGGGTAGCCGAAGCGTGCCTGGTCGTTCAGCGCCTTGCGGACCGGATGGTCATTGAACACCTTCGCGAGCGCGGGGTCACGCGCCGCGGTGGTGTTCGACGGGGGATTGGACGATGCCTGCGCGACCAGCAGCTGGACGTCCGGGCGAACCGACCAGGCAGCGATCTCGGCAGCAGCGAGGGTCGCATCACCCTTCGCACCCTTGAATGCCATGAACCCGAACACGTTCCCGGCAGTGATCGGTTCCTTCCTGGTGTTGTCCGGCCCGATCGGGTAGTGCGTCGCGAAGATCCCGCTCCCGTCACCGGGGTCGACGTTGGGGTACCTGGGCGGGGTGATCGCCCCGGGGTTGACGACCTCGGTCAGGGTCTTCCCGAGGTCGAAGTCGCCCGGCCCGTTGCGCAGGAGGCCGCGCGTGACGTTCTGGTCCAGCCATTCCAGGGTCGCGAGCAGGGCCGGCGCGGTGAACTGCACTTTTGTCCGCTCGGCATTGAGCGGGACGACACCGTTGGAGAATCCCCACCACTGGAGGGAGGACCAGTTGTAAATGAACTGGCCGAGCACCCGGTCGGGTGGTGAGGCCGCCTTCCTCCCGATCTCCAGCCAATTCTCCCACGTGTAGCGGTCTGCCGGAAGGGACAGACCCGCATCGGCGAGGAGCTTCCTGTTGAATCCCAGGATGTTCGGGTCGGCGAACATCGGCACGAGGGTGAGTTTCCCCTTCCACTCGGCGCCGCTGAGCAGGCTCGGTATGAGGTCGGCGCGGTTCCTCCCCCAGTCCTTGTTCGCGCTCAGCTCGGCATTCAGGTCGACAAGCGCGCCCGATCCCCACAGGTCGGATGCCTCCACCTGCCATCCGAACCACATCGTCGGTGGCGTCCCGGCCGCCACGGCGATCTTGATCTTGGCCAGCTGGACGTTCGCCGAGCTCTCGCCGACCTCCAGGGCGATCCGTCCCGGGTTCCTCGCCATGAAGTCGTCGAGGACCGCCTTCTGCGCCATGCCGAACCGGTGGGGCGGGGCGTAGCCGAACCAGTGGAGGACCGGGACCGGCGCCTTGGTCGCGATCGGTGCCGGTGCCGGTGCCGGCGTCCGTTGCGCGGTTGGCGCTGGCAACGCGGGTGCGACCGGTGCCGGGGTCGGGCTTGGTGGCGCCGCCGACCCACCGCAAGCGGCCACCACCACGCTGGCGACCATCGTCGAACCAAGGCGAAGCGCATTCGAGCGCGTCAGTAGACCTACCATTCCGATCCTTCCCGGCAACCGCGGTGCAACCGCGTTGCGCGACCAGGCACCCACCTGTCCCATTTGCACGACACAGGGCGTCAACGGTTTCGATCATATCCGCACGTCATTGATAGGGCAAATGCCAAGCATACATGCCAAGGTTCCGGACACCTCACGTGTGGAATTCGTGCCTGCAACGTCGCTGGACACCCTCCTGCCGGTGTGCGGATGGACGTGATAGGTCCGAAGGCGTCACCCCGGGGATGTGGTGTCAGTAACCAGCACCGTACCGGGCGAGGCCTTCATCCCGTTCCCCCCAGCACCGGGAAACACTGTCGTGAATGACGACATCCAGTTCGGTGCGCCTATCCGCCTCTCTGTGACAGATGGCCCTGAAACCGCCACGATGAAGGTTCGGCCATCAAGTTCGCGTCATGGATACAGCGGGTCCATGACGGGAAAGCGTACGAGGGGTAGAGCAGCAAGAGACATCCGCACCCGCCATCCGGCCTGCCGTCCTGTGGCGCAAGGGGAGTTTCGGCACGCA
>CANFGH010000154.1 GCA_947446285.1 Chloroflexota bacterium
CAACCAGATTGGCTTGGACCCGGCACCCATTGCTTCCAACCGGGCGCGGAACCCGGTTCGGTCGGCAGGTTCGGCGGCGATGTCCACACCGCCGTGATAGCGGTCCCACAGATCGTGCGGGTTCCGGTAGAGGTTCAGGGCGACGACATCGAAGGCTTCCGCACCCTTGGCGTTCACCACGTCGGCGAACGCGTCAAACCACGGCAGGCTTTCCCCGCCGCCGGCCTCCTTGTCCTTGAAGTACGAATACGGCGAGGTCACGATCCGAGCCGAGGGATTCGCGGCCTTGGCAGCCTCTGACGCAACGGCAAGCAGTTGGTAGTAGTCGGCAACCGAACCCGCCCATGTGTTGTAAACGGCATTGCTGCCGGTGGCAGGAATTTCCACCTCATTCCAGATTTCAAACACGTCCATCCGTCCCGCGTATTCCTGTGCGAGCCGGTACATGAATGCCCCCCACGTGTTCAGGGGATTGATCGCATCCCCATTGAACACCGGTTCGTAAAGGCCCTTGGGGACTGACGTGCCTGCTTTCAATCCCGGCGTCTGAGCGGCCCACTCCGGCGTGCCCAACACCATCGCTGCGACCTTCATGCCGGCCTTGATCTGCGCATCAAGGACATTCTCCCCCTTGCTATCGGTGAAGTAGAAGGTGTTGAACTCGTCTGGTTCGCGTTGCATGTTGAACCACTGGCACGTCCACCGCGTCCAACCGGCACCCGAGGCTGTGCCGAAGTGCATCGCCTTGAATGCTTCGTTTATCCCGAGATTGTCCCGGCCCGGTCTCGGATCAAGCGTTCCCACTGCCTGGGCACTCGCGAACGGCACGGTGCGTCCGGCGATCGAGGCAGCGACTGACGCGGTGGCAATCGCAACTGTTCGATGGAAAATCCGGCGCGTCTGCGTTGAACTAATCGCTCGCGAGATTTCGTGGTTATCCGGTCCTGAGATAGTCAATTACGGGATCCCTCTAGACGTGAGTCGGGGTAGTACCGCCGGAGAATGCGGTGCAACTGGCCGGGTACCGCCTCCGGTGAGACGACTGGGGTAGGCGTGTATCGATGACCGTCAAGCAGCCAGGCGGATGGGGTTCAGGTAGGCGGAATTCGCGGTCATGCTTCACCCAGGGCGCCTGGTCTGTGCGATCAGGGCTTCCATCGCACCGAGGTAATCCTCCAGAGCCCTTCGCCCGACGTCCGTCAGGTCATAATCGGTTCGCGGGACCCGGCCGTCGAAGGATTTTCGGCAGCGAACATACCCAGCTTCCTCGAGTTTTCGGGCGTGCACGCTGAGGTTCCCATCAGTGGTCCCGAGCAGATTTCGCAGGTCGTTGAACGTCATGGTCTGGTTGACCGCCAAGGCGCTCACGATCCCGAGGCGCAACCGTTCGTGGATCAGGCGGTCAAGGTCCGGCCATGGGCTCCCTTCAGCGGATGCAGAACGGCCATGATGGCGGTCGGCGTCCCTTCGCTCTCCGGCCACGAGTCGGGAGGGATCGGGGACCGCCGAGACTGGCACAGTCGGTCTCTTTCGCGGCTTGGATACCGAAGGCGTTGGCATCGTCATCATCCACCATGCCTGCGTGCAATGACGACGCCGAACCCGGCGAGCAATCCACCGAATCCCAATGCAAGGACTGCATCACCCCAGGATTGCGGGACGACGAACGCCAAGGCACCGAGTGCCATCAACGCGATCCCAAGGACCCTGACGGGGCGGACCGAGGAGGCGGCACCGGCAGTTACGCCGGTTCCGAATGCCAGAAGCCACGTGCCCGGCAGGAACGCGGTGAGACCGTGCCACCACAATACGGCGGTCAGGATTGCCCCGCTTACCATCGCTGGCGTGAAGCTTGATGCAAACCGGCGGTTCGGCCCGGCGGTAACCGCCAGTCCGGTGCGGCGTGCTTTCTGTGCCACGGCGAGAACCCCAACCACTCCTGAAAGGGTTGCCTCGACAAGCCATGCAGCAAGCCACCTGTCAGTAGTCGGTTGCGCGGACGCAAGCATGGCAGTCACCACGGCGGAAGCGCCTATCCATGCGGTGGCCCATCCGGGCACTGAGGTGAACGACCCTGCCGCCTCCATCGTGTTGCGGATGAAGCGGAGTTCGTCGAGGGCGTCAGCATGGGCTAGAGCAGGCAGGGTGGTAGCCACGGCACCCGACGCACGCCGTCCGCGTCCAGTTGACGGCGACCGTTGACGGCGACCAGCACGGGAGTGGTGTCCATTGCTGCCCCACTCGGCCATCTGTCGAGTTGGCCACGGCGATTGATTGCCGGTCCCGTTTCTGGGTTCGCCATTCATGGGCGGCGATGCCAGGGTTTCATCAGCCATGCCACGCATGCCCCAGTCTTGTATGTTCGTGATGCCTTCCCGAAGCAGGACGGATCTGCTGACTAGCGTAGCTCATTGGGGTGGGAGCCCGTGGCATCAATTGTGGGGTCGGGACAGGTTGGTCAGGCTTCGGTGTCCCCATCAGGGACCCCACCGTACTTGCGGTCACGCGACGCGTACACCGTGAGGGCGCGGTCGAGTTCGTCCTCGTTGAAATCGGGCCAGCAGACTTGCGTCGAGTAGTACTCGGCGTACGCTGCCTGCCAAAGCAGGAAGTTCGAAAGGCGGAACTCACCCGCGGTCCGAATGATGAGGTCCGGGTCTGGAAGCCCGGCGGTGTACAAGTGATCGGAAATCAGCTGTTCGGTGATCGCTTCCGGCGCGACCCCCGAGGTCGCGATCCGTCGCACTGCGTCGACGATCTCGGCCCGTGAACCGTAGTTGAACGCCACATTGAGGATCAGGCGCGTGTTGCCAGCCGTCAGTGCGATTGCCTCTCCGATGCGGTTCGACAACCGTGCGGGGATGCCCTCCATCGACCCGACATGACGGATCTGCACCCCGTTGGCATGGAGTGCCGGCGCCTCGCGTCCGATCGCTTCCGTCAGGATCTGGAAGAGGCCCGTGACCTCTTCCTGCGGTCGTCCCCAGTTCTCGGTCGAGAAGGCGTAGATCGTGACCACCTGGATGCCGCGCGCACCACAACATTCAAGCACGCGCCTGAGATTCTGGGTGCCTGCGCGGTGACCGAACAGGCGCGGTTGACCGCGTTGCTTCGCCCAACGTCCGTTGCCATCCATGATGAACGCCACATGACGGGGCGTCCGCACCGCCCTGTCTGCCAGTTCTGGACTCTTCCCGGAACCAGCTTGCGTCCCGCGCCCGGTTGCCTCGCGCCAGAGAGTGGAGATCGACATGACGCAAGGATAGGCCCACAGCGTTGCAGTGGTCAAGCACTTTGCGTTACAAAGTGGAGCAAATCTTGATCACTCCCGGTGCGACGATGTGGTTGGGATTGGTGCGTCGCCGGGATACTCTCGACAAATTCAGTGGAAAGGCTGGGGCACGTGCCCCAACCCATCTTCAGACCGTTGGCGCGATGCGGTGGATCGCGAAGTCCTGGTGACCGATGATCTCGGCGACCGTCTCGGCGCCGTTGCAGACGTCGACGAGCAGTGCCCGGAGCGCTTCTACCATTGCTTTTCGGGACGCCCCGTTACCGCTTTCGGCCACCGACAGGTCAATGTTGTCACCCATCCGGGTGGAAGTGAGCGGGTTCGCGGTCACCTTCACGACCGGGATGATGGCATTCCCGACCGGAGTGCCCCGGCCGGTGGTGAAGAGGCACAGGTGTGCCCCGGCCGCCGCCATTGCCGTCACTGAAACGGCGTCATGCGGAGGCGTATCCATGAGATGGAGTCCCGGACGGCTTGGCCTCACGCCAAAGTCGAGGACATCCTGGATCGGTCTGGTGCCACCCTTGGCAAGGCAGCCCAAGGCACGTGCCTCGATGGTCGTTTCACCAGTGAGGACATCAGCGTCGGCCTCATGGCCGATCACGATCGCGCCGTTGGCCGTGGCCCCCCGACGGAACCGGGCAGTCACCGCATGGATCCGTGCCCCAATTTCGGGCGCAGCGGCCCGGGATGAAAGGTGATCCTCGAAGTCCATCCAATCAGTCGTTTCGCCCATGATGACCCGCGCACCGAGGTCGACCAGGTGATCAACGACCTCGCCGACGATCGGGTTGGAAACCGTGTCGGTCGAGTGGTCGCTTTCACCGCATTGGGTCGCGACGATCAATTCGTCCAGACCGATCGGGACCCGGGGCAGGTTGGCAATCTGCGTCGCGAGTTCGCGGGCAACCGCAACTCCTCGCGTGATCGACTTGATCGACCCTCCGGCCTCCTGAATGGAGAACGAGACGACCGGACGTCCCGGTGCGAGGGTGCGGATGAGGCTCGCAACGTCGTTCGACTGGCACGTCTCGCATCCCAGACCAATCACTAGGACCGCACCGACGTTCGGGTTTGCCCCGGCGCCGGCGAGGATCCGTTCCGTCAACCCCACGTCGTCGCCAACTTGGGCACATCCGTGCGGGTGCGGGAGCGCGATAGCACCGGGCACCTGAGCGGCGATCCGTTCCGTGACCGTGTTCGCACAGATGACGCTGGGGATGATCGCGAGATGGTTCCGGATTCCCACCGTCCCATCTGGACGTCGGTATCCAAGGAACGTAGCCGTGCTGACCGTCGGATTTCCGGTGGACCTGTGACCGGCAACCGTCGCGATAGCCATGGTCTCTCTCCTCTGGCGCTGTCGCCTGCGATCTGGATGCGGCGCGCTCGGCACGCCCGGCGGCTGGATGCCCCTGATCCGGTGCCCAACCAGTCTGACGGTAGCCTAGGCTACCCACATGCCGTCGGGCACGTCAACCGGTTTCAGGGGCACTGTGGGAGAATCCCAACATGAATGAGAATGATCGCATCGCCCAGGATGCCCTGTTCACCCACTCCCGTGATCTGCCCCTCTGGCCAGACGGGGCCGTCGAGCGGCGTCTCGAACTCCTGCGCCCACGGCAGATTGTCGCCCTGCGTAACGAATGCCCGGTGATCTACCTGCCAGTTGGCGCCTTGGAGTGGCATGAACGCCACATGCCCGTCGGGACCGATGGCATGACCGCACACGGCATCTCGTTGCGGGCCGCCGCAGTGACCGGAGGGGTCGTGTATCCCCCACTGTTCTGGGGTGTCGATGAATTCGGGCTTTCCGAATCGGGCGAGATCCGGTCAGGCATGGACATTCCCGCCGACATGCCGCTTCCGGGAAACATATTTAGAATTGGGCACGACACCTACGGGCAACTGATCACCGAGGCTGTTGCCGAGGTCTTCCGTGCGGGCTACCGGGTTGTTGCCCTGGTGACTGGTCATGGGGCGAAGGGCCAGACCCACACCATTTACAAGGTTGCGCGTGCCCGGAACGAGGCCTCCGGGTATCGCGCGGTCGTACCGATGGAGGCGTACGCACCCGCGATGGGCATCCTGCCCGATGGCGACGGACATGCCGGCCGTTCAGAGACCGCACTCATCCTCGGCCTCCATCCGGAGCTTGTCGACTTCCGCGAGTCCCCGCCCGCGGGTGAACCGGTTCTTGGCGGTTCGGATGCCCGGACACATCCCGTTCATGGTCCCCTCACCGTGGGAGACGGCAACCGTCTGGTTCAGGCTGCGGTCGACGCCCTCGTCGCCCGGGTGCGCGACGCCATCGAAAACATGCCACCGGCCTGACCGCACGCCGCGGTGAGTCCCTGTCTGGTCCGAACTCGTCTTGCTCCCGGACTTGCACGTGGTCCCGGAGTCTAGGCGGTCAGGCAGTCACCGACCGGCCGGACTCGGGAACAAATCACGCGATGCGGACCGGTGTCGGCCTCGGCATCAGATCTGCTAGAGGATTGCGACAAGGATCGATTCGGGTCGACGGTCGGCCACTGGCCGCCCGCCAAGGATTACCAAGTGAATTCTCGAGAGGTCGGCGAGGCACGAGACATCGGCGAGGGGGTCGCCGTCGACAAGGATGGCGTCGGCCCACTGGCCGGGCA
>CANFGH010000155.1 GCA_947446285.1 Chloroflexota bacterium
ACACCTTGCGCCACCATCCGTGTCTCGAGTTCGGCCATGAGTGCCCGCCCGATGCCCCGGCCTTGGTGATCCGGTTCGACCGCTAGATGGTAGACCCATCCGCGACGTCCGTCGTACGCCCCCATCACTGATCCGAGGATTACCTCGGGACCGGTCGTGCCTTTCGGACGGTCATCACCCGCAACCAGGAAAAGCATTGGGTCCCGCTTGCGCTTCTCATGGATCTCAGCGCGCAGATCAAGCCATGGTCTCGAGATGCCGGCCCGCCCCCAGAGATCGAGCACCGCAGTCTCATCGGTCTCGCGGTAGGTGCGTACCTTCATTTCCTCGGTCCGTATCCGCCTATCCGGCGGTCCCGTCCTTGCGCCGGTGGATGATCAGGAGGTTCCCGTCCGGGTCCGCGACGAGGGCCGAGTGGCACGTATCCGATTCGGTTGGCTCGATGATGACCGGGTGTCCCTTGGCCCTGAGTTCCGCCACCGCCTCGGCGACGTCAGGTACCGCGAGCGCGATGGCTGCATTTACTCCCGCGCCCCCCGCGTCCCTCCGCAGCGCGAGGGCGACCGGAGCGGTGTCAAACTCGACCCAGTTCGGGGACTCTTCGGTGAGCGGTGCGTCAATGCCGACGACTTCCCGGTAGAAACGCAACGAGGCATCGACGTCGGCCACGTTCACGACCACGAAGTCGATGCCCCGGATGTTCATCTGAAGTCTGTTCCTGACCCGGCCCGCAGTGCCACCCTACTTGCGGGCGGTGCTGAACTCGTGACGCCCCTCACGGATTGCCGGGCTCGCCGACGTGACCGCGTGCAGGAGATCGTCGTCACCATGGGCCGCGACGGCGATCGCCTTGAAGGCTTCCGGGTCAAGTTCCAGTGCCGCGAGGCAACGCTTGTCCGCTCCGCACGGATAGATGTACTCGCCGATGGTTCCGTTCGCCTGCGCCCGCGCCTTGTCGGACATCCGGGCGACCCATTCAAGGTCACCGACCATCCAGCCACGTGGGCGTGGCTTCCACTCGTCGTCAACGACGCCACCGTCCCAACGTTCGTTCGCCACCGCTTCCGGGTGAGCCTGTGTCGTGGTCATTGTGATCTTCCTTCGAGCAAATACTCGCTGTGAACCATCGGCTGGACCGATGGTTCGCTATCGAGTGTACCGCGCATTTGTGCTGAAACGTGATCCGTTCGGGCGTCCGTGGCGCATTCAGGCAGTCCGGCGCGGTTTCCAGAGTGACCGCAGCCACGTCGCCAACGCACGGAATATCGACGGTTCGAACGCATACCGTCCGTCCCGGAGCGCCGGACTTGCGTTCGTCACCGCACGCACGAGGTCGTCATCGTCATGTGACCCGATAGCGAGTGTCTGGAAGGTCTTCGCGTCCAGTTCCAAGGCGCCGAGACAGCGGCGGTCGACTGGGCATGGATAGATGTACCCATCACTCGTGCCCAGTGCATTGGCCCTTGCCTTGTCAGACATCCGCGCAATCCACTGGAGTTCACCAATGGGCCAGGCACCCGGGCGAGGTTTCCAGCCACCATTGACAACCCCGCCATCCCAACGTTCGTTCGCCAGGCGTCCCTGCGCGGTTCGGCTATCCCCTGTCATCTCTCCGGTCTCCTGCAAAAACGTCTGCTTGAATGCCTACGACGCACGCATTCCTCAGTCCGCTGGGCGCATGGCCATCAGCATGCTGAGTGACCCGGTGCATACGGTCTGGCCTGCGTCGTTCATGACCGTGAGCCCGATTGTGACAGCCCCGGACTTCATGCGAGGGTAGGCCTTGAGCTCGGCAATCGTTCCACGGATGCGGATCGCGTCGCCGGGATGGACTGGCAACGTGAACTTCCAATCGGTGATGCCCCGGAATGCGCGGGTCGTGTCCTCGAGGATTCCCGTTTGCCAAGCCAGTCCGGTGGCGTGCGACAGCACGAGTGCCCCGTGCGCGATCCGGCGAGGGAACCCCTGGGACTGCGCAAACGCGTCGTCGGTGTGAAGCCGGTTGTTGTCTCCCGTGAGGCGCACGAAGGTATCAATGTCTTCGGCCGTGACCACCCGGGACGGGCTTTCGATCACGTCGCCGGTGGTGAACTCCTCGAAGTAGCGGCCCATGATCCCTCCGGATTGCCGTGCCGGAACCGGCGTTCGCACGTCAGTCCCGGTGGCGCCAACATGGTCGCTACTTTACGGTTTCCGCGCGGTCACCCATAACCACCGCCTGGGGACGGCCACCTTGCCGTCGACCGTTACGGCGCCGTAAACCTTCCGGGAGAAGTCGGGGTCCTGGAACACCTCCCGCGTCGCCTGCTTCATCGCTTCACACGCGACGTCAGCGGGGAACTTGTGATGCAACGCACCTTGGGAATAGGCCGAGAAGTCGGCAATCGCTTCCCAAAGTGCCTGATCCATCGGCACAACCATCTCATGCGCACGGACGTCATCGAACCCCACATCGCGAGCGAGCGAGGCGTACGTTGAGGCATCAATCTGCCGGATAGCCTCCGGTTTGACGGAGACTGCGTTCACCGCTTGGGATGTCTCGGAGCTCGTCAGGTTTCTGGTAATCCGGACCCCACGCCTGACGGTTTCCTGATAGAAGTGTTCGGTTCCCTGGACGACCGAACCGTCGTAGAACGCGCTATTGAGGAAGAGCCCCGCACCATGGCGGATGACCCGGAACGCCTCCTTGAACAGGGCCGGTTTCTCGCCAGCCCCGAAATTGTGGATGCCATTCCCGATCACGACATAACGGCCGAGGTCGTCTGGTAGCGGGAGTGACTGCCCGAGACTTTGCAACAGCGCGATCGGGTAGCGCGCGTGGTGCTCACGCGCTATCTCGAGCGCATTCAGGTCACGATCGATCATGACCGTGCCGGGTAGCCTTGCGCCGATCCGGCGTGCAACCTCCTGGCACAGGTCACTCACGAGACCCCCCCCCGCACGCGATGTCGATCCCCACCCAGGGGGTCGGCAGGCGCACGTCCCGCAGGAAATCCTCGAGTTGCGCGCGATTGGCGGATCGGCAACTGGGCAGGCTTGAGAACCACTCGAAACTGAACCGACGCGTCCCGGCAGACACAACGTGCTCGTCATCCATCGTCACGTGCCTCCAACGTGGGCCGGCCAGAGACGAATGGTGTCATCCGGAACCGATCCGCGCCCCAGGCGAGGATCATGGTGAACCGGCCCCAATGCGTCCGGGTTTTCCCCGGACTGCCGTGCCGCCATTCAGCCGCTTGGTGTGGATCATCGCCGGGCCCCGCGCGTCGGTCGCGGGGGCACTGTGTGGCTAGGCGTAGCGCCGGATCACGACGCACGAATTGTGTCCGCCGAACCCGAACCCGTTCGAGAGAATCGTCGAGACCCTCGCGCGGCGTGCCACATTCGGCACGTAGTCCAGATCGCAGTCCGGATCAGGCGTGTCATAGTTGATCGTTGGCGGCAAGATATCGTCAAGCAAGCTACCAATTCCGGCAGCTGCCTCAATCGCCCCGCATCCGCCCGCTGAATGCCCGGTCATGCTTTTCAGCCCGGTGATCGGAACCTGGTATGCGCGATCACCGAGGACTGTCTTGATCGCAAGGGTCTCGGTCCGGTCATTCGGGCCGGTACTCGTGCCGTGCGCGGAAATGTAGTCGATATCCTCGGGCACGAGGCCCGCATCGGCGATTGCCGCGAGCATTGCCCGTACTGCACCGTTGCCATCTGCCGGTGGCGCTGTCAAATGGAATGCATCCATCGACGCACCGTATCCGGCCAACTCCGCCAGGATGCGAGCCCCGCGGGCTTGCGCGTACGCCTCACTTTCCAGGATAAGCGTCGTCCCCATCTCGCTGAACACGAAGCCATCGCGGTTCAGGTCAAACGGGCGGCTTGCCTTGGTCGGGGCGTCGTTGAACTTTGTTGCCAATGCGCCGGCCTGATTGAAGCCTGCCATGGCCACAGGTTGCAGGGCGGCTTCGGACCCACCAGTGATCACGACGTCGGCCCACCCCAACCGGATAGCGGCCACGGCCATCCCGATCGCATCGTTTGATGAAGCGCACGCCGACCCGATTGCCATGCCGGCACCGCGGACTCCAAGTGTGAGCGAGATGTGACCAGCCGCCGCATTCGGCATGAGCATCGGCACGCAGAACGGACTGACCCGCCGTGGTCCGCGCTGGACCCGCGTCGTCTCGCTTTCGACCACCGTCTGGAGCCCGCCAACGCCCGTCGCATAGATGACCGCAATCCGGTCGCGCGTGGCATCGTTGATCGGCAGTCCCGACATCTGGACCGCCTCGACCGCCGATGCAACCGCGAACAGCGTGAAGGGATCCATGCGACGCGCAGCCTTGGCGTCCATCCAGTTGGCCGGATCAAAGCCCCGTACCTCACCGGCGATGTGGGTCTCCAGGTTCAGTGCCACAGGGTCGTAGCGCGCAATCCGGGCAATTCCCGATTCACCCGCGATCAGCTTCTTCCATGTCTCGGGCCACGAAAGAGCGAGAGGGTTGACTGATCCGAGACCCGTGATGACCACTCGCCGCTGTTCCACGCCTGTCCCCTGCCTTGTCCTGCACGGCGTTTCAACCGCGCGCGCACTCGATGATCGACCCCAAGGATACCCGTCCTCACTGTTCCGATCTGGTAAATCGAGCCTTCGCGGCGATCACTCGGCGGGACTTTCGCGGTTCCTCAATCCCATTGATCGCCACACGAATGTGACCTCCCATCGCCTCGCGGGGCATTCACACGGGTTGCAACTGCAAGCGTCGGGCGGATACCTTCGCGTCGATGACGACCCCCAACCGCCCCGTGCCGCTGATCCTCGATACCGACATCGGAGATGATGTCGACGACGTCTTTGCCTTGCTTCTGGCCGTACGCGATCCCGCATACGACCTCTGGGCCGTGACAGTTGTCTATGGTCAGGTCGAAGCACGCGCCCGCCTCGCACGGCACGTCCTCGACCTTGCCGGCCGGCCGGACATTCCGGTGGCAATCGGGTCGTCCGCAAGCCTCGCCGGCCCCGTCAACCCGGGTGACCGCGGCAATTCCATGGCCTCGGCCGACGGAGTGATGCCCGGTGTGGGTTCCAGGGAATGGGACGACCTCGGGGCGCGCCTCGACCCGCGTCCGGCGTCTGAACTGATCATCGAACTCGTCCGCAATGCGACCGTTCCGCCGGTCCTCGCCGCCATCGGCCCGCTCACGAACATCGCGCACGTCTTGAGGCAGGCACCTGACATCGCGGCGCGGGTCGCCGCCCTCGTCATCATGGGGGGGCGTCTGGGTGAAGGGTCCAACGTCGGAGAACACAACCTGAACATGGATCCCGACGCGGCTTCAATCGTCCTTGGCAGTACGGCACCGATCCGCGTGGGGACGTTCGATGTCACCCGTTATGCCGTTCTCGGTCACGATGATGTCGAACGCCTCCGTGGCAGCGACCCTGCCTGCCAGTCGGCTGGCGATCAGCTGGCCCTGTATTTGCGCCGACGGAACCGTCCGGAGACGAGCATGTATGACCCGGTTGCCATGACCTTGGCAATCAATGAAGACTACCTTCGCACCGAGGCCCTGGACATTGCGCTCGATGTGGATGTGCCGGGTCGCAAGGTGATCACGAGAGTCGATGCGGGCTCACCCGGAGCAGTGACGATGCAGGCGAGCACCGCCATTGAGGTACCGGCATTTCATGCCCACTTGATGAATACCATCACCGGGACTCCAGTTCCAGAGTGAGACGTCGGTTCGCCAGTCACCTCTACGAAGGGTCGCAGTCGTTCCGGAGCCACCAACACGCAACCCGCATGTAGAGGCCGTTGCTGAAGCGGTCTATCTCCGCTGGGGTCAGTTTTTTGACTGCCATGAGCGCTGCAAGGATCTCTTCGTCGGTCTGGTGACCCTTCACGATCGCCTCGAACGTCCCCGAGGAGATGCCGAAGA
>CANFGH010000156.1 GCA_947446285.1 Chloroflexota bacterium
ACAGGTCAATCTGCCGTCGACCAATTGACGTACGGTGATTTTGACCACACCGATCCGGTGTGGGCCCCCGACGGTAAGCAGGTCCTATTTGTATCCGCCCGTCACGCTACTCGCGATGTCGACAACTGTTCGGACATCTGGGTCATGGAGATCGGTGACCTGACGGTGACTTCGTCGACACCCGAACGGCCTGTCCGCAAAGTGACATCAACAACTGGGCCTTTGGCGATGCCTGTTCCTTCACCGGACGGCACGCACGTCCTGTATTTCGGGCACGCACACCCGGTCGACACCGGGCGACAGACGCGCGCGTGGGTGCAACCGATTGGCGCGGAACAGCGAGTACCGCACGACGCTTCCGGGCCTATTGACCGCAACCTCATTGCCAGCACCCAGATGCGTCCCGCCTGGCTCGCTGGGACAGACCGTGTGGTCTTTGCAGCAGAGGACGATGGAGCGACCGTCATCACCTCCGCCCCCGCCGGGATAAACGCGAGCCCCACGCAAAGGTCTTACGGGTATCGGCAGGACATCGTGGGTGGTAGTCGTGAGGTTTCGGGTTTCCACGTTGCGGGTGACGGAAAGCGGATTGCGTTTGTCGCCAGCACTGCAACCACCCCGCCCGAGTTGTTTGTGACCGAACTTGGGGACGGCGGCACCTGGCACGAGCGGCAGTTGACAAACCTGAACGCTCACTGGTGTCAAGCGACCCAGAGGGTCGAACCCATTCGCCACATGATCACCCGGGACGGCCATGAGGTCGCCTACTGGGTCATGCTTCCGGCATCGAGCGAAGGTGAAACCCAGTCAAGGGTTCCGGCGCTGGTGAACATCCATGGTGGCCCGCACGCTCAGTACGGTGACCGATTCTTTGACGAGTTCCTGGTCTACGCGGGTGCCGGGTATGCGGTGATCTACGCCAATCCGCGCGGAAGCATGGGATCGACCGAAGCGTTTTCGAAGGCCGTTACTGGCGACTGGGGAGGTGGCGACGCTGCGGACATCCTTGCAGTTGTCGATGATGCGCTGAGCCGCTATCCAGTGATCGACCCGAGCCGACTGGGGATCATGGGTGGAAGCTATGGTGGCTACCTCACGAGTTCGATTGTGACCCAAACCGACCGGTTTGTTGCTGCCTGTTCGGAACGTGCACTGAACTCGTTTGCGTCGTTTGCCGGCACGTCAGACATTGGCTTCTGGTTCTCAGCTGGTGAGCTGGGTACTTCACCGTTTGATGATGCGGACACCGCCGCGCGCCACTCCCCATTGACCTTCGCGTCCAGGATCACGACACCGATGCTCATCATCCACTCGGAACAAGATCTCAGGTGCCCGATTGAACAGGCAGAGCAACTGCACGTCGCACTCTTGCTAGCCGGGAAGGTGTCCAGATTCGTACGGTTCGCCAACGCGGACCATGAACTGTCCCGAACCGGACGACCTCGACAGCGGCTTGAGCGGTTCAGGCATATCTTGGACTGGTTTGAGCCGTACCTGCATCCGAAGGGTCGCTAAAGTGGCACGAGCGGGTCTTTGCCTGGTCCAGAACAAACTGGCCGTCCAAGTGTCGGGTGCATCGGATTAGTAGGTACCGTGAGTTCCCCGATAGGAGACCACCAAGATGTGGACGGATGCCCATGAATATCTGTCCGCTTTATCGTCACCGCTTGGATCGCTTGTGACCAGTCAGGGTTTGATTGAGCTTGAGGGGTCTACGAACCGCTTTGCGCATCTGGTCCGGGCGATTGTCGGCCAGCAGCTATCCACCAGAGCTGCTGCAACTATCGGTGGTCGGGTACTGGAGGCAGTTGGAGGCAATCTGTCGGTATCAACCATCAGTGTCGTCCCGGACGAAACCTTGCGCGGGTGCGGATTATCGACGGCGAAGCTGAGATCGGTTAGGAACCTAGTGCAGAAGGTTCGTGACGATGGACTTGACCTAGAGAAGAACGACCAGTTCTCCGACGAAGAAATTGTCAAACGGCTTGTGGAAGTTCGGGGAATTGGTGTATGGACCGCACAGATGTTCTTGATCTTTGCGCTCAACCGCCCGGATGTCCTTGCGATGGGAGACTTGGGTATCCAGAACGGCGTTGCGCGCTTGTTTGGACTTGGAACCCGTCCAGGTCCCTTGGAAGTGAGTACGGCGGCTAAGGACGGGCGATGGCACCCATACGCAACTGTTGCCTGCCTGCATCTCTGGCGAAGCTTGAGTTCCTGACGGAAATGTTCCTCGCCGCGGTCTTGGTCAAATCTTTCCGTAGCGTGCATGGATGTGAGTGTCTAGGCGATCAAGCGCACCCGGAAACGACTTGCGACCGAGACCTACTCTGAAGTTGTTGGTCATCGCCGCCCGAGGATTGCCATGCCGGAAAACCGATGATGGCAAGACCATCACACCCGCTTCCTGAACGGCGTTCTCTGCAAACTCGTCGACGCTGCCTTCACCCAACCATTTGGGAAAGCCGACTGAGCCGCCGGTTGGACGCACCCAACGTATCAGCGATTTGTGGTCTGTCATGAACCGTTCCCAGTGACCAAGATTTGCCGTCACGATCGCTTTCTGGGTTGACACGATGTGTGACCAACTCGAGAGTGCAATGATTGCCAGAATTTCGGCTGGTGCGCTGGCGCAGATTGTGGTGTAGTCCTTGTACGTTTCAAGTGTACGGAAGATTGTTGCATCACGTGTCGCGATCCAACCGATGCGGACGCCAGCCAACCCGAACGCCTTGCTGACCGACCCGAGGCTGATTGCTCTCCCAGACAGTGAAGCAGCGGTAGCAAGCGGTCCGCCGTCCCCGTGTTCAAGCAGGCGGTACACCTCGTCAGCGAAGAGGATTGCCCCGGCATCGTCGACCGTTCCTACGATGCTGCTCCAAGTGGCGTGGTCTGGCATTGATCCGGTTGGATTGTGCGGAGTGTTGATGATTACTAGCCGGGTAGTGTTCCGAATAGCATTCTTGATTTGAGAAGCTGATAGAGCCCATCCATCATCTTCGAGTACTTCCACCATCGTGACTTCGGCCCCGATGGACCGTGCGACATCGTAGAGCGACTGGTACGACGGCCACAGGCACACGACATGGTCACCCGGCTTCAAGAGCGCGCGCATTGAGACGTAAATTGCCTCCTCGGCGCAACTGAAAACGAGCACGTTATCTGCGGTTATCGGCTGCGGGGTGGCGCTAGCGTCGACGGATGAGGATTGGGTGTAAACGTCCGCGATCGCCTGACGCAACACGGGGTGCCCGGTACTCTCCGTGTAGCCGAGCGATAGGTTCTCCCAGGCGTTGCTCATCTGGGGCGATGCAAGACTGAGAAGTTCGGACATCGTCCACGGTTCGGTATCCGATGCCGAAAGAAGGAACGGCGCGGTGAACTCCCACCGCGCGAAATAGCGTTCGAGTTCGAATGGGTTCAACATCGGGGTGAGTATTGCAGGACCGGTGGGAGTGAACCCCACTGGGTATTTCCGTGCGGTCGTGCGTTGCAAGCGCTCAAAGGGCACGGGCGGCTTGGTAGGCGGTTGCACTTGAATGATCCTGACTGTCGGCGGATCAGGCTTGCCACGTCAATTCTTTTATGGACGCTCGGTTTCATACCGCGCGACGGCGGGCATTGCGTCGGGATATCCTCGGTGTGGTCGCGCACAACATGGCATCAGAAGGCGAGCAGGCAATGTCTGACCAGAAGCAGTCGAACAGTGAGAACGCCGAGATTGGGGCCTCATGGCGGATTGTCACGGGTGCGTTGCTGCAGGAGTCGAATAGTTTTGCGCCCGTGCCGACAGACCTTGCCTACTTCGAGACGGGCATTTTCCGTACCGGAACCGAGTCTTTGCGGCATGCAGTGGGAACTGGCAGTGAATTGGGTGGGTTCATCGACGAGGCAGCGGCATGGGGCGTGTCACTTATCCCGACTGTGCACGCATGTGCAGCGACCGGCGGGCCAATCCTGCCAACTGATCGGGACGTCCTGTTTTCATCGTATTTCGCCCGGTTGGAGTCTGCCCTCCGGGATGGCCCGGTCGACGGCGTTCTGCTCTCTCTGCACGGATCCTGGGTCGCCACCGACGATGAGGATCTTGATGGTCGGCTCTTGGAGGAGACCCGGAGGCTCGCAGGGCCGTCAGCCGTTGTGGTGTGCACGCTTGACCTGCACGCGAACATCACCTCTCGCATGGTGAGTAATGCCGATGCGCTAGTTGGGTACGCCAGTTATCCCCATCTGGACATGCGTGAGACTGGTGTCCGCGGCGCAAGGCTCCTATTCGCCGCGCTTTCAGGCGGTCCTCGTCCTCGCACACTGTTCAGGAAACTGCCGCTCGTCGTCCCACCCGAGAACTCTCAAACGACTGGTGGACCGGTTGCCACGGCGAAAGCCGCCGAGGCTGAAGTTGGCACGTTGCCGGGAGTGCTTTCGACTTCGCTTTTCACGGTTCAGCCGTGGCTTGACGTAAGCGATCTCGGCTGTAGTTGTGTCGTCGTTGTGGATCGAGCTGCCTCGGCCAGCGAGATTGCCGGTGCAACCCAAGGAATGATCCGCGTATTGCAGACCCTTTGGGATGTCCGTGATTCAGTTCGTGTGAGTCTTGTCGACCCGGGCGTTGCCGTTCGCGAGGCCATAGGCGGTGGATCTCAGTCGGTAATAGCCAATCCACGAAATGACACTGGCATCGGTCCTATCCTTTTAGTCGACTCTGCTGACAGCCCGTCGGCCGGCGCCTGTGGGGACTCGTCCACGCTGCTGCGCGAAATCATTGACGCCCGTCCTGCGCGTGACACAAAAGTTCTCCTCACACTCGTTGACCCACAAGCGGCGCGTATCGGGCACTCACGCAATGGGTCACGGGTGAGTGTGGAACTCGGCGGTGCCCTCGACCGCAACCGGTTCGCGCCAGTCCGTTTCGGGGGGGTCGCTCGCCATGTCGGAAGCACGACGGTTCGGTTTGGTGCCGGCGTTGGGGATGGCCTGACCGCCGAACTCGGGGACGTCACGGTAATTGACGGTGACGACGGACCTGACAGTGCTCCTGGTTTGTCGGTCATGGTGATGTCCCGGCCAGTCGCGTGTTACGACCCGGAAATCTACCGGGTTGCCGGATTGTCACCCGAGACGGCTTCGGTTGTGGTGGTCAAATCTGCAAACAATTTCAGGTGGACCTACGGAAGTTTCGCTCGGGGTTGGATCTATGTCGATACCCCTGGCGCGGCCACTCCAAATCTGAAGTCCCTGCCATTCGCACGGATACCCAGGCCCCTTGCCCCGTGGGATGAGATTTCGGATCCATTGCCGAGCGACCCGGAGGCGTGGGGGGACGTCCACAGGCGTGCTTTTACCCGGGCTACCCGATCGTTGCCGGGTGGGGTAACTGCAGGTGCGCGGGCGAACGCGTCACTCGGGTTTCCGTTTTACGTGTCCCGGGCATCTGGATCGAAAGTCTTTGATATCGGGCACAGGCCCTATGTCGATCTGGTCACCTCGAATGGCGCTGCGCTCGTCGGGCACGGTCACCCTCTCATCAACGAGGCCGTCAACCGGGCTTTGAACGAGGGAATGGCGTGCGCCTATGACGGTCCGGCGCAGATTGAACTCGCTGAGCGATTGTGCGCGGCCATCCCGTCATTTGAGCGGGTGCGCTTTACGACGTCTGGCACTGAGGCGACGTTCTACGCGATCAGGTTGGCACGGGCAGCAACCGGGCGAACCCGCATCATCAAGTTC
>CANFGH010000157.1 GCA_947446285.1 Chloroflexota bacterium
GTTTCAGCACCCGGTGGTACCCGCGTGCCGACAGATGCAGCCGCTGCATTGCCGTCCGAAGCAGCGCCTCGGCTGGGGCATCGGTCTGGCAATGGTCGCGCACCGCTGCCGGAGTCAGTTCGGCATTGCCTGTCTGCCCCGTCCCGACCAATCGCGCGGTCTGTCGTGCCCGCGCAGCGAGAACACGCGCACGCACGACAATGGACGCCTCCCCGGGTGCCGGTGGTGGTGGCGATGCTCCGCCAACCGTTCCCACTGCCAAGTCCTTCTACGACACGCGTGGCACCGTCAGGTGGATGTCGATACGGTCCAGTAGGGGACCCGATAACCGTCGTTGATAGCGCCGGATCGCACCATCCGGGCAGGTGCAGGCACGTTCCGGATCCCCGGCAAACCCGCACGGACATGGGTTCATCGCCGCCACGAGGGTCACCCTTGCCGGAAATGTCGTGGTCCCTGCCGCCCGCGAAATCGTCACCACTCCGTCCTCAAGGGGTTGGCGCACTGTGTCAAGCGTGTGGGTGCCGAACTCCGGCAATTCATCCAGGAAAAGCACGCCCCGGTGGGCAAGCGTGAGTTCGCCCGGTCGCGGCGACGGACCTCCACCGACAAGACCGGCATGACTGACGGTGTGATGGGGCGAGCGAAAGGGTCGGCGTCGCACCAACGGTTCGTCGGCAGGCAACAGTCCGGCAACCGAGTAGATCTGGGTTACCTCAAGGGCCTCATCGGGGGTCAGGGACGGCAGGATCCCCGGAAGGCACCGGGCCAGGAGGGTCTTGCCTGCACCGGGACTGCCGGATACCAGGAGGTTGTGTCCGCCGGCCGCAGCGACCTCGAGGGCGCGCTTGGCGTGTTCCTGCCCGCGCACGTCAGCAAGGTCCTGCCCGATCACTGGACGGTCATCCTCGAAATTCGGACGACCGCTTCGGGAAAACGGAGGGATCGGTTCCTCCTCATTGAGATGCTGCACAAGGGTCAGAAGCGACAGTGCCCCGATGACCGGGACCTCCTCGATCACAGGGCTGCCTCCGGCGCATCCGATGCGGGCACGATGACTGTCCCGATCCCGTTCGCCCGCGCCAACGCCACGAGTGGCAGCGCGCCATGTGTATGGCGCATCGCTCCATCCAGGGAAAGTTCCCCGAGGAAGAGGGTGGGACCCGACGGCAGCTCCATCGCACCGGAGGCCGCAAGGATGCCAAGTGCTCTCGGCACATCGAATGCGGCACCTTCCTTGCGCACCTCCGCTGGCGCAAGATTGATCGTGATCCTTCGTGCAGGGAAGGTACATCCCATGTGCCGAATCGCCGCGCGTACCCGTTCCCTCGCCTCCTGCACCGCCGCATCGGGCACGCCAACGACGGTGACAGCCGGCAACCCCGGTGCCAGGTCTACCTCAACCTCGACAAGTGCCCCCTCAAACTAACCATACTGCCAGTCTGGACTCTCGCCACCATTGGCATGCCCCTTGTTCCGTCGTTACGTCACGTGCACGACAGGCGGATACGGGAATGACCGCAAGGTTCATCCTTGACGGATCCGAAGATCCGAACCGAGTGATCCGTCGTTCCGGTGCCACCCCGTGTGCCACCGAACCCGGTTCCCGTGGCCGTGCCAACAACACTCCGGTCTTTCGGTTCGGTGCACGACCCGATCTACTTGCAACCAGCTCGCATTTGTGATAAATTCGGCGCCATTCGCATCTGCTTCGCAATAGCAGATGCGAAGCCGCGCAGTACTGGAAGGATGACATGACATCACTGATAGCCCCCCGACCGACACCGGGCCGTCGCGACCTCATGCGTGCCATAGGCACCGCTGCGATTGCCTCGCAGTTCCTGCCATCAATGGCACTGGCACAGTCGGCGATCTCGGATGAACTCCGCATCGCCACCGAGGAGACCCCCTACGGCCTCGATCCGGTCCATGAGTACTCTGCCGGCTACCTGCGTAGCATCGGCGTTGCCGAGGGTCTCCTCCGGCTCACCCCGCAAGGCGAGGTGGATGTCGACATCGCGGCGTGGTTTGCAAACGCCGGTCCGAATGCCTGGCGGGTCGGTCTCCGGCCAGATGTCCGGTTCCAGAGCGGCAAGCCAGTCACCGCCAAGGAAGTGGTTGCAAGTCTCGAGCGCACACGCGCCCTGTCAACCTACGGCGCCAACCTCCTGAAGGGCATCAGCATTGACGCCGAGGGTGACTTGGTGGTGCGGTTCTCAGCCAACCGGGCCATCCCGGCCCTTCCACAAATCCTCACCGACGAGTGGCTGATGATCCACAACGTGGAGGCCTTCGGGGCCAAGGACAACTCGTTCGACGTTGGTGCAGCCGACTACACCGGCGCATTCAAGGTGGCATCCTTCAACCCGCGCGTGCAGGTCGTGGCAGAACGAAATCCCAAGTATTGGGGCAGGACGCCACGCATCGCACGCATCGTCTTGAACGAGGTCAGTGACCCGGACGCCCGGTCACTCGCGGCCCTGTCCGGTGAGGCGCATATCGTCCGGAGCATCACGGCCGAATCCTCCACACGCATCCAGCGCAGCCGCACGTCGCGCCTTTACACCATCCCCAGCACCGACTGCGCCGCCGCCTACCTCAACATCGCCAAGGAACCGTTCAACGACGTACGCGTCCGACAGGCACTGGCCTGGTCGCTCGACCGCGATGAGATCGTGAATGTTTCCTACAACGGCCTCGCCCGGACTGCACCTTCATGGCTTGGCACGAACGTTGCCTATCCCGAAGCCCGACGCGTCGGGTATACGCGCCAGGACCTCACCCGCGCGGCCCGTCTCCTCGACGAAGCCGGTTGGTCTCTCGCCTCCGGAAGCAAGGTCCGGACCCGCAATGGCAAGCCGCTCAAGTTCAGCCTGGTCTGGTGGGGCGGTGGCAAGCCAACTGCCGAACTCATGCAGGCCCAGTGGGCAAAGGCGGGCGCACAGGTGGAAGTCCTCGGTTCGCCCGACTATGGCCTTCTTGACTCGTTACGGTCGGCGGGAGATTGGGACATCTTCGTGGAAGGATGGGGTACCGATGGCGACCCCGAAAGCGTCCTGTCCAGGCATGTGGCCGCCGATGGCGACCTCAATTACATGAAGTTCAACGACGCGGTCATGACCGACCTGCTGAAAGGGTTCGAGACCCTGACGGATGCCGAGGACCGGCGCGTCCAGGCCCTTCACATCAACCAGCGCCACGCCGATACCGTTCCCTTCATTCCGATCTCCAGTCGTGCGCGCCTCAATGCCGTCAGCACGAAAGTGCACGGCTACGTCCCGCACTTCCAGTGGTGGCAGTACGAGGTCCACTCCGACCTCTGGGTATCCAGCTAGGGGCTTGGTGGCCGTTCGCACCTTGCGCGCGCGAACGGCCACCATCGGCACGACCAGATCAACGGAACGAGATTTCCCAACCAATGTTGCGTTACGCCATCACCCGTCTTGCCATTGCACTCGCCGTCCTTCTGGCGGCGGTGACCGCAAGTTTCCTCCTCATCCACGCCGCCCCCAGTGATCCGGTAGCGATCATGTTCGGGGCGGGACGAGGCGGCAGCCAGGTGGGCGCAACAGGTGCCCAACGCGACGCCCTGCGCCATGAACTCGGATTGGACCGTTCGTGGCCCGAACAGTATTTCTCATGGGTCGCAAGGACGGCACAGGGTGACCTCGGCACGTCGTTCAGATCCCGGCGTCCCGTGGCAACCGAGATGGGAAACCGGATGCCCGCCACGCTATCCCTCGGCCTGACCGCACTTGTCGTCCAGGCCACCCTCGGACTTGGTCTCGGTGCCCTCGCGTCACGACATCCCGGTGGCTTCGTTGACCACGTGACCAGTGCGATTGCGATGATCCTGGTCTCAGTTCCTGCCTACTGGCTCGGACTCATCCTCCTCTGGACCTTCGCGGTCGGCTTGAACTGGGTCGATGTGACCGGTCCACCTGATCCTTCCCGCATCATCCTTCCCGCCCTGACACTCGGGTTGGTCATGACCCCGCCCGTCATGCGCGTCTTCCGGACAAGCCTGATCGAACAGCAATCACGGGCACATGTGACCGTCGCGCGGTCAAAGGGGCTGGCGGAAGGGGTCATCCTGTTCCGGCACATTGCACGACCGGCCATCCTGCCAGCCATTACCCTGCTTGGCATCAGCCTGGGCGAAGTGCTTGGAGGTGCGGTGATCGTCGAAAGCATCTTCTCCTGGCCGGGACTTGGCAAGTACCTGCTCGATTCCATCCTTGCGCGCGATTACCCCGTCGTGCAAGGCTACATGCTGTTCACCACCTTCACCGTCGTAATCGGCACCCTCGTCGTGGACCTCTTGCATGGCTTCCTTGATCCGCGCCTCCGTACTTCCTGACACCCGACAAGCCAAGCGGCGCGACTGGTCCGCAGGCATCCCTGCCTTCACGGCTATCCGCCAGCTCGGCATTGCCGGGATGTCCGGTGCAATCATCATCGCGTGCATGGTCGTGATGGCCGTGACCGTACCGCTCGTATCGCCATACGGTGTTGCTGAAACACGTTCGGCCGAACGTCTGCGGGAACCGGAGTTCGCCCACCCATTCGGCACGGACCGCCTGGGACGCGACCAGTTCACCCGTGCGGCGGCGGCCGGCCGGACATCACTCACCGCCACTGTCCTGGCCCTGGCCCTCAGCCTGACCATCGGCGTGGGCCTCGGTCTCCTCGCGGGATATGCCGGAGGCGCCATTGACATGGTCGTGATGCGAGTCGCGGACGTGATCATGGCCTTGCCGACCCTCGTCCTGGGCATTGTCGTCGCCGCCCTGTTTGGGCCGGCACTCCTGACTGTCGTGATCGCCACGGTCAGTTTCTGGTGGGCCGGATACGCGCGTGTCACCCGGACACTCGTCCGTCAAGTGCGGAACGAACCGTTCGTGGAGGCTTCACGCGCAATCGGGGCGACGCCATGGCGGATCGCGACCCGTGAAGTCCTTCCGCATATCTGGGGGCCGATCATCGTGATGGCCGCCCTCGATGTCGGATCGCTCCTGATGACCCTCTCAGGTCTCTCGTTCCTTGGTCTGGGTGCCCAGCCACCAACCCCGGAATGGGGACTGATGCTTGCCGACGGACGCGCCTACTTCCTGGACGCACCCTTCCTGATGTTCTTCCCAGGCCTGATGATCTTCCTGTGCGTTCTGGGCGTCAACCTGCTTGGCACCGCCCTGCGCCAACGCGTTACCAAGTCTGTGTAGGCGAGATGCCCATTCCCCCAACGCAAAGCGGTGAGGTTCCACCAATCCAGTAGCCCGAAAAACACAAGAACCCACCTGACCCCGTCAGAGTGGGTTCTCTAGAACCGCGCCCGGGAACTCACCGGGGCGGGCGTAGGCAATTGTGGAGGTGACTTGTCGCGGGCTAGACGGCAGTATCCACGTGGTGCGGGGTCACGATCCGCGGACGAGTCCGCGTCGCACCCTCGGCACTCTGGGAGACCGCCTGCTGTGCGGTGACCCGTGACTTGGTTGCCCGAGAGGCAGCCGAAGCACTGATCTCCGCGACGACCTGTGCGTTCCTCTGGTCCACCACATCCCTCAGGTGGCCCAAGGGTCCATCCTGAACGCGCATCGCTCGTGTTCCTTCACCTGGAGACCGGAAATCCGGTCATCGATCCCTGCTTACATTATCGGCAGGTAGTGGTGCAACTTGAGTCTGCGGCAACCAAATCCGGGCATTCACTTGA
>CANFGH010000158.1 GCA_947446285.1 Chloroflexota bacterium
CATCGAGGTCCCCGAGGTGCCGGACGGTGCCTACACCCCGCTCGATCCCGAGGCCACGACCACCCGGGAATCCCGCTACCAACGTGCCATCGCCTCCGCCCGGGCGATTTAGTTGGGACACATGGGGCAAGGATGCCCGCGGACCAAAGTGCTTCGCGGCCCGGGCACACACCCCTCTCCCGTCGCTCCCAGGTTGGAGAAGCGCCCCCATGGATCAGTCAACCGGGATTGGTGAGTCAGAGTGCAGCAAGCGCTCGGACTTGAGATCGCGCCAAAGGGCAGCCGGGACTTCGGTGCGAAGCCACGCCATGTTCGTGCGAACTTGGTCGGGGTGGTTCGGGCCGGGAATGATCGACGCTACCAACGGGTTTGCCAAGGGGAACTGCAGGGCGACGGCACCAATCGGTACGCCATGTGCGTGGCAGACATCGTCGATGCGGGCCACCTTCGTCGCGGTCGGGGTCTCCACCGGTCGGTAGGCATAGGTGGCCGCCGGGCCGGTGCGGCTCGCCAGAATGCCCGAAGCAAACGGCGCACCGATGATGACGCCGGCACCGTGCTCGGCGCAGAGCGGAAGTTCGTGGTCCAGCGCGCCCTGGTCCAGCAGCGTGTAGGGCATCGCCACCAGGAAGAAGTCGATTGGGAAGCGCGGGATGAAGCGCGGGATCATGCCAAGCATGTTGATGCCCACACCGATGGCCTTGATCTCGCCACTCGCCTTGAGGGCCTGGAGGGCGGCAAACCCGCCACCATCCTCGAGTTGGCGCAGGAACGGTTCCACGCCGTCGTCGCCGTGGTGCATCGGGTCGAGGTCGTGGATGAGGAGCGCGTCGATCACCGGGATGCCCATGCGCTGGATGCTGTCTTCATAGGAACGCATCACGCCGTCGCGGGTGTAATCGAAGCGGATCTCGATCGGCAGGGATCCGTCGGTCATCGCAGCGGCGAAGGCTGCCGGATCGGCGGGCCGGTGCAGCGTGCGACCGACCTTGGTGGTAAGGGTGTATGCGTCACGGGGTTTGGCGCGCAGGACGGACCCGAGGCGAAGCTCGCTCTTGCCCCGGCCGTACCACGGCGCGGAGTCGTAGAAGGAGATGCCCGCGGCCCAGGCGGCCTCCAGGGTGGCGGTCGACTGCGCTTCCGGGATGAGTCCGCGCATGTCGCCGATGGTTGCCGTGCCACAGCCGAGGGCCGGCAGGGAGAGGGCGGTGTGTCCGAGTTGCTTCAGGCGGTACGGATTCATGGTGCCCTCAGTATTGCACCGGCGCCGGGTGGGATGCGCGGATGTCCGCGGGCATCGTTGCCTGCCGTGGTGTGGGGGTCGGGATGCAGTGGGGGGTTAGTCGGCCTAACCCCCCAGCCCCCAGACCGACGCGGGAAGGGGGAGCCAGATCAGTGCGTGGTCTGAGGGTGGCCTACTAGCAGTAGTTTGGGTTCTCGGGATGCACCTTCGTCCTCCGCGTACGCGCCCCCTGCCACGCCGCCGCTGATGCGGGAGAGGGGAGTAAGGTCGGTGGGGGGTGCGCGGGGAATCGTTCCCGCCGTGGCTCGGGGTGCCAGCTTGCGCCCAGCACCGCGTTTTCACGGCTTGGCTACGGCCCGACCGTGATGCCGGCCGTATAGAGACCATTGGCAGTCGTACTGGGCAATGTGACGGGCCCTGCGTTGCCATACACGTCGGTCAGGGTCGCTGCCGTCAGGGCGGTGGTCGATGAATACGAGAGTGTGGCGGCGGTGTCGCCGCCCACTACCGTGTAGGTGCACGTCAGTGTGGACTGTGCGATAACCGCCGGGCAGGTCGCGTTTCGCGCGGTCGGCGTGACGTTCATCGCCAACGTCGAAGACGCGGTCGTAGTGATCGGTTCGCTAAAGGCCACGACGATCGGGATTGACGCCCCGGCGGTTGCGCTGCCCGAGTAAGTGGTCGTGACTCCAGTGATGGTCGGCGCGGTGTAGTCGACGGTGATGGCGATAGGAGCGCTGGCGGCCGACACATTCGGCGGGGAAGAGGAGTCGTATAGACGCACCGAAAGTGTGTGGCTGCCAGCGGGGATCAGAGTCTGCAGCTGGCTGTTGGTAGTCGTTCCGAGCGAGATGGCGACCTGCGTCGCGGTATTTGATGGGTAACCGGGCGTCGTCTTGATCGATGGCGAGAATGGCGCGCCATCAAGGAGAAGCTCGGCGTAACCCGCAGCGCCGACACTGCCGGCGGTGATAGTCGCCGTGAGCGTCAGGGTCGTATTGGTGCCATTGAGCGCACCGGCCACTACGGTGCCGCCACCTGGAGCGAACGCCGGTGCGGTCGGGGCGTTTGGCGCAGTGGTGTCGATCAAGAAGGTCGCCCCAGTGACCTGGGTGCCCTCGTTCCCGGCGATGTCATTCCCCTTCACCGAGACGGTGGCGGTTCCGTCAACATAGGCAGAACCGGAATTGGTAGAGACCGTGTACGCATAAGTGAAGGTGCTGCTCGAGGCACCGACACTCGTCACCTCATCGGTGACGTCCGTGCTTCCCGGCTGGTTGATGGAGATCCTTGGCGGGGCTGAAAGCGACTCGTTGCTGGTAAGGGTGAGGGTGAGGGCACCGGCATTGACCGGGGATAGCCGCGAGTACGTCACGGCAAAGGTCGGCCCGGTCGTGTCGAGGCGGTAGGTCTGGCTGCTCGCGACGGCCGTTGACTGGACCTTGTTGCCGAGGCCATCGCGCGCCGCTGCGTTGGCCGTCACCTTGAGGCCGATGGTCGCGTTGCCCGTGACGCCATGGTTGCCGGTCGCACCATTGCGGTTGAGGGTGATCTTGTAGCTGTTCGAAATCCCGATGACCTGACTGATCGTCGGCATGCCGGTCACGCCCGGCCCGACCTCAACCTCGAAGTCCCCCGCACCGACATCGAAGACCGGTTCAGAGTAGGTGACGGTGAACGCCAGGGTGGTGCCCGGACCGGCGACCGCGGTCGCGCTGTTGGCGAGGACGATCGACTGCACCAATGGCGGGATGGAGTCAGGGGTCGGGGTGATGGTCGGGGTCCGGGTGTTGCCCGGGGTGCCGGTCGGCGTGACGGTGGGCGTCCGGGTGACGGTGCGCGTGTTGAACGGGGTCCGCACTGGCGGCGCGCTGATGCTCTCGGGTGCGGGCTGGACGGCGCTCAGGTTCACCGAGTACTTCTGGCTGAGGCCCTGCAACTCGTTTGACGCAGTGGACGGCAGGTAGGCGATCAGCAGCAGGTAGTCGGTGTCGCCCGGTGCCAGGCCGGAGACGCCGTCGCCACCCGGGATGGTGATGGTGACGCCATCGGACTGCATGATGGTCGGTGCGGTCCGGAGGCCAGTGCGTCGGCCACCCATCGGGCAGGCATCGGTGATGGGCACGGTCGGGATGGCACCGGGGCTCGGCGTGACCGTCGCGGTCGGCGTTGCACTGGCCACGGCACCAGTCGGGGTGGGGACGACGACGGTCCGCACCGCAGCGTTGGCGCGGAGCAGTCCGGCGGGTGTCGGGTAGTCGAAGTACTCGGGGTTGCACTGGTCGTTGCGCGCGGTCAGGATCGGCTGTCCGGCCACGAAGATGCCGGTCGCCACGAACGCTGCAGACCCGGTGGATCCAGACGGAGCGATGCTGTTGATCCGCGACCCCGGGACGAACCGGAGTGACGTCCCAACGACGTTGAGGTCCGACGCCTGCAGTGACGCCCCAGTGGTCATGATCCGGGTGGTTCCGCCGGTGACACCGGAGATCTCGTGCAAGTAGACCGGCACGGACGCGGCAGTGGTGTCCGGACATGCGATGGGGGTCACGCCGGCTTCGTCGGTGGTGCACCGGAAGATGGCGATGTGCACGCCACCATCGCGGTCGTGTTCCAACAGGGTCGGGACCGGGGTGGCGGTGCCGTTGTCGAGTGACTTCGGCACGATGGAGAGGTAGTAGGCGGTGCACAGGACGGAGGGACGCGGCGTGGGGGTTGCGCCCCCTGACGCCTCAGCCGGGGCGGTCGTGCGTGTGCAGTCGGTATCTGGCTGCGGGGTCACCCCCGGCGCCGGGTTGGTCACCGCAAGGCGCCGGGTCAGCAGGTCACCCGGAAGCAGTTTGTCGACGACGAGGTCGGTGGATGACGTGCGCGAGGCGGTGAGGGCGACGGTCCCGGACTGGAAAGCGTTGCCGGTCACCCACGACGTGAACGTGAAGAAGGCGGTGCTTGCCGACGTGAGGCCGAAGCCACCCAGGAAGATGGCGACGAGACCGACGGCGACCCAGAACACCGGGTCGCGGGTCACCGAGGCACGCTGAACCGGGCCATACCCTGGCGGAAGGCCAGACGACCCACGACGTCCGACGCCCATAGCACCCAAAAGGCGGACGATGCCTGCGCGAATCACCTGCAAGGCACGTTCCTGTGTCTAGAAATCCCACCAGCGCCAAAAGGGCCGATTGGGGGCAATTTGCAGCATTGAAGCCAGGCGAGCACGGACCCTAATTCCTATTAGAATGATTTTAGCTGGCACTGTAGCCACACCAGAACAGCCCCTTGTCCCGATGTTACAACAAGACTACCCTTGTAAATGCATCACGCGCAAACTCACAAAGTGCCCGGAACAAAAGAGACCCAAGGGTGCGCCGTCCCACCAACTGGCCCAATCTGGCCGTAGTGGTGCGTCGCTGGAATAAGGGCGAAACGTGCGTGGGGCGGAGAAGGGCCGGTGGCCGACTTCGTTCGTCGATGCCAGCACTCAGCGGCTAAGCGGGCGGGTTGTGACGTCCCACGGACCCCGTCATCTTGTGGGGTATCATCGGAGTCGCGTGAGGAGGCCCGACGACCCGCATGGCGCAGCAACTCCGATTGAACCAGACCCCAGATCAGGCGCTAGCGTCTTTTGGGAACCTTCTTCGCCAACGCGGAGCCAAGATTGTCGGGCGTGAACCCGGATCGCTGCGCTTCGGCCTGACCGACGATGCCGCCGGATCGGTACAGGTGACGGCACACGCTGATGGCGGTGCGAACCTGACCGTGGAAGCGACATCGCTGGCACTGATCGCAATCGTGGACGGAGTGGTGCGTGAATTGCGCCGTGCGCCCAAGGGAGCATCGGCAGCGCCGGCCACCCCGACAGCAAGTCCGCGAGGCATGAACGTGGGGTTCTCGAACCTGCGTGAGCGCCTGGGCATGCCACCGCCCGAACCGGCCCCGGCTGAGGAAGGTGCACCCGACGGCGCACCTCGACAGTTCACACCGCGACCATCCGGACCGCGTCCCGAGGGACAGCGTTTCCAGGGACCGCGACCGTCCGGACCAAGGTTCGGCGGACCTCGCCCAGATGGGGCGCCGGCGGACGGATCACCCCGCCCAGACGGACCGCGCTTCAGTGGCCCCAGGCCATCGGGACCACGGTTCGGAGGACCGCGCCCTGATGGCGCGCCGGCAGACGGATCACCCCGCCCAGACGGACCGCGCTTCAGTGGCCCTAGGCCATCGGGACCGCGTCCTGAGGGGCAGCGTTTCCAGGGACCACGCCCAAGCGGCCCTCGCCCGGATGGTCCGCGGTTCAGCGGCCCGCGCCCGGCGCCGTCAGTGGTGCCTACTGAAGCCGCATCGGCCGAAGTCGTCGCACCCGCTGAAGTAGTTCATTCCGACGCACCGCACGCGGAAGCGACGCACGTCGAGGTTCACGCTGAAGTCGTGCATGCTGAGGCTCACGCTGAAGTCGTGCA
>CANFGH010000159.1 GCA_947446285.1 Chloroflexota bacterium
CCACGTCTCGAGGTCGAACTTGAAGCCTCACCAACAGGTGATGTCTCTAGCGGAGACTTGGCGGATGCATGGATCCGGGTCTGGGGTGACTTCCCGCCATCAGGCCCACGGATCGCCGCCGACCGGATCGATCCAATCCCGGCAGGGGTGTTCGAAGGTCCGGCCCTCTACAGCCGGCGCGCCGGGGCGGACCATTCAGTATTTCGCTACTACGCCACGGGCAGCACCCTGATCTGGCGAAGGACACCGCTTTCATCGGCAGGCACCACCTCGTTCATCCGCCCCGCGGGAGACCAAAGCACCAGCCTGTTGGATGACGCCAAGGTGCAGAATGGTGCCCTCCGCATCCGGATCCTGGTTCTCGACCGGAACTACGGACTGGTCACGGCCTTCTGACCACCATCGTGTGTGGATCTGGCGTCCAGCCAACTGTTGTGCAGCCACAAGCGCAGGGAGATCGCCACGACCAGTAGTGGCAGGGACGCAGCGGGTATCGACCCGAGCATCGGCCAGGTCTCCCACCAGTAGGCGGTACGCACCAGGAAGAGCTCCTCATCCATCGACAACAGGGCGAACGCGATGAGGGAAACGGTGCCGATCGCCACGCGAACACCACGCGGCGACCAACTCCAATCGGGCGCACGGGTGGAGGCAAGCAGCACCAAGAAGGCCACGATCCCGACCGTCGAGTAATGCACCCAAGAAAGCGGGGAGGTCGTCAGGGACAGCGCGATCACCAGCGACCACTCCAGACCCATGCCGATCCCATCGCTGACCGGCCGGCTACGCCGGGTCAATGCAAGCACCAGCATGAACGCGGTCGCCAGCATCAGGCCATTCAGGACCCCCGAGAGGGGCAAGCTGGGCAACGCGTTGGCATCGTAATAGGCGTGGGAGACCAGTGACAGCCTCGCGTGGACCGCCTGCAGGCTGATGTTCGAATGAAGGGCATTCCCGAGTGCCAGGTCACCCATCTTTCGCGTGATCCACACCCACCACCAGTTCACCCCCGCCAACGGAAGCGTGACCACGATCATCCCGATGCCTGCAACCGCCCCACCGACCATCGCCGACCATCGCCGGGTCAGGATCACGTAAAGCGCCACCCATGACGCAACCGGCTTGAACACCAGCGACACGGCGATGCACACCCCGGCAAGGAACCAGCGGTTGCGCATCGCCATCACAAGCCCGATGGACAGGAAGAGGTAGATGAACCCATTGGGTTGACCAAGCCAGATCGTGTCACGCCATGGTTCGTAGACGCTGAAGATCAGCACGATCATCACTGCCAGGAGATCAGCAGGAATGCGCGAACCGAAGAAGGTGAGGGCGACAAGAACCGTCGCTCCGATGATTGCGGAAATATGCAGGATCCCCCAGCCGATCTGGGCAACGTCGATTGGTAGCAATGCCCACGGCGTGTAGACCAGCGCAACCGTCACCGGGGGCACGTTGATCTGCTGCCAGACTTCACGCATCGAGTCGAACGGGTCATCCCCACGCAGAAGCCTGATCGCCGCGTACCGGTGGGTTGCGAACTCACCCTGCCTCGCCGTGATGTACTTGAACAGTGCCTGGTTCGTGCCGACCGTCGCCGCCACTGCAAGGAGGATCCCACGCACAAGTGACGAAATCACCCAGGGTGACGAACCATCCGTCCCAGCCATGATGTCAGTGGAGTGCTTCGCGCCATACCCTTCGCCGTCAGCAATGCCAGAGGATGCCCACTGACCGTCCCGAGTGAGGTACGCCCCGAGGATGACACTGCCATGGACGAGTAGCGATATCCCTGTCAGGTAGCCAGTGAATGCAACACCTTCATGGGGAAGGTTCAGGAGCCGGTGTGCAACGTCACCGCTGACGGTGAGTGACGCCAGGGGAAAGATGGCCGCCACCGCCGGCCACCACGGCAATGCAGTCAGCACCCAACGCTGCGTCCATGATTGGCGAGGGTGCAGGAACCCCAGCGCCCACCAGGTCATCCGCGCCATCGCACCGGAAATACAAAGGACAGCCAGGGTCACCAAGGCGAGCGTCGCGAGGTGTCCCATCCGCGACCCGGGCGGAACCAATGCGCGGGCGGCCACCACACCGACGAGGACCGAGGCAGCACTGACCCCTGCCACGGCCCCGCCAATCAGGATGGCTCGCAGTGCCCGCACCGTTGCCCGTTCCACTCGATCCAACCGCGTTGCTCCTCCGCCACGCACCTTGGCGCGCAACGCCCTATCAGTCTCCGGATCGGTCCGAGCACCATCGGGTGCAGACACGGTCTCGTCCTGAAAACGCACGCCACGACCGCGGGGAACCGCCGCGACTGGCGCCACGTCGCTACTGGTCGATCATCCAGGTCCGTGGTGTATCGATGGACGCAGGCGGTTGCGGACCATTCGGCGGGCGAAGCACCCCAACCGGAACCACCACCACCGGGTTTCCCCAGCCTGCCCAGTCATACGTGACGGTATCGACCGGGTCAGTTCGCAACGTCAGGTCAATCGGCCGCCCGGCCCACTCACCAAGGTCCGCACGGATGTCGACCCACCGGCGCTCATCGACGAACGCCCGTGGATTGATCCGCTGGAACAGGAGCGTGCGCATGCCTCCGGGTCCGTCAACCGGTACGACCTCCACCACGAAGTGCACCCCGTCTCCCTCGGGTGTCTCCCAGGAGTCCGGCCGAAGGACAAGACCTGCCTGAAAGACCGCTCCTTGGGGAGGGGTAAGACGAACCGTCACGCGTCCCGGCGGATGCATGTACAACCAGCGTCGGCCCGTCCCGACCTGGACCGGTCGGCCAGATGGTGGGCGCACGTCAAGCCATCCCGCGTCCAGGAAGGCATCTAGGCCGAGACGCGCACCCGAAGGCGACTGCAGCGAAGCATCACCTCGGCGCACCGCCTCGACGACGTCAAGGACGACCCGTTCGGTGGCCGGAGACGCCGCCGCCGGCGCACGAATCGTCAGGGCTTCCGACCCGAGATTCCAGGTCGCCACCACCAAGAGCCCCGCCACGACAAGCGTCGTGCCCACCGACCTCAACGCGCCCCGTCGCCACTCGAATACCAAGGCACGCCCCACCAGCGCTAGCGTCAGGCACGTCACCGCGTCGCCAAGCAACCGGGGCCACGTCGCACCGAACCAAACTGCGACTTCGTGACTCCCTGCAGGAACCGCCACCGTCAGCCACCCAGGAGTCACGCCCGACCCGGGCACCAGGGTCGCCGCCCGTACATCCACGCGAACGCCATCGACCGTCGCCCGCCATCCGGGGAAGTCGAGTTGATGGATCGCCAGCGTTGCCCCGGCGTCGCCCGCCACAACAACCGCGCGCAGCCGTGTCGCATCACCATGTAGCGACGACACATACCCCTCACCGGCCTGCACCATCGCGAGGCCACCCATCCACGCCCCCGGCGGTGCGACCCGATCAAGACGGACCGCGCCGCCAAGCGACCCGTCCGGGCGCCGGATGTCGACGGCACGAGGCGTGAACTCGCCATCACCGGTCGTCGTGGAAGCGCCCCAGCGGTCGAAGGCGTAATCGTCGGCAACCATCGCCGCAGCGTCATACCGGTCGGTGTCGTCGGGCGCCACCGGCCGGGGCAGCGCACCGAGGGAGTCGCCCCACGAGAGCGCGCCAACCACAACCGCCGCACTAATGGCTATCTGAACCCGCATGCGTGACACGGCCAATGCACCAAGCAGTGCCACGCCGAGCGAGAGCGGCCCCAGCCATCGCCACGGGAACTGCACCACCCGCAGCGGTGCAATCGCTGACCAGATTCCTGCCGACGGTTCGAGGTTCAGCAGCCAACAGATGACGACGACCAGCGCGACGCCGAACACGTCGCCGCGCCCTCCTCCCCACATCGGCCCAGACACCCGTCGTCGCCAAACGGTCATCACGCCCACCAGCGCCGCTGCCGCGACGATTACGGCCTGGGTGATCGCGGGGAGAACTGGTCCATCTGGAGCCCGCAACCGAGACGGTTCCCACCCGTGCGGGTACGGCCAAGCCGGCATCACCGGCATCCACAGGGGCGACAACCGGCCCACGACCTCCGGTACGCCGTGGCTCACCACGTCGAGGCGCACCGACGACGACTCGACCGCGAGGGGAACCCAAAGGATGGCGGTCACGCCAACGGCGACCGCCCCTGCCATCACGACCCGGGTAATGACACCCCGTGACCAGCCTCGTCCAACGTGGCCGACCATGACGAGGGTCATCGCGGCGGCGGCCATCACCGCGCTCAACTGGTGCACGAGGATCGTGAGGGCACCAAGCATCCCGGCGATCACGACCGGCTTCAACGCGAACGGAGCGTCGCTACGTAGCAAGTGTCGCACCGCCAGCCAGAACCAGGGCAGGATGGCGAGGGCCATCGCCTCCGGCAGGTCGCCCCGCAGGAGGACGTTCGTCACGAACGGGTACGGCGAACCCACGTACGCAACCGCCGCGACCACCCCGACCGCAATGTCTCGCCCCCGCGACCTTCTCGTATCCATCTCGGGCACCATTGCCCCGGCCAGAGTGGCCGCCCCAAGTCCGGCAACCACGACGATGCCCGCGGCGACTACCCGCGCCGCGACGTCAACCGTCCCGGCACCAAGATGCGTCAGCGCGGCGACCAGCAAGTAGGCCACCGGCGCGTAGAACGCAAAGACCGGGTAGCCAAAGCCGAGGTACACGTCCGGCAGCCAGCGCGGGTACATGGCGTGCGCCGCCAGTGCGCGGTCAAGGGTGAAGGCGCGCAGCAAAAACTCCTCACCGTCGTCGGTCCGTGTCAGCAGAACCGTAGTGACCAGAGGCAAGGCGGCGTAGACCGACGCCACGACCGCCACGAAGACCCACGCACGGTCAGAACGCGATGACCGAGCAGCGTTACCAGACACTGATGCGTCGACAAACGACCGGCCATGCGCACCCGGATGCCCGTGACCGCGCGCATTTCGTTCGACCTGCGTCGGCGACGACTTCTCCACCTTCGACAGGGTACCGATCCGTACCCACCCGACAGGGACCGGTCTCGCGTGCGGTATCACTGGTACGTGCAAGCACCCCCACAGCACAACCCATCGGTGCCTCGGCCCCGCCAATTGCCGTCACCCGCGTTTGCACTTGCGACCCTCCTGGTCATCACCGCGCTCGGTCTCACTTTCCGGCTGTGGGACCTCGGCACCCTCCCGCCGTCACCGGATCCCGATGAACTCTCGATCGGCTACAACGCTTGGAGCATCCTCGAGACCGGCCGGGATGAATTCGGGACGCCCTACCCAACCGCCTTTCGCGCGTTCGGCGAGTACAAGCGCCCCGCGTTCATCTACGCCGCCGTCCCATCCATCGCCCTCTTCGGTCCCACCACGTGGGCGATCAGGTTGCCCGGTGCCATCGCCGGTGCCATCACCATTCCAGCCCTCTACGCGCTAGGCGTATCGCTTTTCGGGAACCGTGCCATCGGGTTACTTGCTGCCACCGGCCTCGCCTTCTCGCCATGGCACCTGCAATTCAGCCGTGGGGCACGTGAAGCCGCCTTCATCACCCTTGCGGTGACCCTCCTGGCACTCTGCCTTACCCGCGCCACCACGCTCATCAGGGGAACCAGCACAACCGGCG
>CANFGH010000160.1 GCA_947446285.1 Chloroflexota bacterium
CAGGACATCATCCTCACGCTCGGCTACACGGGCATCGCCCTGGTGATGCTTGCCGAGAATGTCTTCCCCCCCATTCCGTCAGAACTCGTGATGCCCTTTGCCGGATGGCTTGCGCGGGATGGCAAGTTGGACATGACCCTCAGCATCATCGCCGGCACCGCCGGTGCCGTTGCTGGCGCAGTCATCCTCTACTACATCGGCATGTATGCCAATGAGCCGATCATCCGCCGGTTTGTCCGTGCGTACGGGCGTTACTGGTTCATGGACGAACGGGATGTGGATCGCACGCTGGAGACATTCCGGAAGCACGGCGATGCTGTCGTCTTCTTCGGACGCGTTATCCCGCTTGTCCGAAGCCTGATCTCGGTCCCGGCGGGCATGAACCGCATGCCGATGGGGCGGTTCCTTGTGTTCACCACGGCAGGTTCAGCAATCTGGACGGCCATCCTGACCATTGGCGGGTGGTATCTCGGCGAGAACTGGCAGGCCATCATCGGGATGGTCAACCAGTATGAACGCGCCTTCCTTGCCGTCATGGGGCTTGCGATTGTTGCCTGGGTTGCACGCAAGATACTTGCGTCGCGGGCAATGCAAGCCCAAAGGTGATCAATGCGTGGTGGAGGCGGGGTTTCCACCCTTCGCGGCCGGGCCGGATCTTGAGCCAGACGTACCACCCACCAAGGCTCAAGGCAACGGCGACGATGATGCCGTCCATCGCGTGGAACCGTGGACCGAGGGTATTTCAGTTCTCACCCATGACCACGCCAACCCAAGTCAGGAACGCCGACCAGATCAATGAGCCGAGGAAGGTCAGTACGGTGAACCTGATCATGGGCACCTTGATAAACCCGCACGGCAGGGAGACGACGGTGCGGACCCCAGGCAGGAGGCGGCTTCCTGAGACCACCGCGTCCTCGTAGCGCTTCAGCCACCGTTCGGTGACGTCCATTTCGTGTTCGGAGATGAGCAGGAACCGTCCCCAAGTACGCACGAACCATCGCGCCCGGTCCGGACTGATCACGTACCCGATGGCGTAGGCAATCCACGACCCGATCACGTTCCCGACTGCACCGGCGATTGAGACCAGGGTGAAGTCGAGCTTCCCCTCGGTAACCAAGGCACCGGCGAACGGCATGATCAGTTCCGATGCAACGGGACCAGCGCCGATTCGATCGCCATCGCGACGATCACGCCCCAGTAGCCGCCACTGTCGATCAGCCACTTCACGAAGGATCCGAGTATTTCAAGGATGTTTGTCATGGTCGTGTCTCAACGTCATCCGGTCGCATCGCGGCAAGGCGGCATCACACGCATGCAAGGGTGGGGTGCGTGCCTGACGGTCAGCCGTGGGCCGTGGCGTGGTCGGTGATCGGGAGTGTGGCAACCGTTTCGGTTGGTCGCCACGTGCGGTACCGGAGCAGGGCCTGCAGGGCGGGTAGTCCGTCCTTGCGTGCCGAGAGTTTCTTGCCACCGGTTCGGGGCCGGTAGTCAATCGGGACCTCGATGATGCGGTACCCACTTCTCACCACCTTGGCGGTGATCTCCGGTTCCATGTCGAACCGGCGGCACTCCAGGCGGAAACTCCGCAGCAGCGCGGTGGGAAGCAACTTGTAGCACGTCTCCATGTCGTGGAGACGGGTTCCGTAGATCACGTTGGTCACCCACGTCAGGGCGCGGTTCCCGAAATCCAGAAGCCAACGCCCCCCCGAACCATCAAGGGGGCGCGCGCCGTAGACGACCGCGGTCTTGCCACTCACCACCGGGGCAAGCAGGCGAGGGATGTCCGCCGGGTCGTATTCGAAGTCCGCATCCTGGATGATGACGAAGTCGCCAGTCGCCGCCGCGAGGGCGGTCTGGATGGCGGCACCCTTGCCACGGTTCACCGGATGGCGGATCACCCGCAATGACCCAACGGTATCGGGACCGCCGGTTCGCCCGGACTGTGGCCCGGCACCCGGCACTTCCGCCGGTGCACCATGCAGGCGATCGAGGATTGCCGGGGTGCCGTCAGTTGAACAGTCATCGACCGCGATCAGTTCCAGTTCGACCGGTGTCGCAACGGATGCGAGATCCATCGCCGTGACCCGACGCACGATCGTCTCGACGGATGTCTGTTCGTTGTAGACCGGGATGAGGACTGAAAGCTTCACCGGGCAGGTTCCTGGGTTGTCCCTTGGATGCGACACGTTCTAGCCACTGTTGCTGGAACGGTCTGGGACGTCCCCGGGGCAGCGTACCACGTCATGAAGATTGCCACTTTCCCGGCATGTAGTGTGCCTCCACTCCCTGCCCCAGATGGAGTGCTGATACCGATCAACCCGACCCCCGCCCCACCTGATTCGGATGCGCTTCGCTTGGGCCACTCCACCGCGACACGATATGCCGGCGCTTGGACGAAAGAGGGATGCTTCGCACGCCAAACGTCCGGCAGGCATCCTTGGTCGCGGCGGTCGATGCCAGTCTCCAGATAGGCCCGCCGGTCGCGTACGCTTGCAGAGGAGGGGAATGCATGCCGGGCAACAAGTGCGACGAGTGCGGGACCAAGATCAACCGCGTCAAGACGCCGTACAAGTTCAAGCACGGATCCCACCAGCACTCGTTTTGCGACCAGTATTGACTGGACTCGTACAAGCGTGACGTGTCACGCAAGTGCCAGGTGAAGAAATAGGGTTCTCGGGAGGCGGTGCAGTGTCGCCTTCCGTCCTCCATTCGCCGTCCCCACCGGGGCGGATACCCTTTCGGCCGTCGGGCGGTGTTGATGCACTCCCGGCCAACCCCACTCCGCCATGAGCGACAGACGCTTCGCGTGTGCCTGCGGCGGGTTCGGGAACGTCTGGAAGGGGAACGGCGATGAGTGATACCCGTGTGCGGATTGGCCTGATTGGCCTAGGCAACAACATGCTCAGCCATATCGGGCGACTGGTGCAGATGCCCGAGGTGGAACTGGTGGGAGGGTGCGACCCGGTCATCGACATGCACGCCCGGGCACGCGACCGCTTCCCGCAGCTGGCGTCGATGCCTACCTTCGCGACCCACGAGGAACTCCTGCGGGGCGTTGCTCCGGATGCGGTCATCATCAGTACGCCGCATTCGTATCACCGTGACCAGACGGTTGCGTCACTAGAGTCGGGGGCACACGTGCTCGTGGAGAAACCCCTGGTCAACACGGTCCGCGAGGCGAACGACGTCATCCGTGCCCGCGATGCCTCCGGCAAGGTGGTGATGGTGTCCTACCAGCGTCACACGCAGGCGCCGTACCTCAAGATCAAGGAGATCATCGATAGCGGCCGGATCGGGACGGTCCAGATGATCGTCGCCCTGCAGAACCAGATGTGGTACGCCGGGCAGATGAACCGGGTGCGCCAGGGCAACGTGCCATGGCGGATGCAAACGCACCTCTCCGGTGGCGGACAACTGAACGACAGCGGCAGCCACCTCGTGGACATCCTCCTGCACGTCACCGGACTGGAACCCTCGCACGTCTACGCGGCGCAGCAGTCGTTCGATGCCGGTCTGGACATCAACTCGGCGGTGACGGTCCGGTTCACCAGTGGTGCGCAGGCCAGCCTAAGCATTGTCGGGAACGCCCCGGGCATTGGAAGTGCCGTCTGGGAGGATGTGACGATCTACGGCAGTGATGGCGCCATCTACTACCGGATGATGGGACAACCCGGGTTTGAACCGTTCGTAGAACTCCGCCGGATTGGCGAGAACGATCCGCTCGACATGGGGCCTTTGGCGCAGGGCACGACACCTGACCAGCACTTCGTCGACGTGATCCTTGGCAAGTCGGTCAACCTTGCCCCCGCCGAGTGTGGTCTCCGGGTGATGCAGCTGTCCGAGGCGGCTTGGCAGAGTGCCGGAACAGGCCAGGTGGTGGAGGTCGCGTCACTCGGCCACTGAGAACCGGATTGGGAGTGATGGCCCCTGGGAGTGTTGGCGGATCCACTCCCAAGGGGTGCGTGGATCGCCGATTACGGCCTGACATTGCCCGGCGGACGCGCTATCGTGTGGCCGAACCCGTCGGGGCGTCAGCATCTGTGACGAATGCAATGGCTGGTTCGCTCGGCATCGTGCCAACGAAGGAAATATTCATGTCCAACACCCGACGTCCCCGCATAGCCCTCCTTGGCGCCGGTAGTGCCACCTTCGCCCGACGCCTGATCGCCGACGTGCTGTCGTGGCCCGAACTTGCCGATGGCGATATCGCCCTGATGGACGTCGATCAGGGACGTCTTGACCTGATCGGTCCGCTCGCCGCCCGGATGATCCGCGACCTCGGTGTTGGTGCGCGCCTGACCGTCACCACCGACCGCAAGGCTGCCCTCGAAGGCGCCGACTACGTCATCACCACCCTCGCCGTCGGCTACGCGTACGAACCCGACCGGCCCGATGTGGCGATCCCGGAGGCGCACGGCCTGCACCAGACCGTCGCCGACACCATCGGCGTGGGGGGCGTCTTCCGGTACCTGCGTACCATGCCCGCGCTTCTCGAGATCGGGCGTGAGATGGAGCAGGTCTGCCCGCATGCCCTGTGGCTGAACTATGTCAACCCGATGGCCATGATCATGTGGACGATCGGCAAGGTGCTGCCCGGCATCCGGAACGTCGGCCTCTGCCATAGCGTGCAGGGGACGGCCGAACGCCTGGCGAAGTTTGTCGGGGTGGACCACACCGAACTGTCCTACCAGGTGGCGGGGATCAACCATCAGGCATGGTTCCTGGACCTGCGCCACCATACCTATCGGGGGGAGGATCTCTACCCGCGCCTGCGTGAGGCGTTGCACGATCCGGTGCGGTACGAACAGGATCGCGTCCGCTTCGAGGTGATGCGCCACTTCGGGTACTTCGTGACCGAGTCCAGCCGGCACATGGCCGAGTATGTGCCGTGGTTCCGGCGCACCGCCGCCGACCGGGAACGCTACACCCCGGAACTGGCGTCGCCGGGTACTGTCGCACCGGCAACATCGGTGACGACGGCTGCCGGGTCGCTCGCCTCGGTCCCCGCCTATCGCGCACCCTTGTGGGAGACGATCCGGCAACAGGCCGCTGGCGAGGCACCGATCGACTTCGTACGCAGCCGTGAGTACTGTTCGGCGATCATCCGCGCCGTCGAGAGTGGCATCCCGTTCCGCTTCAACGGGAATGTGCCGAACACCGGCCTGATCACCAACCTGCCTCCCGGATGCAACGTGGAGGTGCCAATCTTCGTGGACAACGCCGGGTTGCATCCGGTGCATATCGGTGACCTGCCGGCACAACTGGCGGGAATCAACCGCACCAATGTCAATGTGCAGGAACTGGCAGTGCAGGGCTTCCTGAACCGTGACCGCGGGGCAATCTTCCAGTCGTGCGCGCTCGATCCGCTTGCCTCGGCAAGTGCGCCGATCGACACCATCCGCACGATGGTGGACGAACTGTTCGTGGCGAACGCGAAGTGGCTTGATGGCTACGAGTCCCGCCGGGCACAGTC
>CANFGH010000161.1 GCA_947446285.1 Chloroflexota bacterium
CGGCCTACACCTTGGCCGAAATCGGTGACGAGCTGAACATGAGCCGGGAACGGGTCCGTCAGATTGAGGCGGAGGCACTTGCCAAGCTGCGGTTGTCTCCGGAGTTGCGTAAGCTGCAGTCGTTCCTCGAGTAGGACTGTCGAACCCGATCGGATTTGTGAGAAGGGCCCCCCTCGAACGAGGGGGGCCCTTTGACTTCCCGGCGATTGTGTTGCGGCATCCTAAGGGATCTTGGGTAGTGCCTTGAGGGCGGTGTACGCCAGCCGTGGTGAATAGTCCTTGCGGACGATGCCGAAGGGCCATTTTTCGTCAGTGTCCGGCACGAAGATCTGGAAGTTGAGGTTCCAGACGAACATTCCGCCGACCCAGCCATAGCCACGGCCAATCTCCATTGCACGGACGACATACTTCGCCTGGTCTGCCTCTGAGACATCGGCGCCGTACTCGTAGCCCTTCGCCTTGTTCAAGGTGCTCCACCCGAACTCGGTGATCCACATCAACTTTTCGGATTCGCCGCGCAAGATCATGATCTCGCGAAGTCCCTCGATGCGGCGGAAGTAGAAACTCGGGTGGCCCTTGAAGCTTGTCGATGGAACTGACTTCTTGGTCGGAGTATCGTCCGGTGGATTGTTGAACCCACCTGCATGCGCCCCGACCGCATCACAAACGGTCTTGATGAGGCCATTCTTGTAGTCGTACATCTGCTGGATGTAGACGACATCGTCAATGGCGATGTTCGGGTCGTTGAAGCCGGTCGGGGTCAATGCGCCGGAAATCACAACCACGTTGGGATCGACAGCTTTGAGGGCCGTGTAGGCGATTGCCAGGAGTTCGACGTATTTTCCGGCATCGATCTTGCCGCCACCCCACTCGCGGCTGAAATTCTGTTCGTTCCAGACTTCGTAGGCGTGGACCTTGCCAAGGTAGCGGATTGCGAGTTTGGTGAGGAAGACGCCGAACTGGTCGTAGTCGTCGGGTGGGCCGTCGACCTTGCCGTCCGATCGTGACCACGCTGGCGCAGTCACGACGCTGAACAGGATCTTGGCTCCGACCAAATTCGCTCCGGCCACGATCAGGTCGATCTGCGACCAATCCGGGGAGCCTCGCACCGGCTCGACGTCACTCCAGCGCACCTGTTGCTTGACCCAGCCAAACCCCGCTTCGGTCACCAGAGAGACGGTGCGTGGCACGTTCTGGTAGTACAGGTGGGCTTGCATGCCGTAGGCAAACGACGTGATGGGCGCTATCCCGGCAAATACTGGTGCCACGGGATCGGGGCTAGGTGCTTCGGGCGGTGCGTCTGAGACCGGTGCATCTGTGGCCGGTGCATCAGTGGCCGGGTCAGCACCAGGATCCGGTTCTTCAGGTGGTGGCGCCTCCTGAGCGGTGGCGAGGCCAACGCCGCTCAACAGTGCGGTTGATACGCCAAGCGTCTGGCCGAAAAAGGTACGTCGGCGGGACCGCCGGTTGCGTGTCAGAAGTTCGGGAGCTCTCTTGGCGGGGTTCGTCTCTGCGGGTAGCGATTGCAACCGGTGTTCCTCCCTGCATGCGGTCTGCAGTGAACTGCAGATCCCTCCGTGGCGGAAACGGTTCACGCGCATTGCAGTCGCGCGAGCGCGCTTCTCATGGCATGACGCGGAAAGAATCGGTGCGCCCCGTCGTCAGGGACCGGGTTACCTGCCACGCCTGAGTACCCTGCGAAGAGGCGGCGGATCCTTGGTCTGCAGCGATTTTGAAAGCCGGTGTGTCATTCGACGTTGCGAAGCGGTTGCCATCGAGAGTGAATGTGGCAAGCCGGGTGCTGGAGTAGAGACGCGTGGCGAACTCCCGCAGTGCCTGATCCTGTCCGGAGCGAGCGCCGTCGTCCTATGGTCGGAGTGGACCGAGGCTGGTGATCGCACGGGCCGTGGCGAGGAGAGACGTCAGATGATGATCGATGAGTGTTCCGGTCGCAGTTGCTTCGGCAAGCACACCACGCTCAGCCTCACGCTTGAATTCGGCCCGATCGTTCATCGAGACCTCCAAGCCGATTGTGCCGAGTGGCACTGCGATGGCGACCGCGATGATGAGGACAATCCGGAGCCGCAGTGTCGATGTGGCCATGGGGATGCGCACCCGCGCTGCGGTCAAGATGCTGGTTACACGTTGGGACGGGCGTCGAAGGCATCTCATCAGAAGCATGAAGCGGTTTGCCGTGAAACCGACCGCAGTATCCGACGCGGTGCGGTGTCGCGTGCTAGCATCAAGCGCCGTGGCGGGACCCGTTAGGTTCCGCGGCGCCACAGGCCGAATAACTGGCCTGGTTCCGGAGGTTGCGTGTTGAAACGGCTGGCCCGCGACGAATCAGGGCAGGGTCTTGTCGAATACGCCTTGATTGTCTTCCTCATCGCGGTTGTCGTGATCGCGATCCTGCTGCTGCTTGGCCCCCAGATTGCGGGTATCTTCAACAGCATCTACGCCACGATCTAGGCAGTACTGGAGACTACGGGAGGGATGCCAGACTCCGTGTCCGGCTTCCGACCAATAGTGCGTGGTGGGTCCGCGTGGCAAGGTACGAAGACGGTAAACGTCGTCCCCGTGTCCGCTGCGCTCGTTACCTGGAGGTCGCCTCCGTGTCGGCGGGCGATTTCCCTCGCGATAGCCAGTCCCAAGCCACTGCCTTCGGCCACACGTGCGCGAGATTTGTCAACGCGGTAGAACCGGTCAAAGATGTGTGGCAGGTCTGCCTCGGGAATGACCGTGCCAGTGTTATGAACGCGGATGAACCCGCGGGCACTGGCTGAAGTCCGGGAAATCGGAATTTCCTGCCCCGTCGTGATGGTGATCGCGCCACCGTCCGGGGTGTACTTGATTGCGTTCTGGATCAGGTTTCCGACCAAGTGATCGAGTTGTGCGGGGTCACCCGTGATGATCGGTCCCGAACCGCCTATGACGTTCATCGAAAGGTTTCGCAACTCGGCAAGGTGGGACAGACGCCGGACGATTTCACTGACGACCGTTGACGCGCTGACCTTCTCTTGTCGGGTATTGGGCTGCAACGCTTCGACGCGCGAGAGGTACAGGAGGTCTTCAACAAGGTTGCTCATCCGTTGCGACTCTTCGGTAATGATCAGCGCTGCCTGGGTCTGGCCCTCTTCACCACTCAGTGCACCGTCTAGCAATGCCCCGGCAAACCCCTGGATTGACGTCAATGGTGTGCGGAGCTCATGAGACGCGTCAGCCACGAAGTCGCGAAGAGACTGCTGCGATTGCGCGATCTGGGCCGCCATGTGGTTGAAGGTGTTTGCTAATTGGGCGATTTCGTCCCGGCCGTTGTCCGGGACCCGTTGTGACAAGTCTCCGTCGGCCACTCGCCTGGCAGCCTTGGTGATCCGTGCGATTGGACGGCTGATCGTTGAAGCAAGCGCACTGGCCACCGCCACGCTGATCAGGAATGCGATCACCGCGGCGAGCGACAGGCGTGTGGCGAGTTCGCGCCACGCCGATCGGACATCGCTGGATGGTGTCGCCAGGACAATCTGGTACCTGGACGGCGACGCGAGCATTCGTGCCATGTCTGTTGAGGTGCGTGACAGGTCCGGACCGGGCGCGGCTCGCCCGCCACCGGGCATCTGACGGTCACCACCAAGGAACGGTCTCTCGGTCCCCGCGCCCGGTCGCGCGCCCGGACGACCTCCCGGCATGGCTCGCCTCATGGATCCGGCGGCATCATTCCGAAGCGATTTCAGGTCTGCGGTTACAAGCAACACAAGGTGGCCAGACGTGTCAGACGTTTCCTCCCAGACCTTGACCGGCGGGCCAACAGACCCTAACCGTGCCCGTGCCCCAAAGATTCCCCACTGGGAACTCGCCGCTGTCGCCTCGGTCGGGATGGTCAGCTTTCGGCCGAGCAAGTCCGGTGCCTCGTCACGGTCATCGTCCCGACCTCGTTGGGCGACCACCTTCCCTGTTTCATCGAGAACAAGAACCGACTGGGCTTCGCCCTGCACTTGGCCGGAGACGAATGACGCAATCTCGTCCGGGAGGACTGACTGGTCTTCCATCTGGCGAGAAATGAAGGTGCTGATCACGGCCAGATCGCTGAGGTGGTCGACGGCGATCCGGATCCGGTAATCCTGAATGAGCCAGACAACCGCGCCACCCGCCAGCAGCAGGGTCAGGAAGATGACCATGGCAAACGCGCCGACCATCCGCGCCTGCAAACCAAATAGGCGGATTGGGAGCGCGTCGATACCTGCACGCACGAACCAAGCCAATCGTGTGACCAACGCCGGACGAACCGGGGTGGCAGTCAGAACCGGGTACGGTGCGCTCATCGTCATCCCTGGGCGGTGGTAGTCGTCGGCGGGGTTTTGACCCAGTTGGTCAGGTGCCGCGCTGGCCAGGTTGGTTGGGAGTCTCCATCGCGACGAGTTTGTAGCCGACGCCGCGGACCGTCTGGACTTGCGCACAACTTCCCTCGAGTTTGTCGCGTACCCAAGTCACATGGACATCGACCGTGCGGCTGTCGCCGAAGTACTCGTACCCCCAGACCCTGCTGAGGAGTTGCTCGCGGCTCAGGACGCGCCCGTTCTCCTGTGCGAGCGCGAGGAGGAGGTCAAACTCCTTGGCGCGCATCTGCACCGGTTTCCCGGAAATGGTCACTTCGCGTCGACCGGGGTCAATTGAGACGTCGCCCACGTCAACGGTGGTGTCGACTCCGACCCGGCTTGTGGCGCGACGTAGCACGGCCTTGACCCTTGCGACGAGTTCCCGCGGGTTGAAGGGCTTGGTCACGTAGTCGTCCGCGCCCAATTCGAGGCCGACCACCTTGTCGACATCGTCACCGCGTGCGGTAAGCATGATGATCGGGATGCTGGTGTCCTTGCGGAGGCGTCGACAGACTTCAAGGCCGTCGATCCGAGGCATCATGAGGTCAAGGACGACAAGGTCTGGCCGGCTACGCCGAACCTTGTCCAGGACCTCTTGCCCGTCAGTTGCGGTTTCAACGGCAAACCCTTCCTTGACGAGATAGAGGCGACAGAGTTCGAGGATGTTCTTTTCGTCGTCGGCGACGAGAATTGTCGTTGGCATTCGATTGCATTGCCTCGCTGTTCGTGGCGTGTTCCCCAACCATGGACGATGCGTGCTAACGCCGTGTTGAATGCAGGCTAAGTTTCGGGATTGCCGAGGGGAGTGGTCGCACGATAGCCTACGGGGGGCGGCGGGCGAGAGTTCGGTGCGATGATGCGGAAAGCGTCCACTCGGAGGATCCAAATTCCATGGTGTTGCGAAGTCTGTTGGGACGGTCCCAGGCAAGTGGTGCGGACGCTGACGCGGCCGCGAGGGCTGACCGTGAGGCGCGCCTGCAGCGGCGTTA
>CANFGH010000162.1 GCA_947446285.1 Chloroflexota bacterium
AACTGGCCCTTTTCACGCAGGTGATCCTGCACACGTCCAAGGGTCATCCCAGCCTGAACAGTCACGACAAGGTCGGCAGGTTCGAATGCAACAAGTTCGTTGACATGGGACATGTCGCAGGCGACGTCATAGCGTTCGGGACCGGCCCCAATCCCTTGATGGGTACCCCCACCCCAAGGAACCACCGATTCGCCTTTCGATGTCGCATCTGCAAGCAGTCCGGCAACGTCGAATGGGTTCTTGGGGTGTGCAACGTGCCCAGGCAACATAGCCATGATCGCGAAGCGTCCAATTTCGCTAGTGGACGGAATTGGCGGTCGCGAGACCGGATTGGCGACATCATCCGGGAGGTTCATGCGATCCTACTCCGGTCCTTGCCTGGATTGCAGATTGTTGTCCCATTGTCATCACGGTCAAGCGACTTGGATTTGAGGAACTGGTCGGTACGAATGCGGGAAGATCTTGCCAGGGTTCAGCCGAACGTCCGGATCGAACGCGTATTTCAGCGCGTGCTGTGCGGAAATATCCAGATCTGACATCACCCAGGTGAGGTATGCCTGCTTCTCCAAGCCAATGCCGTGTTCACCTGACAGCGTGCCGCCCACGTCCACGCACTTTCGGAGGATGTCTCCCCCGGCAGCGATCACTTTCTCCACTTCGCCCGGCACACGGGCATCAAAGATGATGCAGGGGTGGAGGTTGCCATCGCCAGCGTGGAACACGTTTGCGATTGGCAGGTTGTACCGCTCACTTACCTCCGCGACCGTTCGCAACACTTCCAGCAGCCGGGTACGGGGGATGACACCGTCCTGAAGCACGTAGTTCGGCTTGATCTGGCCAAGCGCACCAAGCGCGCCCTTCCGTGCCTTCCAGAGGCGATTACGCTCGTCGGCGGTGCGCGCCGTCCGGATTTCCGAGGCACCCGCGGTGAGGAGCAAGCTCTCGACGTGAGGCACGAGTTCGTCAACGCCCTCGCGCACTCCTTCAACTTCAACGAGAAGAACCGCGGCGGCGTCAGCCGGAAGACCAGTGTGTCCAGCCCGGGTGAGTGCCTGAATGGTTAACGCGTCCATCATTTCCAGTGCCGCGGGGATGATCCCGGCGGCTATGATGTCCGAAGTCGCTTGGCTCGCACTATCGATGGTCGGGAAGCTTGCAAGGATTGTCCTCACCGCTTCGGCGGTTGGCATGAGCCTGACCGCAACCTGGGTCACGACCGCGAACGTGCCCTCTGAACCCACAAGGCACCCCGTCAAGTCGTAACCCGGTGCGTCGACCGCCTGCGAGCCTGTGCCCAAGGTGCCGGTGTGGACGACTTCGCCGGACGCCAAGACGCACTCGAGACCGGTCACGTGGTTCGTAGTGACTCCGTACGCGAGGCAGTGCGCGCCGCCTGCGTTCTCGGCGACGTTCCCGCCGATCGAGCATGCGGCCTGACTTGAAGGGTCGGGAGCGAAATACAGGCCATATTTGGAGACCGACTTCGTCAGGTCCAGATTAATTAAACCGGGCTCAACAATTGCCCGGAGGTTTTCCGGATCGACGGACAGGACCTTCCGCATGCGGGAAAATCCCAACGCGACCCCGCCTTCAGTTGGTACTGCCCCTCCGGATAGTCCCGTCCCGGACCCACGGGCGACGACTGGAAGCCCGAACCGGGCTGCGGTGCGGATTACCCCGACCACATCTGAACAAGAACCGACCAGTGCGACTGCATCCGGGTGGCCTACGTCGATTGAGCCGTCGTACTCATACGAACGGATCATCTCCCGGCGCCAATGAACATTTGCGTCGCCGACCACCACACCAAGGGCTTGGACGAGGGAGGAGTTCACACCAGCACCGGTCATGCGTGGAGGCATGCCAACCGAGGGGTGGGTCGCTGGCGTGGAGCTCATGGTTCTTGGAAGTATACGGTTGAAGCCTTGATTGGTTGACCTGTCAAAGCCAACGCCCCGATGGCCGAAATCCTACCTTGGCGCGGAATTCAAGTCTTCACCGGCACTCACGTCGCGTGACCACTCACCAACTTGGTCATTCGGCAGCGCTGCGCGCATCCTGTACGAGAGCTGTGACCGCTGAAGGGACATCTGGATTCCCAGTTCGCGTTCAATCCGGTCTGGCGGGTGTTCACCGGCAGCAACCTCAACCTCCAGGCATGTCGTCGTTAGCCGGCGAAGCCGTGGTGAAATACCTTCCGCAGTCAGGACCTGAAGGTCGTAACCAATCGCATTTGGCGTTCGGTCCCAGCAAATCGACCAGTCCGCACGCCAATTCGTCAGCCCGGACCCAAGCGGTTCAGAGATGGTCTTGACTGACGTCCTGAACCCAGTGACGATGACCCCCTTGACAACCGTTGGGGATGCCTGTCCGGAAACTCGCCGGTAATAGGACAGGCCCATGGTGGCTCCGCCTCCGGCCAGCATTGCAACTAATCCGGCCAGCAAAAGCCAAGCGGCGCCGACAGACTGTCGGCGCCGCTTGTTTCCTGATTCAGGTACTGGTCGGTTGTACGAACGCGCACCCATCCGACCTTGCCCTGCTACCACTCGACGCGGTTTACGAACTGGCCGTTCACGACCACCCAGTTGTCAGGGATAACGGTTCCCGCTGGAAGCTTGGTGTCCTGAAGGAGGGCACGCGATCCGACGTAGCTGTCATTGCCCAAGTTCGAGCGGAAGAAGACCGCATGGTCTCCGATCCGGACGTTCTTGCCGATGATCGTCACATCATTCCAAGGAGTTGCACCCCCATGAACGATCACGCCCTTGCCGTAGACCACCCCATCGTGTGCTTCGATGTGCGAGCCCTCAAGTGCGTGGAAAACCGTACCACTCCCCATCGAGGCGATCGCCCCAACAATGAATGGCTCCCCCTCATCAGCCCTGATGGAAATGTGGTTTCCCATGACTTTGTCAAGCTCGGCCAAGGAGTTGCCCATGCGCACGTCACCGATGATCCGATTGCGGAACTTGGCGTCGCGAGTATGTACTCCTGCGAGTTCGGGAAGATCGCGGAAGGGATTGAATTTGGTCATGCCAGGGTCATAGTTGACGCCCTTGTCGGAGTCACTATCCTCATCATGCATGCGCGCGTACCCTGACGCGAACGTAAGATTGACTTCGATGACGCCTTCCATGAAGGTTCGGTCACCAGCAACAAGAGGCGCGGTCTTGGACATAACTTCGACTTGGGAGTCGATGCGCATGCCGGAATTGACCTTGCGTCCCGATGGAATGCGCACCCCTGGCCCGACGTAGGCGAGGTGGAGCACCATGGTATCCATCTCGAGGATTGCGCCCTCGACGACAGAATTGAAACCGACAAACGATGGACAATGCCCTTCCGCAGTGCCGTGGGCACCTGCGTTCGGGTCAGCGTGAGCATCTGCTGCGGGGGCAGGGCACTTGCCTTCAGTCCCCATGCGCGTGCCATTCTTCACGGACGCGCCGTGGGCAAGGATGGCCATCTTGCCGAGTTCGACGGCCGACTGCGACGCATCGATGACCACGTTGTCCTGTGCGTTGGACTCATCGCCGATGGTGATGTTATTTGACGAGATGAGGTTTGCGAACGGGCCGATATACACTTCCTTGCCGATTGTGACGTTGTCCCGCTTCGTGATCGTCGCGGTTGAATCAACGAAACTGGCACCTTCACCGCCGGCAGCGCCCGCAATGACAGAACCCAACGTGAAACAGCCTGCTAGAAACCCGGCAGCCGTTGCTTTCTGCCACGGGAAGGATGTTCTCTCGCTTGTAAAGCCCCTGCGTTTCACTGCTTCAGACACAACTACCTCCAATGGACGGTCTCCGACGATTAGAGCCCATTCTACATATATGTCGGACTGGTTTCACAAGTGCATCAGTCGCGTCTTGTTCCCGGTCCCGGTCACTGCCGTGAACTTCCGTCCCACGCAACGGTCAGGACGTGGTGACCCGGCTCAATTGCTCCGACCGTGAGCATGATGTCGGAACCTACCACGCCGATTTTCCACGGTAACGGTAACGAAGTGCCATCAATGCTGATGGACGTCGGTGTCTGATCGCTCGGCAGCCGGATAGCAAGCCAGCCTGGTGCTGGGTGATTGGTTTCCAGTACCGCGGTAAGGAGTAGAGACCCATCCGAGCGCCGGATCCGCTGACCGAAGGCAAGGTACCGTCCGGTTCCGTTTGAGTCAGGGAGGCGGACACGCGCCTGACCGTTGAGGCTTCCCAATCGAGGTGTGACGGCGAAACTATTCCGTGAGAGTTCAAGGCCAAACAGGCCGTGGATTACCGCCTCTCCAACGGTTCCGGCGGCCGCCGCATAGTGGCCGCTTCCGGCGGTCGCCAGAGGCACGCGCCGATCCCGAGCGTAGCCGGGTGGGAGTGGACGCCATTCCGGGATGTCATCCTGATGCGATTGCCATGCTCGCGAAATCGCTGCGAGGTGGGCAAATCCTGCGTTGCTATAACCTCGCGCGAACTCCGCCATGATCTGGGTGCCCGCCCACCAATCCCACACGGCACCGTTCTGGTACGAGCCTGGAGACATCTGGGCGTTTCGGAAGGTTCCAGCCGGGTACGCCGGAAAGAGCGACACGCCGGCCAGTGGCGATCCAGAGTCAAGCCTCGCCCGCTCGAGAACGGTGACAATCCGAGAGGTTTCGATGTCGTTTGCGAGGCCGGCGTAGATGGCAATTGCGTTGGCGACGCTCACGATCGCGTCCTCATCAAAGTCGTGATCGCCTTCATGCGGTCGCGTCAACGGCATCCCTTGCGGCCCGGTTGCAACATGCACATGTGTCCGGAAGTAGCCATCACTAGGCATCCAAAGTGCCTGATGGGTCTGATCCCTTAGCGTGTCCGCTCTCCGGTCGTACGTTTCGGCGCGGTCCTTGTCGCCGAGGGAGGCTGCCATGATGGCCATTTCCCGCAGCGCACGATAGGTGACTGCCTGGTCATATATTGACGCGGTCCACACTGTTGGCGTGGCACTTCCCGGAGCGATTCCGTCATCGCTGAGTTCGACGTCCCCCCAGTCGGTGGTGTGCGGCCGGATCACCAATCCTGACTTCGGGTCGGTTCGACGTTCGAGGACCCAGTTCAGGGCAAGCGTCAATCTGTCGAAGACCCTTGTGCCTCTTACTGGTGTCCGCAGCCACGCCGGGCCTCCGTCTGATTGAAAGTACTGATAGGCGGCGCGGATGAGGCTGACTTCCTCGTCCGACGCAACATTCGCCTTCTCGCGTCGTCTGTCGAAGTCGACGACCGCCGACGTTGCTCCAGTCCCCGGTCTCGTCGGCCATGGGGAACGTGGCAGGAGGTCCCGAGGATT
>CANFGH010000163.1 GCA_947446285.1 Chloroflexota bacterium
AGGCCCGCAATTGGATCGCAAGCGACCACGCCTGTCCGATGGGAATTGAAAAGCCGATCAGTTCCTGGCCTCGCCGAGGCATCCTGGCAATCTTGATCGCACTGTTCATGCCAATCAACCGCCCCGCCTGATCAATCAGGGGACCGCCCGAATCGCCCGGTGAGATCAGAGCGTCATGCTGGATCAGGCCCCGCAACGGGTAGTCATGGAAGGTCTGGATTTCACCGGCAAGGCCCTGGATGACGCCAACCTTGGCACTCGGCATCGGGGGAAACAGCACCCCGAAGCCGATGGCCATGACCGGCGAACCGACCTTCGGATCGGTCCCGCGACGCAGTGCAGGCAAGTCCGTGATACCCCGCAGCCTGACAACTGCCACATCGGTCCAATCGTCAGCTCCGATCACCTCGACCTCAACCACACGTCCGTCAAAGAGACGGGCGACGAGGGCTTCCCGATCGACCGACCCCACGACGTGGTTGTTGGTCAGAACCACGGCGCCCTCGGCATCAACATCCACGACAACCCCCGTACCCCGACCTGTCCTACGATCGGTCAGTTCCACGATCGCCGGACGGACCTTTTCACGGATTGACTGCCACGCCGAGACCTGATCATCCGGAAGATCCGAAAGTGACCGGACTGGTGCGGCGATAGCGTCATGCCCATCCTCGGGTTCGAAGGCGCCGGGAGGGAACAATTCCGCCTCGCGGACAACCTCGCCGACACTCATGATGGTGACCTGGCCGGCTCGCGCGAATGGGGTGGCCACCTTCCAGTACTGGAAAACACGCTTCTGAGTACGTAACACCACCACACGGCCCCTGTCCGTGATGGGTGCCGAGGGCAAACCATTCACCGCAAGTGGATCGTCAGCCGAAAGGAATGCCGCCTTGAGCGCCGGGGACGCATCCAACCACCGCAGCCTTTCACGCGCCATCGCCTCGGTGAACGCCGGGTCTCCAGGGAGTGGGCGGACCGCCGGAGGCACCAACCTCTTGGTCTCAAGCCACCCATCGAGGTCTGCCATTGCAAGCAGGTCGTAGACCGCCCCGGGGACAGCGCGCGCTTCAACAGGGTCCCATTCCAGGACCGCCCTTTGTGTCACTTGCGCCACGACGCCCGCAAACTCGAACCTCCGTGACATCGGGTATCCGAGTCTGTCCGGACCGCCTAGCGCCTTGAAGTCACGCCAGAACGCGATCCCACCATCATTTGCAATCTGGAAACCCAGTGTCCGATCTTCGGTGTCGGCTCCCTGTGTGTAGAAACTCCCATTGAGCGTTTCCCAGTCATCCCAACCATCACGACTGAAGGTCTGGGCCTGGACAGAGCGAGTTTCAACCTGGGTCGTTGGGGTTGGCGCTGAGGCAGATGCACCGAATGGCCAGATCTGTGACGATCCGACCCAGACAATCAGCGCTACGAAAACAGCAATCGACCTGCGACGCAAAGCAGTCGGACCCGTTCCCATCACCGGAGACCCGCCATCAGCTACCGGTCGAGCCCGGAACCCAGCACAGGGCGGGCGTCCGCTGACGTTGTCTCGGAGGGGTCCGCGCGTCAGGGCAACCGTCACGCGAGATCTCATCGACAACATGTGGTCAATACTAATCCCCGGCGGTCACCTGATGAGCGATCTCACCACAGCAACTCAAAGAGAGACCCTTCGACCGTGCTAACATGCAGCGGCGTGACCCAATCAAACCCATCCGAAAATACCGAAGCACGCCCGGTCGACCCGCGTGTCAGCGAACTCCGGGCAATGAAAGCTCGGGCGCGTCTCGGCGGTGGCGAAGCACGCATCGCAAAGCAGCACGCCCGAGGCAAGCTTTCGGCGCGCGAGCGCCTCGACCTCCTCCTCGACCCAGGTTCGTTCGAGGAGACAGACATGCTTGTTACTCATCGCCCGACCGCATTCGGGTTCGAGCATGAGTACATCCTTGGTGACGGAGTAGTCACCGGCTGGGGACGCGTGGACGGTCGCACGGTCTTCGTATTCTCCCAGGACTTCACCGTGTTCGGCGGTTCGTTGTCCGAAACGTTCGCGGAGAAGATCTGCAAGATCATGGACCTCGCCGTCCGGAGCGGAGCGCCGATCATCGGTCTCAATGACTCGGGCGGCGCACGCGTTCAGGAAGGTGTAGCGGCCCTGGGCGGGTACGCCGAGATTTTCTTGCGCAACGTCATGGCTTCGGGTGTGGTTCCGCAAATCTCGGCAATCCTCGGGCCGTGTGCTGGGGGAGCCGTCTACTCGCCAGCGATGACCGACCTTGTTGCAATGGTCGACCGGTCCAGTTATATGTTCGTGACCGGGCCGAATATCGTGAAGTCCGTAACCCATGAGGACGTCGACGCCGAAGCACTGGGGGGGGCCGAGGTGCACGCCACGACCAGTGGCGTCGCGCATTTTATCTCGCCCACCGAAGCCGATTGCCTGCAGCTCGTCAGGCAGGTGCTCTCATACTTGCCATCCAATCACCTCGACGACCCGCCATTTGTGGATACCGGCGATCCGACAACCCGCGCCGATCCCGAACTTGACACGATGGTTCCTGCCGACCCTGGGCTTCCGTACGATATGAAGGGCGTTCTCGGCAGGGTGTTCGACCGCGGGTCAGTCCTCGAAGTCCAGCCACTCTTCGCGCCGAACATCATCACCGCCTTCGCGAGACTAGGTGGTCGATCTGTCGGGATCGTCGCCCAGCAACCCGCGCGTTTGGCAGGTGTCCTCGACATCGACGCCAGCACCAAGGCCGCGCGGTTCGTTCGGTTCTGCGACTGCTTCAACTTGCCAGTGGTGACCTTTGTGGACGTCCCGGGGTTCCTCCCCGGCACGACGCAGGAACACGGTGGAATCATCCGGCATGGGGCAAAGCTTCTTTACGCGTACTGCGAAGCAACTGTTCCCAAACTCACGGTGATCACCCGCAAGGCCTATGGTGGCGCCTATGACGTGATGTCTTCTAAGCACGTGCGTGGCGACCTGAACTTTGCCTGGCCTGGTGCAGAGATTGCCGTCATGGGTGCCGAAGGTGCGGTTCCCCTCATATTCCGCGACCAGCTTGCTTCCGCGTCCGACCCGGCCGAGGAGCGTGCACGCCTTGTCGCAGACTACCGCCAACGCTTCTCGAATCCATACGCCGCGGCTTCCCGGGGGTATGTCGACGACGTGATCGAACCGCACGAGACGCGACGCAAGCTGATCTCGGGCTTGGATGTCCTGCGCCACAAGCGGTTATCGAACCCACCCAAGAAGCACGGCAACATTCCCCTCTGACCCAAATCCTTCTGCCGATTCACGGAGTGGTGGCCGTACAGGCCCATAGAAATTGAGGAGGGGTGGGGCGGTTTGGGGAGCCGGGGCTTGCGGGCAATAAGGCAGGGGTTCACCGAGATCTCAATGGGGAGCAAATCCATGTTCCGACGCGTCCTCGTGGCAAATCGCGGCGAAATTGCCGTCCGGATCATCAGGGCCATTCACGAACTCGGTGCCGAGGCGGTCGCAGTCTATTCAGACGCCGACCGCACGGCACGCCACGTGCGTATGGCGGACTTCGCCGTCCGTCTCGGACCTGCCCAGGCCCCCCTGAGCTACCTTGACGCGTCGTTGGTCATCGCCGGCGCCCGTGACACCGGTGCCGAGGCAGTCCACCCTGGCTACGGTTTCCTGTCAGAACGCGGTGCCTTTGCTCAGGCGTGCCTCGATGCCGGACTGGCGTTTATCGGACCGTCACCAGCCACTCTGGATGCCACCGGAAACAAGGTGGAGGCGCGACGCCTCGCCAAACTCGCCGGTGCCCGCCTGGTTCCCGGTACCGCTCATCCGGTCGCCACCATTGCGGAGGCCATCGAGGTCGCCAATGACATCGGTTTCCCGCTGCTCATCAAAGCGGCCGCCGGAGGCGGTGGCAAGGGCATGCAGATCGTCGAAACCAACGGCGCCTTCGCATCAACATTTGCAAGTGCCCAGCGAATCGCCCTCGCAGCCTTCGGTGATGGGTCAGTCTATTTGGAGAGACTTGTACGACGGCCGAGGCACATCGAGGTGCAGATCTTCGGTGACGGGGCCGGCGACATCGTTGCGATTGGAGATCGAGACTGCAGCGTTCAGCGTCGGTTCCAAAAGGTCGTGGAAGAGGCGCCGGCACCCGGTCTCACCGATGCCGTCCGGGCACGCTTGGCCACCGACGCCGTCGCAATTGGCAAGGCATCGAACTATGGTGGTGCTGGCACGGTCGAGTTCCTTTTCGATCCCGAAACTCACGAGACCTACTTCCTGGAGGTCAATGCGCGACTGCAGGTGGAGCATCCAGTGACCGAATTGGTTCACGGGGTAGATCTCGTTCACGCCCAACTCCGGTTTGCATCCGGCACGCCGATGCGGGAGGCTCTGGAGGCATCCGGTTGGCGTGATCCAGCACTCCACGGTCACCCGGCGCCAATTCATGCCGTCGAGGCACGTATTGGTGCGGAGGACGCTGCGAATGGCTGGGCACCGTCAGCCGGAAGGATCGGCATTGTTCGCGAACCCGCCGGGCCGGGTATTCGTGTCGACAGCGCATGTGAGGCCGGACTTGAAGTCGGGGTCCACTACGACTCGCTGCTTTCCAAGGTCATCGGATGGGGTCCAACCCGTGCAATCGCGATCGCACGGCTGCGCCGGGCACTCGACGAGCAAGTCATCACCGGCATTGAAACCACCCTGCCGTTTCATCGATGGATCCTACGCCACGAAGCTTTCCTGAGTGGCGACGTCTCCACCGACTTTGTCGCCGATCATTGGAAACCCACCCAATCGAGCCACGATCAACTAGCCCCAGAGGTGACAGATGCAGTCCGCATGGTGTCCATAGAGGTACGTGGACTCGCGTTGAAGTCCCGTCGCCCCGGGTCCGGTGATACCACCGTGATCAGTAACTGGGGCCAAGTTGCCCGGCGCGAAGCCTTGCGGCGCGGTTGACCACCCCTTACGGACACGTAACCGTTCACGGGGGTCGGTTGGGAACGTGAAACTGGTGACTGGTCCTGCCACGTCCGGCGCAGCCTGAAGGCAGCCTGGGATCAGGCGGAGGCGGGGAGGAGCTGGGGGACGGCAAGGTCGGCCATGCTCGCGGTGCAGACCTCGGCCAGGTAGGCGAACAGGTCCAGGCCGTGCATCCGGCAGGTCGCCGCGACCGTCAGCATGGCACTGGCGAACCGTGCACCACTCCCGGACTGCGTGCCGAAACTCCCCTTGCGCCACAGGACGGCAGGCCGGATGGCTCGTTCGGCCACGTTGTTGGTGGGTTCGACCCCGGGGA
>CANFGH010000164.1 GCA_947446285.1 Chloroflexota bacterium
GATCCCCAGGCCACGACCACCCGGGAATCCCGCTACCAACGTGCCATCGCCTCCGCCCGGGCGACCTAGTTGGGACACATGGGTCATGGCGCACCCGGACGACCCGGAACGCCTCTTCCTGCAGTTCCATTTCGGCGTGTTCCGCAGTGACAACGGCGGACAGGCCTGGAGTCCGATCGGTGCCGGCCTGCCTTCGGACTTCGGGTTCCCGATCGTCGTCACGCGGTCAGGTGCGGTCATGGTCATTCCCTTGGCGGCCGATGTGCAACGGGTCTTCGTGGACGGTCGCCTGCGGATCTTCCGGTCGACGGACGGCGGGGCATCATGGAGTGCGATCACCGCCGGCCTGCCGCAGGAGCACTACTACGGGGGCGTCTTGCGCGGGTCGATGCGAACCGACCTGGAGACGGGCGAAGTGGTGTTCGGGACCAACCATGGCGAGGTGTTCCACTCCGCCGACGAGGGTCTGACGTGGACGCGCCTGCCGGGCAAGCTGACCCGGATCATGTACGTGTCGCTGGCGTGACCATGCGACGAGCGAAGCGAATACTGGTCTGGCCGGGAGGCGGGGAATGGCACGCGTGACGCTGGTGGTTCCGTCGCTGTTGCGCGAACTCCTCGGGGTGCCTGCCGGGACGGCGGCGTCCTTCGAGGCGCAAAGCCTTTCGGAGGCGATGCCGGCCCTCCGCCGTACCTTCCCGAAACTGGCACCACACGTGTGGGACGAGACTGGTGCGTTGCGCAAGCACGTGCAGGTCTATGTTGGCGAATGGAACGTGCGCTGGTCGGACGTGCCGGATGACGTCTGGCACGACGGGGCATGCGTGCGCGTGGCAATGGCGGTCTCGGGCGGATAGGGTGACCGGGCCGGCGTCCGATTGATCCCTAGACACGGGACCGTCCGGCGTGCGACGCTGCCTCCGCGGGTGCGGTGCGCCACGCCAGAGGTCACAGGGGGACTGCCATGGAACACGTGCGGTTGGGGACATCGGGCCTGAAGGTCTCGCCGATGGCGCTCGGACTGGGTCTGCGGGGACAGGCAGACAGTGCCGAAGCCGAGCGGCTGATCCGCCGGGCACATGACGGCGGGATCACCTTCTTCGACTGCGCCAACGTCTACGGTCTCCAGGACGACCGTCGCAACGCCGGACGGTCGGAGGAGATCCTCGGCCGGGCGCTCAAGCCGGTGCGCGATGACGTGGTGATCGCTTCCAAGGTGGTCAGTGCCGTCGGGCCAGGGCCGAATGACCGGGGCGGATCGCGGTACCACATCATGCGTGAGGCCGAACGGTCGCTGCGGCGCCTCGACACGGACCGCATCGACGTCTACCTGCTGCACGCCTACGACACGGAAACCCCACTTGAGGAACAGTTCCGCGCCCTGGACGACCTCATCCGCGACGGCAAGGTGCGCTACGCCGGCGTGTGCAACTACCAGTCGTGGCAGGTGGACCGCGCATTGTGGACGCAGTCGCGGATCAATGCCTCGCCGATGGTGGTGGTGCAGAACCCGTATAGCCTGCTGGACCGGTCACTGGAACGGGAGATGTTCCCGCTGGTGCGCGACGCCGGATTGGGACTGATGGCGTATTCGCCACTGGCCGTTGGCCTGCTGAGTGGCGCGTACCGGCGGGGCGAAACGGCCCCGGCGAGATCGCTGTGGGCAACGCGCCCACCGGAACGGCTGTCCACGACACTTCATGGGCGGGTCGGGGACACCATCGAGGCGGTCCGGACGGTGGCCGCGAGGCACGGCGTGACAATGGCGCAGGTGGCACTGCAATGGGTGATGTCTCGACCGGAGGTTACCGTCGCAATCTCAGGGGCGGACTCCGATGCCCAGATGGCCGAGAACCTTGGCGCGCTGACCCTGCGCCTGACCGACGAGGACCTGGCCGAACTGGAAGCGGTGTCGGCATTGGAGAACCGTTCCGTCACGTAGGTCAGCCGCGCACGCAACGCACGGGGGTTTGCTACCGTCTGGGCATGATCGTGGACTATTCCGGGCAGGATCTGCGCGGACGCAACTTTGCCAATGCCGACCTGACCGGGGCGAACATGCGGGGAGTGAACCTCGAGCGGGCCACTCTGGCTGGGGCGAACCTGACCAATGCCGACCTGACCGGGGCCGACCTCAGCGGGTGTGACCTGACCGGGGCGAACCTGACCGGAGCCGACCTGCGCCGGGCGAACCTGTACGGCGTGGTGGGCTTGCCAGACGGCTACCGTCCCGGCCCACCAGTCCGCGCCTGACAATCGGCGTCGGCTTTCTCCCGAGCGGGTAAGTGCGTGGAGGGCGGGAACTCTTGGCAGAGAGCCTGGACTTTCGACCCACTCCAGGAAGTCGTCCATCTCGGCAGGCACACGCGAAGCTATCGGTGCCCTAAAGTGCATGCGTTCACGTCCGATGGCACCAGAGACCACGACCCGCATGCGATCTGATCCGGGCGGACGCCAGTCCCCTGTCGTGACAGGGTCCAGACCCGATTTGCCCTTCGGGAAGCGATGCCGGTGCCAGCCGTGAAGCCGTCTGGTCGAAAGGACGAGACCGGCACTCCGGGTGGCATCCGGCGGCATCTCGACGAACCCATCAACCTCGCGGGATGGCACGGGAAGCCAGGCGGTCTCGTATCCAAGGCGTCCGGCGAGGGACGAGGTCATCCCACCGAAATCGTGGCCAATCCGGGAGTTCATGGATCTACGTCATCGTCACGGGCCACTTAGCATCACCGCAAGGATGCGGAGAAGACGCCCGAAGACCAAGGAGAGCCGGCACAGGCGCCCGACGCCCCGAGCGTCACGCACCCGCGGCGGGAACCTCAGAAACGGCATCGTGCAAGGCGGACGCGTAGACCTCGAGTGGAGCAGTGGAGTCATTGGGGCGCAAGACCCAGCGGACTTCACGCACCACGGCATCCGGAGCGGAGTGTGCCCTGAGGTAGGCGACGACGGCGCGGGTGGCGACCCGGGCGGCCTCCTCGACGGGATAGCCGAACGACCCCGTTGAGAGGGATGGCAGGGTGATCCGGGCGAGGCCATCGCGGGCGGCCACCTCCAAGGAGACGGTGTACGCCGAGGCCAGCAACCGGGCCGCCTCGTGTGGGGTGACCGCGCCGTACCGTGGCCCGACCGCGTGGATGACCCGCCTGGCCGGAAGCAGTCCGGCAGTGGTGGACTTGGCCTGACCGGGTTCGCAACCGCCGAGGAGGGTGCATTCGGCCATGATGTCCGGGCCACCGTCAGCGTGGATGGCACCGTTCACGTCGGACCCGCCCCGCAGTCGTTCATTCGCAGCGTTGACGATACCGTCGGTCGCCACCGTGGTGATGCTGTCTGCGGTGATGCACCCGACGGTAATTCCGGGTGCAACGGTAAAGGTATTCGACGGATGCCGGGTCATGGGGTTGGCCTCCTAGTGGACTCGTCGTCTCGCGGACTACTGATCAAGTGTGCTATGTTATTTGATCATTGCACACGACATCATTGTATTTGAAAACCGATCTCGGTCAACCAATTACTGAGAGGCACTGGTCCACGGGCATCCCTGCCCGCAGTTCCCGATCCGCCCACCATTGCGCCGATGCCCAAGTCGGTGGTGAAGGCGTAGGGTCGAGCACGAAGTGACCCACGGTGAGACCCGCTGGGAGCGCCGGCGCCCCCGCCGGAAGGGCTTCGCAGGAACCAATCAAATGGGAGTTCACGCACTTGAGCCCGAATCGACAGGCATGACCATGAGAATCCTTGCAATATGTCGTGATGGGCCGGCGAGGGCGCCGACGCTCCCAGGATGAAGTCCGTGGACACCCGCCGACGGGCCCAGGGTGGCGGAATCCTGTGCCTGATCCGGACGGGTTTTGGTCGCCCCCCAACTCCGCGGTGAGGGTGAGGGACAGGGGTAAGGGATGTCAATGTTCTGTCGCTTGCATGCACCACACACCACGCCCGCCTTCACACAATTCAGAGCCATGGCTTGAGACTGCTTCTCGGCACGGACCCCAAAGACGGCCTAAGATGGTTCCAACAGGTCTCCATGGCTGACAACGAACATATTCTTCACATCGTGCTCGTCACGGAAAGCGGCGACCAAACCACCGGCAAGGCAGCCCGCGCAGCGTCATCAATCCCGGGCGACCTGATTGAGGCGTACCTCGGCACGACCTACCAGTTGGGGATGGGTCACGCCGGGCCAAGTTTGCGCATCGGCGAACCGGTTGGGACCGGCCCCGGGACGGTTGGCGGATTGTTGGCGGATGCCGACGCGACGTGCGCCGCATTCATCACGGCGTGGAATCCCCACAGCGACGTGGAGACCGCAGACGCCGAAAATGAGGCGTCCCACGCCCGATTGCTGAATCGCCTCGCCGGCTTCCCAGGGGTCACCGTGCACGAAGGCGAAGGTGTCGGAGAGAACCCCAACTGGGTGCCGGAGCGGAGTGTCCTTGCGATAGGCCTTGCCAGTTCCGACGCAATCTCACTCGGGCGGGAGTTCCGCCAGAACGCGATTGTCTGGGTCAGCGATGCTGGTATCCCCGAGCTGGTCCTTCTGGGGTAGGCCGCAGACCCGGGGCTTGGGTGACACGCCCGCCACTCTCCCCTAGTGGCCACGTCCGCGGACGGCGCGGGGAAGGATGCACCGCCGGGTGTCGAGGATCAGCGCGTCCAGGTCTCCGCTCTCTACCCGGTTCCGGATCCGCTCGTGAGACCCGCCGAAGTTGTCGAGCAGGAAGACGATCGCCGCCTTGACCACCGCCTGGGGCACGACGGCCTCCGGATCGAAGTTGTCCATCGCGTCATCCATGCCCACCAGGCAGTCGATGGCGAATTCGAGGGCGTTGGCCTGGCCATCGTTGATGCTGTTGCGCTCGGCGAGGATGCTCAGGTCGATCATCGTTGCCTCCTTCCCCAGTGTGTCTCAGCGGGTTCAGACACATAGGTACCGGCGATGGCCACGTGTGACACCGCCGGACACCGGATAGGCATCAAGACCAAGCCAGCCGTCAAGGCTAATCAGGAGGGCGGTATCTCGGTCAGATTGACGCGAATGCGCGAGACACTCTCCGGAGCCACGCCGATCGAGACCAGGTAGCCCGCAGCGCTGCCGAACTGTTCACGCACATGGGCAAGGGTGGCGCGCATTGCCTCGGGTGCCGTCTCGTGAGAGTAGCGTCCCGTCAAGTATGTAGGAGATCGTTGGTCGTTCCGTTCCCTGGTGGTGGTTCATGGTGTGCAGGTCATCCCGTGGTGGTGGGGAGCGGCACGGGGACGCA
>CANFGH010000165.1 GCA_947446285.1 Chloroflexota bacterium
AGTGACTATCGCCGAAGTCTCCGACACCTCGGATGGAGGCCACCCGATTACAAGAATTGTCGAGACGTATTGGTGGACCGGGCTGCCCCTCCATGAGCAATGTGACCGTCTGGCTCATTTAATGCGGGAAACGTGGAGGTGCCGGAGAGTGGTCGTCGACGCGTCCGGGCTCGGGACTGACCTCGCGTCACGGCTGTCACGGGCAATCGGACCCACGGTAGTTGAACCGTATGTCTTCACGGTCGCCACCAAGAGCCGCCTGACCTACCACCTGCTCGCCCTCGTCGCAAGTGGTCGATTGCAGATGTAGACCGAAACCGGCACGTACCCGTCACCTGAAACCACCGAGTTCTGGTCAATGGTCACATCGATGGGCCCGGTACTGCGCGCCGGACACCAACTTCGCTTCTCTGCACCCAAAGCCAGCGGACACGACGATTTCGTGACCTCCCTCGCCCTCGTGTCGTGGGCAAGCCGGAACGTCCCTCCCAATCCCGCCCAAGCACTCCTGCGGACCGACCAACCCTCCCACCGCCACATCAAGCGGCCGCTAGTCTCGGTCCGAGAGGGCCGCCTCTCGCCAAACGCTCGAACCACGATTGACCGTCCACCCAGGACTACCCTGACCCGTTCACTGATCGCCAGGAACATCGTCCAAGCGGATGACATTTGACCCCAGATCAACTACACTGGCGGCATGACAAATGAGCGTACTGGTGTTGTCGGGAGTTTCGCGCGGCTCGCCATCAACAATGCCCAGTTCACCGAGACGCGCCGCGTGAAGCCCTTCCATTCTCCGATGGCTGCGAGCGCCAACGCGAAGAAGGGGACCTTGACGCCTCTGGACGCGCCCAAGATTCACATGGGCCAGAACCGAATCACTCCCGGCACCCCTCGCGCGCAGACTATCTGACCTAAGGTCCCCATGACCAGCACCAAAGCCAGCGGTGCCGCGCTGCTGGCACGTGAACTTCTGGTTGCCAGCATTCCTAGCCCAACCGCGGATGCAGAGACACGCAGGTTCTTCGCTGATGGGTGCGCCTCCGGTGTGTGCCTGTACGGGCGCAACATTACTGGTCCGGCACAAGCCCTTTCCCTGACCGACGCACTTCGCGAGGTTGGTGGGCCCGACTTCCTTGTATCCGCCGACCTTGAAGGCGGATATGTGTGGCGCCTCCGTCCCGAAGCAACACACTGGCCGTCGGCCATGGCGCTCGGGGCAGCCAATCGCCCAGACCTGACACGCCTGATCGCCCAAGCGGCGCGCGAATTCCGAGCGCAGGGCATTGACACGCCCTTCGCACCAGTCGCTGATGTGAGTGACCATCCAGGAAACCCGGTCATCGGGACCCGTGCATTCGGTGGCACTGCAAAGCACGTTGCGCAACATGTCACCGCAACTATTGGTGGCTATCGGGAAGGCGGGGTTGTGTCGTGCATCAAGCACTTCCCCGGACACGGACACACCAATACCGATTCGCATTTCTCACTGCCGGTACTGAACCACTCGATGGAGCGGCTGAACACGGTAGACCTCGTACCGTTCATCGCCGGGATCCGTGCCGGCGCGGACATGGTGATGGTGTCGCACCTCCTCGTGCGATGCCTCGACCCGGATACTCCCGCCTCCCGGTCCGCAAGGATCATCAACGTCCTCCTCAGACGTCAGTGCAAGTTCCAGGGCGTGATCGTCACCGATGCGCTGGACATGAAGGCGGTGTCGGATACATACGGCTTGGCCGAGGCATCAGTACTCGCAGTCATAGCTGGCTGCGACCTTGTTGCCTTCAATGGCACGCTCGACGACGGTCGCGCAGTGCACACTGCGCTCGCTGCGGCAATTGCCTCCGGCAGACTCCCTGCCGAACAGATTGAAGCCTCGATCGTGAGGACACGCGCACTGCGGCGAAGCGTGCTGAGGAACCGCCGTCCGTCATTGAAAATCGTCGGTTCAGCGGCACACCAAGCACTTGCGCTCCAAGTCGCACGACTTGCGGTGACCTCATTCGACTCACCGTCAGTGCGAACAGACGGTGGCGCGATAGTGGTGGAGTTTGACCCACGTCTCCCATTTGCCGACCCGAATGTCCGGCCCCCGTACCGGCGATTTGCGACCGACTACGCATCGAGGCACCCAGCAACGGAAACCATCGTGATGCACCCACAGGATTGGGCGACACGAGCGGAAAGCGTCATGCCGAGGATCGGGGCGGCGGGAACGGTGATCGTCGCAACGCGAAACGCTTGGCGCGATCCACAGCAGGCACTGGCACTCACGACAATTTGCAAGGCATCGGGCCACGCAGTCCACGTGGCCATGAGAGACCCGCAGGACATTTTGTTGACCAACGGCATGGCGAACCGAGCTGCGACATACAGTGACGACCCGTTATCGATCACGGCACTTGTTGATGCACTGACCACCGGATCGGTCACTTTAGGACAGTGCCCGGTACCGCTATCCTGATCCATGGGCAACGGTTCACCATCTGGACGACCGAGGGCCAATCCTAGCGAGTGAGATCTCTCACGCGCTGCAAGATGGAGGTCGGCATGGTTACCCAACTGGACGTGGAACTGGAACTGCTGTGCGACTACGAATGCCTGGTGGGCGAAGGCCCGGTCTGGCACGACACGGAACAATGTGTGTACTGGGTGGACATCTATCGCGGAACCTTGTATCGGTACGACCCGGCAACCGGTGAACACGGTGAGGTATTCCGGGGAGACCGCTACCTCGGTGGCTTCACAATCCAGGAAGATGGTGCATTCATCCTCTTCCTTCAGGACGGAGCCATCCATCATTGGGACAAGGAAAAAGTCACCCCCCTGTTCCAACGGATCGCCACTCCACACAAGGAAGACATTCGTTTCAATGACGTCAGTGCCGATCCGGCAGGACGGGTTTTCGCTGGCTTGACCGCCCTGATGCCAACCGCGGACAAGCGCCGAAGCCTCTATCGCCTCGATCCAGACGGGTCACTTCGCGCAGTCGTCAATGGCCTTGGCTGTTCCAATGGCATTGGCTTCACTCCAGACCATCAGAAGATGTACCTGACGGACTCCTCGGACCGGGTGATCTGGCTGTACGATTACGATGTCGCAACTGGAACGCTCGGCTCCCGTGCACCATTTGTGGAGGTCCCCGAAGGGAGGGATGAAGGCGACCCGGACGGAATGACCGTCGACGCAGACGGATACGTCTGGTCGGCAAGATGGGGAGGCTACAAGCTTGTTCGCCACGCTCCATCAGGGGACGCGGTGGCGGAAATCCGGTTCCCGGTAGAACGCGTCTCAAGCGTGATCTTCGGTGGCGCCGACTTCACGGATTTATATGTGACGACGGCCCGCGGAGTGAGCGGAACGGCAGACGAACCGGTGGTCGACGACCCGAACCGGCCAGCAGGGGCCCTGTACCGGGTCAAGGTGGGACATCTCGGTATCAGGGGAATCGTCGAACCCCGCTCAAAGGCGCGCCTGCCTCAGACGTAGAGGCAGCCGACCGGAAAAGAATGCCGCGTCTGATGCCGCGCGACGCGGCATTATGACGAGTTAGGTCGACAATTCCGGAACCATGCGGCGTGACGGCCCGTTCACTGATCGGCCGGGGGTAAACGTACCCCTCGATTTCGATCAGGAGAACTCTCGATCCAACCCGTAGCGCGATGGACAACGCGTCGAAGGGAATATCTGCAAACTGGGCAGCAGCCACGTTGGTGGCTGCTGCTTCTGGCCGCCATGACCCTGGCGTTTTGCCTGGTCGCGAAGCGGGCACCGATTGCTGACGCCGCCGGGTCAATCACGAACACCAGTGTGGTCCTCGGAACAACCACCGCCGGAGCGGTGACGACAGGAACGATCGGCTTCAAGCCCCAGGCAGCCATCCCGAGCGGTGGCACCATCCGCATCACCTTCCCCGGAGCCCCGTCCGCCTACACCCTCAGCCCCACCGCCATATCCGGGACCGGGTTCGCGACCGGAACCGTCTTCACCGTCCAGAGCCTGCTCTCCACCACCATCACCGTTGCCGCAACCAACCCGGCCGGCGGGTTCGTCACCACTGGCGGCACGGCCCTCACCGTGACGCTCAACGGCGTCCGCCTGCCACCCAATGCCACCACCGGCACCCTCGGCGTCCTGGACGCGCTCACCACGGTTGACGCACAATCAGCCACACTCGATACCATTTCCGGCAGCCTTGCCTTCCCGCAGCTGACCACCGCAACGTTCGCTGGCATGTCCATTTCCCTGTCGTCGACCACCAAGGGCGCAACGGGCATCATGACCGTCGGCTTCACGACCGTGAACCCGATCCCGGCAAACGGCGTGGTCCTGGTCACCATGCCGGCCAACTACACCGCAACCACGGGCAGCCAGGTCGTCGCACTCGCCGGCTTCACCCCCGCCACCGCATCGGTCGCCGGGCAGCTCCTCACGATCACCAATGGCTCGTATGCGGTGCCTGCCTCGACCGCGGTCAGCTTCACGGTCTCCGACATCACCAATCCCTCAACCGCCGGCTCCGGAGCCAGCTTCGCCCTCCGCACCCGGACCGCGACCGTCTCCGGACAGGTCACCTATGACATCGACGCGGGCACGGTCACCGGTCCGGCCATCCTGAACGCGACCCTGTCCGGGTCGTCCATCACCCTCGCCAACCGGACCGCCGGCACCGCGACCACCGCAACGATCCAGTTCACCCCGGACGACGCCTGGCCCGCCGGGGGCATCGCCAAGGTCACCTTTCCGGCGGCCTTCACCTTCGGGTCCCCGATGTCAGCGAGCATCATCGGCGCTAACGGGTCCATCCAGACCCCGACGGTCTCGGGACAGGTCGTGACCCTGACCCGGTCGGGAGGCACCGACACCGCCGCGGGCACGGCGGTCACGGTCGCCCTGACGGGCGTGATCACCCCGAATGCCTCAGGGGCGGTGACCTACGCCAACAGCGCCATCCAGCTCCTCCAAGCCGATGGCACCTCGGTCGTCGGGACCTCGACATCGGTCTCCAGTAACCAGAGCATCAGTGCCGGTTCCCTGACCACCGAAGGGGTGACCGCCTCGCCAAACACCGCCGGGTCACTTGCCACCGTCCGGGTGGCATTCACGGTTTCCAACCCGGTCCCGTCAAACGGGACCATCGCGATCACGTTTGCGAACGACTACGTCCTGACCAGCGCTACCCTCGACGCCGCGACGGCACGGACCAACGCCGGGACCACCATCGCCCTGGCACCCGCCTTCACCGTCAACAACGCCA
>CANFGH010000166.1 GCA_947446285.1 Chloroflexota bacterium
CTCCGGCGGCCTCGACAGCTGCACCATCACTCACTGGCTGCGTGCCAACGGTGTCGAACCGCACTGCTACACCCTTGACCTCGGACAACCTGACGAACCTGATCTCGAATCCGTGCGCGTCCGGATGCTCGAGTGCGGTGCGGTCTCCGCCCACGTCATTGACGGTCGAGAGCCCCTCGCCGAAGCCGGTCTGTCGGTCATCCAGTCACAGGCCCGCTACGAGGGCGGCTACTGGAACACCACGGGCATTGCGCGGTATGTCACCACGCGCCTCGCGATCGACGCATTGAAGCGCGACGGCATTTCAGTGCTGTTCCACGGTGCCACTGGGCGAGGCAACGACCAGGTGCGCTTCCAGCTGGCGACGAACATGCTTGCGCCGACCTTCGAGGTCTACGCACCTTGGCGAGACCCGGTCATGCACGACACCTTTGGTGGTCGCAAGGAAATGGTCGAGTACTCAGTGGCCCACAGCCTCCCGATCAAGGCATCGGTCGACAAGATCTACTCCACCGACGCAAACATGCTTGGACTGACCCACGAAGCGGGCCGTCTCGAGGAACTCGCGACCCCGGCAACACTCGTCACGCCGGAGATGGGCGTGTGGGGGTGGGATGCCCCCGACGCTCCCGGCATGATCCGGATCGAATGGAAGAACGGCCGTCCGGTGGCAATCGACGGCGACCATGTCGATCTTGTGGAGGCATTCCGGCGGACAAACGAGATCGGTGGGGCGCACGGGATCGGGATCGGCCGTCATGTCGTGGAGAACCGGTTCGTCGGGATCAAGTCCCGAGGCGTCTACGAGGCGCCCGGCATGGAAGTTCTCGGGCAGGCGTTCGAGTTCCTCCTGCAGCTGTATCTGGACCGGCGCGCCCGCGAACTCTACGAGACCCTCTCGCGCTTCCTCGCGGTCCAGATCTACCAAGGGTACTGGTACGACCTTGGCACCACCGCTGCCCTCGACGCCATCGCCCGCTACGCCTCGCTGGTGTCGGGGACGGTGATCCTGCGCCTCTCGAAGGGACAGGTGATCTTCGAGGGCATCGAAGGGGTCGAGGATGCGCCAACCCTCTACTCCGAGGACGATGCCTCGATGGAACGCGCCGGATCATTCGACCATGCGGATGCCGAGGGGTTCCTGCGCGTCCTTGGCGTGCCGGCAAGGAATTTCGCGAACCGCATGTTCCCGCATCTCGACCGGTAGGCCCGACGGCGCGTCACACCCCTCCCCATCGCCCCTGATGCATATATGCTTCGCTACCCACCTGCCTAACCCCCCAACCTACGACCCCCCGGGAAGGGGGGTAGTCCACACAGGAGAACCGCAGATGACCGGACTGGAAGCATTCAGCCTCGCGGGCCAGGTGGCAATCGTCACCGGCGCAAGCCACGGGATCGGTGAGGGAATCGCCATCGCCTACGCCGCGGCCGGCGCCGACGTGGCACTGGCCGCCCGCAACGAGACCGATCTCGCCCGTGTTGCCCATGAGGTCGAGGCGCTTGGGCGTCGTGCAGTGGTGATCCGCACCGACGTCAGTGACCTCGACCAGTGCGCCCACCTCATTGCACGCACCAACGAGACCCTCGGAGCGCCATCGATCCTGGCGAACGTCGCCGGCGTCGGCCGCCGGAAGCCGATCGTCGATGTCACCCTGGACGACTGGGATTACATCGTCAATATCAACCTAAGGGCGCCATTCTTCCTGTCGGCGATGTTTGCCCGCGATCACATTGCACGCGGTGCGACTTGGGGGAAGATCCTGCACATTGCCAGCATGACCAGTTTCCGTGGCTACCACGACCTATCGGTCTACGGCGCGACCAAGAGTGCCATCGTGAACGTCGCCGAGATGCAGGCCGTCGAATGGGCAGACCACGGCATCCGCGTGAATGCGATTGCACCGGGATGGATCGAGACGCCAATGACGGCGACGATGAACCCGTCACGCAAGAAGTGGGTCGAGGACCACGTCCCGCAGGGCCGCTACGGAGTTACGTCTGACATCGGCAACCTGGCCGTGTATCTGGCGAGCAAAGCATCCGACTACGTGACCGGGCAGACCTACAACGTGGACGGCGGGTTCACTGCCGGTCATCCGTGGCCCCACCTCGCCCAGTAGACAGGCTGACGGCGGGCGTTTGGAGGTCCAAGTGCCCGCCACCGCGTCGCCGACGTCCACTAAGTATTGCGCGCATCCTTAGTGGAAGCGCGCAACACGTTGATCAGGTTTCGAGGGTGCCGAACGGGATGATGAGGCGCGCTGCCTCGCCCTTGGGCAGGTCGACCACGGCGATGTCCGGGTTCCGCAAGTGACGCCACGCACTCTCGGCAGCGGCACCGGACCAACCCAGACAGGACGCAAGCCACGCAATCGCGACGCGTCCGCCCGTCGAGACGACCACCACGCCGGGAACGGCCCGGTCACGATTGACGTGGGGCGGATGCGCCGCCCGAAGCGCCGCCACTTGGGACCCGAACCGTTGCGCCGCGACCGATCCGGATTCCCAACCCGGCGCCGGCACGACGGCCGGGTGTGCAAAGTACCGACCGATCACCTCGGCGAATTGCTCGTCCGGAAGCCACCCTCCTGACGCCGTTTCGGCAAGCGCGGCCATGTTCAAGACTTCGCGCCCACGGGAGGTCGCTCCAGGCGCGAGCGTGCCGATCATCCGTGCCTCGGGGCCCGCATAGAACCCGGTAGCCAGGTCGAAGAGGTTCAACCAGCGAAGCCGGTCCGCCTGTGACATCCCGTCTGACGTGAGGGGCCGGTCTATCGGCACGCCGGAACCGGGCGCCTGTGCGGTCGCATGGCGGACCAGAACCACCCGCAACACCTGAGGCACGCGGTCCGGGTCGAGCCCTGGAGGTGGCGCGCCCCCGGCCGGCTGGTGCGTGCTTCCTGCAATCACCACCATCAGGCCGGTTCTCCGAAATACTGAGCGTGCAGGACGGTGTGCGGGGGGGTGCGGTCCCGTGGGGTGTCACCCGCGAGTTCGAACACCACGGCCATTGGCGCGGGACCAAGATCATCCGGCCGGTTGTTGTACTGCTGCGTGCCTGCCCGAGGGCCGGACGCCGCCAGATCGAATCGCACGAACCGGCCGGTCACCCGATCCCACTCGGCCTCGCCCGAAAGGGTGGCATCGAAGGAACACGGGGACTCGTGCGACTCGCCATCCCCTTGCCGGACCCACCGGAACTCCGCCTCAAGACGGATTCGCCCATGCAGGGAAACGGTGATCGTGTCACCCGACACGCCCGTCACGACAGACGATAGTGCAGCGTCGTGCAGCGCATCGGCTGGCCACGGCGCTGGTTCGCCACGCACGAAATCGCGCAAGTGGAAGCGCCCAAGACGACGCACCAGTTCAGGCGACGCCTCGGCGGTTGCGCCAAGAAGGGCAGGGTCGGGAACCAGCGAAGCGACCTCCTCACGGGTAAACCACGCGTAATCGAGGTTCCACGCAATCTTCCGCCAGTCGTCAATGCGGGTATCCATCTTGCGGGGCAGGTCTCGGGCGATGGCCCGCAAGACCAGTCCACCGTGCGGGTAGCGGTCCGGTCGGAACCTGTCGTACTCGCCCGGCGCTTTCGAAGTGGCGTGTACCGCGAGGTGGTCCCAGCGTTCGAGCGCCGTCTGGAGCATCTCAAGGAGCGGACCGGCGTCACGGGTGTTCAGTGCGCCAAGGGTCGTGCCTCCCGGAGTGCAGACGTACAGGCCCTGCCGGGTCGAGGTGGGGAAGGTGCGTCCGCCATAGTGTCCCTGTTCAGCGACGAGGCGGAAGAACTCACCCTTGGCATCGGGTTGCGACTGCAGCGGAGAGGAGTTCTCTGCCACCGATAGGAAGCGTTGGGTGAGGAGCGCGATGACATCGGGATCGCTGAATGCCAGCCCACGGGCGGCGACACCGTTGTTTCAAGTGCAGCCGAGGGGGTTGCCGTTCATCGCCCACAGGAAGATTGGCCGGCCGACCTCGAGGGCCAGGCGTCGCGCCTCCCAAAGGTCGGTCTGCCACGGGATTGCCTGCCACTGGAGTTCATCGGGATGGGGTTGGACGGCGGCGATGATGTCGCGGAACGAGGGCGCTTCGGCGGTCGTCAAGGATCGTGCCTCCGGTCGGATTTCGAGGAACACGATAGCCGATCGGCACCCGATCAGTCAGGCGGCCACTCCCGGGACCCGAGTGAGGGCCCGATTGCCGTGAATCCGGCGACGAACTTCGCAGATCGGTTCGGGACCCCTGGGGGACCACGGCTACAATCGGAGGGATGACCGGGGTGAAGCGACCACGCACGCGCACAGGTGTTGCCACCGATACTGCCGTGACCACCGACCACGTGCATGGGGACCACAGCCACTCCCACGACGCAACCACGACCGAGTTGCACCCGCACGCTCACCGGGACGACGTCGACCGGCGCCTCGCCCGTGCTGCCGGTCATCTGGAGGCCGTGAGACGCATGGCCCAGGCCGGTCGGGAGTGCCCCGAACTTCTGCGTCAGATCTCGGCCGTGCGCGCTGCCCTCGATGCCACAGCGAAGATCATCCTCGCCGACCACATCGAATCATGCCTGCACGGTGCCGTTGAAGGTGGCGACGCCGAGGTAGCCTGGGCCGACCTCCGCACCGCCCTCGAAACGTTCATCCGCTAGTCCACTTGCGCACAACCCCGCCGACCCCCACCAAGGAGTATCGCGCCCGCTCGTGCGCACCGGGTATCGAACGGTTCCGGGTAATCCGCCGTCCAGTTCCCTTGGTTGGCGGATCAGCTCACACTCGCGACGCACGGGGGTCAGCGGTCAGCGGGCATCCGTGCCCGCAGCTTCGTCAAGCCGATGCCAGTGCCCAGGTCAGGGTCACGGGGGCACAGTCCGTAGGCCTGGATCCACGCTTGGTGCTCACAAGTCCACGGACCGAAGGCGAGTGAGGCGGGCACGGATGCCCGCGGACCATAGGTGGGCGCGAACCCCGGGGCCAGTGGCAAGAGACGCGGGACGGAATGCCACGGGGACCATGCCACCATGCCGGTCGCATGAACCGGAGACCCCCACCCCCGTTGCAACGGGCTTGGGCGCTGACAAAAAACTGTCTGAGGGCGGCGGCGAGGTGGCGCCGTGCGGCACAACCGCAGTGCGAAAGGATGGCCGGGTCCGGGGTCCTTGTCCGACCTGCATGCCGGACCCGGCCGTGGACCATCATGCC
>CANFGH010000167.1 GCA_947446285.1 Chloroflexota bacterium
AGACCTAACATCGATTCGCCGATCTGCGAGACCTCCCAGTACCGGTTGGCGGACGGAGGAAGCCGGTTTGGGACGCGCTAGGCGGACGCGTGTTCCGGGGCGGGATGGAGGACCGCCCCGAGTGGATGGCGGGGGGGCCATCAACTGATTTCGAGGATGGCGCGGCAACGTCGCCGGGTGGCTGCGGTAGCCAAAAGGGTCCGCATGGCCTTTGCCACGCGACCCTCCTTGCCAATGACCTTGCCAGTGTCGCCTTGCGCGCACGTGAGTGCCACGACTGTTGTGCGCCCCACTTCACGCTGACGCACATCTACCCCATCGGGTTCGTCCACGAGGCCTCGGGCAATGAATTCGACAAGTGGCTTCATTATTGTTCTGTGCCTTAGGCCGAATGTGAGGCTGCGGCCTTGGCCGCCCGCTTGTCAGCCAGCCTCGCCTCTTCCCATGCCTTCAGGATGCCGGCGTGGCGGAGAAGGATGCGAACTCGATCCGAGGGCTGAGCCCCATTGCGGAGCCACTTGACCGCAGCGTCGGTGTCAATCTTCACAGTTGCAGGGGAAGTCATCGGGTCATAATGACCAATAATTTCCACGTGGCGACCCTCGCGCGGGAACTCGCTCTCGGTCACAATCACACGATAGCTCGGCCGCTTCTTGGCACCGGTCCGCGTCAGACGCATCCGCAGCACACTCATTCTCCTCGGGAACTGCGCACCCCTCAAGGTGCTATTTGGTCACTTCAACGACGATAAATCGTCGTCACTGACATTGCTGATGGCGAATTGGCGCGAGTATCGGGCTCAAATCCCGACTATGAGGTCAGCGAGACATCAATCCAAGAGGTCGCCGACAAACTCTTTGCCTCCCTAGTGTACTTGACCGCTCGAACCCGGTCACAGTTCCGGTAGTTTCAGGAACTCGGCCATGATCGGGTAGAGGCGTTTCCGCTGCTGGGGATCGGCTACCTCAATCCCGTGGTGGTTGATGAGCAACTTGGATTCCTCAACCCAAAGGTCCCAGCAGGGCACGCAGATGCGCGTCCGAACCAAGATACCACGCGCGCCGGCCATCGGCAAGTGGTCGAGAGCAGGTCCAACTTTTTCGCAACGGGCGCAAGTCACTTCGGCCATTTGCAAAGTGTAGCGGCACTGCGGTGACTGGCCGACCCACGAATCCGGTTTTGATCGGTGGCTTCACATGGATACGATGTTGGCATGAGAAGGATTGGCGCGAGCGGTGCCGTCTCGGGAGGTGAGGGGCCTCTGGGTTCAAACCAGGAAATCGAAGCAATTGTGCATCGTGTCTCTGTTGCACTTGAAGAAGGGGAGTTCGATCCTTCTCGGTCGGGCGAAGTCTTTCTGGCGGCTGATGCGGAACGCGCAATCAGGGATGCGTTCACTGAGTCAGACGCAATCACGGTGTCACGTGACGGTCGCTGGGCGGTCCCGGGCTTCCTTGGACTGCGCGCCTCACCCGATTTGGTCGTGACCCGCGGGATTGCTGCCGCACCGGCAGATGGCGGTGATGCGTCGGCGGCTGATGGTTCTGGGTCTGAAGGTGAGAATGAACGCGGGGCTGGGACGGTCAGAGTTGCCGTGACGATTACCGTACTTAACCAGGATGCCCGCCCAGTTCATGGGGCCATTGCGGATGCGGTGCTTCTAAGAGCATCGTTTCCTGCAGTCGTGATGATGGTCCTTGACCGCCGTCTCGAGAAGCGGGACCCGTTCGGGGACCATGTGTCCCAAGCGAAGGGGCTTTCGCTAGCGGATCGAAGGCTCATCGGAGTCTTACGGCGGCGTCACGGAATAGCGGTGGTCATTCGCCGCCAGGACCCCTTTGGTTGGGGTTGAACCAGACGCGCCGTCGCCCACCTTGGCTACACTGATCCCTATGTTCAAGCGTGCAGTGATAACCGACGAGATCTCGCAGGACTTCGATGTCGCGGTCAAGATGGCTAGGGACTTCCATCTGGATGGCCTTGAGATCAGGACCGCTTGGGATGTCCGTATTGATCGCATGACGGTCGGACAGCTCAATCGGCTCCGGGACACGGCCGTCTCAAATGGGCTTACTATCGCATCACTCGCGTCTCCCATCTTCAAGTGTGCGCTCGATGATCCTGGCGAAGTTGCCGAACACTTCGACATTCTCAAGCGATGCATCGATGCCGCGCATGCGCTCGGGACCGATCTGGTGCGGGCGTTCACGTTCTGGCGTGTTGAGCATCCCGAAACACGCACTCAGGAGATTGCCGCGCACTTCCGCGACGCTGCGCGCATTGCCGCAGACGGGAAGGTGCGTTTGATCATCGAGAATGAACACACGTGCAATGTTGCGACCTCCACTGAGATCGACGCGTTCCTGACCGAGGTTTCGACGCCGACCGTCAGGGCACTGTGGGACCCTTGCAATGCGTTCTGGTCGGGCGAAGAGGATGCGGTTTTAAGCGGATACGACCGTGTGAAGGCTCACATTGCCCACGTTCACGTGAAAGATGCTTTGATCGATGGCGGAAAGCACGTCGCGACTGTCCTTGGCGAAGGAGCGGTAGGCGTTCAAGCCCAGCTAGACCACCTAGTCCATGATGGATACGTGGGATACGTTTCGTTGGAGACGCACTACCGCGTGCATGCCGTCCTGGACGATGAGCTCGTCAAGCGTCCGGGTGGGTCAGCATTCTCTGCCGGTGGCGAGGAAGGCACTCGCCGTTGCCTTGTCGCGTGGAATGCGATTCGTGGCAACTCATGAGTCCCTCGGCTCCCGCCGGTGACCATCACGCTGGAGGCGGGTAGTGGTAGCAGCCATTCTTGACGGGGTTGAGGCCTCAGCTGCGCTGCGCGCCAATGTATCCGAGAGGGTGCAAACGTTTTTTGCAGAAAACGGGCATGCTCCCGGGCTCGTCACGGTCATGGCCGGTGGCGACCGGTCAGCGTCCGCGTACGTGCGCGCTCTTGGTCGGGTAGCGGGGCGCGTCGGAATTCAGTGCCGTCACATTGCTCTGCCCGTGGATGGTGACGACCTGCATCTCCGCAACACGCTTCTCGAGCTGAACGAAGACCGATCAGTGCACGGCGTGATCGTTCAGATGCCGATACCGCGCCCGTACTCATCGTCGGTCGTCGCTGAAACGCTTTCTCCTTTCAAGGATGTCGACGGGATCACACCGCACAACGCCGGCATGCTAGCGCTTGGGCATCCAAAGTTGGTTCCAAGCACTCCGTTGGGCGGGATGGAGCTTCTTCGCCATCACGAGATCCCGCTGTTTGGGGCGCGTGTAACGATTGTCGGGAGAAGCGTCGTTATCGGGCGACCACTCGCCATGATGATGGTGAGCGCCGGCGCAACGGTGACCATCTGCCATACAGCGACGCGCGATCTTGCGGAAGAATGCCGGAAAGCAGACATCCTGTGTGTGGCAGCCGGGAGGCCGGGCCTGGTTGATCGGTCCATGGTTGGCGCTGGCGCAGTCGTATTGGACTTCGGCACGACGTACGACACCGACGGTACCGTCCGCGGTGACGTCTTGTTCGATGACGTACGTGAAATCGCAGGATGGATTTCGCCGGTTCCGGGTGGAACCCTTCCGATGACCACGGCCGTGCTGATGCGCAACACGCTCGAAGCCGCAATACGGCAGGTTGCAACCTGACAACCAAACCCCGGAGAAATAATATGGGCCCGTTTAGGGGCAGGGAATACGAGGGTCAACTAGGCGAAGATGCCTTTTGACCAACGGAACCAGTCGGCGCCAAAGTCGCTCCAAGATACAGTGGTGACGGTGAGGAAACTTTCAGCCCATCGCCGGGAAGATGCAAACTCACGGGCGAGTTCCCAGAACCGGGTGATCCCGAACCGCTCCACAAAGTACCGGGTTCCGTGAGATGCATGCGCGTATGCAAGAGAAATATCGTTTGCGGTGTACCCGCGTGAGATATCGCTTCCCCATTCGATGATTTCACTTGCCTTGTCAAGGCTCCACTGCCGGTTTGAAGCGACGGCCGACGAAAACTCTCGCGTCCGAAAGTTGTCGGCGACGTACTCGGCAAGGCCTTCGGACATCCAGTGTGGGATTTTCACAATCGAGAGAACGCAATCAGTTGCCAGATGGGTGAGTTCGTGCGTGAGCGGGATGAGCAGGCGAGAGTCCTCTGTTTCAGTGATTTGAACTGGCCCCGCCCCGAACGATTCGAGTGACCGCAAGAGCACGGTATCACGAGACCCGGGGAGGTAAGCGGCCCACGTGGAGAAGCCTCGCAGCCCGGAATGCGCGGCATAGGTCGGGTTCAACGAAACGATCGGACGTATCATTTTTGGCAGTTCAATAATCGAGGACACGCGCGTCCAAGCCGTTTGTGCGACGGCTGCGACCCGGTCAACGATGTCAGCGTCCCAGTTGTAATGGGAAAGCACGACGGTTCCGATCGAGGTGGTCTGACGCATCCCCAACTCGTCATTGGTCGGTTCCGCATGGAGCACCGTGCCATCCGCTTGTCGCGAGAAAACCCATGTGGTGCGTTCGGCAGGCGCCACCCCTCGAGACGGCGAGACCTCGAGGAATGCCTTGACGTACCCAAGTGGCTTGTCCTGCAACTGGACTGGTGAATACGTTGCGGTGGGTCCCCACCCTCCTCGCGAGGAAAGGTCGAAAACGTCGCCCTGGATGCGACGCCAAGTGGGGTTGCGTTGATCGATAGTCGCCACAAAGGCTTGACGATCACCACGCATGAGGGCATCCGAACGCGCGTCGAGGCACGTCTGGATTGCTAGGGTCGTGCTCTCATCCGCGAGCGGCTCGTCCAAACCAACTTTGCGTGGTTTCTGTTGGATGTCACTGGACGCCGATGCAAGCGGCCAACACTCGCCCGCAACATATGGCGAGGCAAACCCGGCCGCGATCAACGCGCAGCGCCGGGTGAAACCGGATGTTCGAAGCGGTACCTGAACGTCACCGTCCATGAAGTTGTGGAAAGTGTAGCGAGGAAGATGCGCCCCAGGTCCGAGTGACTCCCCAGGGTCAGGTGTCATACTGGCGCGTGATGGAAAATCGACGAGCTAGCACTATGTCCCGGGTGCATCCCGAAGCGTTTACTGGGACCCCGACGGATGCAGTGGAGATTTTGGCGTGGTTGGGTGCGGTCCCGACTGCGCCGTATCACGAGGACCGGATTGTTGACCGGGTGGTC
>CANFGH010000168.1 GCA_947446285.1 Chloroflexota bacterium
CAAGGCAAGTTGTTCGGGATGCCATGGGGATCGCATTGCCAGAACTGCCTGGTCATGTACAACGCAGATCTCCTCAAGGAAGCCGGCGTCACGATCGAGCAGGCAACCGCCAGCTATGACGCCCTCTACGAGGCAGCCAAGAAGGCGACCAAGGGCGCCGCGGGAAGCCGGACTCAATTCGGCTTCTTGCCCGCCGGCGGACAAACTGCCCTGAACTGCAACCTACGTGCATTCGGTGGCGAGACCTACGACGCTGCTGGCAAGAAATTGCTCATGAACGATCCCGCAGCGATCGAGGCGATCAAATGGACCCAGAAGATGTGGAAGGACACCGCCCCGGTCTCCGGGTCGGGGTTCAACGGTGACGAGCTCTTCGCAACCGGGAAGATCGCAATGGTCCAGGCGGGCTACGGGAACCACTTCGTACCCGGTGAAAAGGCTATTGCCGGCAAGTTCAAGTGGGGTATCACCCTCATGCCAAAGGGTCCGAAGGGCATCGTTGGTACCCAGTTCACCGTCAACGGCATCACCATCAACTCGGCCAGCAAGCAGCCTGACGCAACCTGGGAATACATGAAGTTCATGATGGACCCGGTCACGCAAGAGGAGATCGTCCTGAACAACGGTGGTCGTCCGGCAGCCCGCAAGGCAGTCCTCGACAATCCCAAGATCATGTCGACGGTCACGTCGCACAAGGCGATGCGTCCGCTTTATGACACTGCCTTGGGTTGGCCGTCGCCGGCCAACAGCCGCTGGCCAGAATTCACGACCGCGCTCGATCAGGTCATGGGCCCGATCTGGACCGGCGCGATCGAACTCGATCCGGGAATGAAGGCTGCGACAACCAAATTGCAGGAAATCCTCGACAAGGCCAAGTCCTGAACTCGCCGCTTCGGCGGATTCTTCATCACTGACTGGAGGTGCCGTGTACCCAGACCGGGTACGCGGCATCTGCCCCGCGGGCGCCTCTACGGGGAACCAGTCCAACACGTCCTTGGGGGAAACCTGCACGCGCCATGGTTGCTGTCGCAAGCACTCCGTCTGTTCGAGCCACACCTGCGAAACGCCGTCGGTGGCGCGCAAGGGATTTTCAAGGATGGCTCTGGGCTTCCCCGTGGATCCTTGGGTTCGTGCTCTGGACCCTCGGACCAATGTTGTGGTCCCTGTATCTCGCCTTCACACGCTACAGCATCATCCGCGCACCCATTTGGGTCGGTCTTGACAACTTTCAGCGCGCATTCGAGGGTGGCGACAGCCTGTTCTGGCCGTCATTGGGGCGGACGTTCACCTGGGCCTTGGTCATGGTCCCTCTTAGCCTCTTGGGTTCCTTGTTGACTGCCCTGATGCTCAATCAGGGGTTGCGAGGCACGGCAATCCTCCGGACGTTGTTCTTCATCCCATCGCTTACGCCTGCGGTCGCGTTGGCGGTGCTCTGGAGATGGATCTACCAACCTGACTTTGGCGCACTGAATTACCTGCTGCGCGAAATTGGGGTAACAGCTCCGCCAGCTTGGCTCGCCGACGCGAGCTATGCCATGCCGTCCCTGATGGTGATGACACTCTGGGGTGCGGTGGGAGGCGGGACCATGCTGATCTTCCTGGCAGGCCTTCAGGGGATTTCGCAGGAGCTCTACGAGGCGGCGGAGATCGATGGTGCGGGGCGTTTGGCGAGATTTCGCAATGTCACCCTGCCACTTCTTACGCCGACAATTTTTTTCAATCTCATCATTGGGGTGATTGCGGCTCTGCGGACATTCACGACCGCGTTTGTTGCCACCGGGGGTGGCCCGAATTACGCGACCTGGTTCTATATCTTGCACTTGTATCAAACTGCGTTCCAGAACTTTGAACTTGGATACGCGTCCGCTCTGGCGTGGATCTTCTTCGTCATCGTCATCTGCCTGACGCTGGCCAACCTGAGGTTGTCGCGGCGCTGGGTCTATTACGAGGGCGAGGAGGCGATATGACCGAAGTCAGGGTTGATCCCACGCCTTCCGCGCCGTCCGAGGCACGCCAGTCCTCAATGCCCATGGACCAGCGTATCCGTCGATTGTTCCTGTATGCAGGGTCTGTCCTGCTCGCGGTGATGTTTTCATCGCCGTTCGTGTTCTCGGTCGCGAGCAGCCTCAAGACGGTTGCCGAGATCCATGCGTTTCCGCCCACTCTGCTCCCCGAGGTGCCACAGTGGGAGAACTACGTGACCGTCTTTTCACTCAAGGGGGTGCCGTTCGCCCAGTTCTATCTGAACTCGGCGCTCATCACGTTCACCAGCATGTTCGGGACCATAGCGACGGCAGCCGTGTCGGCCTACGGGTTCGCGCGGTTCAAGTGGCCCGGTCGCGACGCGATGTTCATGGTGCTGCTCAGCACTCTGGTCCTTCCGGAAGAAGTCGTCCTTATCCCGAAGTTCCTGATGTTCAATAACGTGCCGAAGGCGCTGATTGGCAAGACGTTGATTGATACGTATTGGCCGTTGATCCTACCCTCATGGTTCGGAGGCGGAGCGTTCAACGTCTTTCTCTTGCGCCAATTCTTTATGCAGATACCGCGAGACTTCGACGAAGCGGCGGTCCTTGATGGCGCGTCAAGTTGGCAAATCTTCTGGATGATCATGCTCCCGTTGTCACGGCCCGCGCTTGCAACGGTGGCGGTGTTCTCGTTCCTGGGCCAGTGGAACGACTTCATCCATCCCTTGATCTATCTGAACACGAGTGACAAGTTCCCGCTCAGTTTGGGGTTGAGGTATTTCCAACAACAGCCGACCGATGCGATGGAACCCCGCGAACACTTGCTTATGGCGGCTTCGCTGCTCATGGTTGCCCCGGCAGTCACCGTCTACCTGTTCGCGCAACGGTATTTCGTCCGCGGGATCGTGATGAGCGGGATCAAGGGGTAGCGCGTGCCCAACCGGTGGGCCCGCCTTTGTACTGGCGTACCGGCCCCGCGAGTTCTGGGACGACTAGGCGTCCGGTCCGCGTAACTTTGCGCCAACCTGACGCTCAGCCTGGGCGACTATTTTTACCCGTAACGGCGTGACTTCCTCGCCCGAGAGGGTGTGGTCTGACGCGCGGAACGTGAGCGTGTACGCAAGGCTTCGCGTGCCCGCCGGGACGCGGTCACCGGTGTAGACGTCGAACATGTCGACCCGCTCCAGCAGTGGCGCCCCGGTGCGAAGGATGCTCGACGTCAGCCTCTCGGCCGGGATTGCGTCGGGCAGGATAAACGCCAGGTCCTCGATGACGGCTTGGAATCGCGGTAGCGCTGCTACCGGTACGACGTCACGCGCCTTCGCGATCAGGCGGTCGAGATCGAGCGACGCAAGAAGAACCCTTTCGCTGATGCCATTGCCACTCGCGACGGCGCGATCAACCTCGCCGATCACACCGAGCACATCCTCCGGCCGGACGGGTTTGCGTCCGGCTGCTTCCGGGCGATGGTCCAGGACAATCGCGGCGGTGCGATACGGATGAAAAGCCGGGTGCGCAAGCGCGATGTAGCCGTGACCACTGACACCCAGGCGGGCTAGGATCGCCTCGACGGTTGCCTTGAGGTCGTAGAAACCGTTTTCGTGGCGTTCACCAATCGCGTCCCCGGACCTGTGTGCACCCATGCCGATGGTCACAATCCGGCGCTCTTCCGGCAGGTCGTCGGGTCGTGGGACGAAGATGCGCCCGACATCGAACAGGTGAACATCCCGGTCTTCGTGTCGGAGCCCCGCGCGAACCGCGTCGAGCATCGACTGAAGGGATGAGGTACGCATCACTTCCTGGTCGCCCGAAGCCGGATTCGATATCCGAACGGGATTGACCTTCGGATGGACCCTTGCATCAACCAGTTCAGCCAGATTAGCGGACGACGCATGCGGAACCCGGTCAAGGCGTGCCACGCTTGTCCACGTGTAGGGGACGATTTCCGCGTGTCCGGACCCGGCCAGAATGTCGCGGACTGCATCTTCCCAGAAAATTGACAGTGCCTGAGGTAGTTGGGGCAGTGCCCCCTCCATGATGGTTGACGGAACTTTCTCGTATCCGTCAATCCGGGCGACCTCCTCAACGAGGTCCGCCGCCTGTTCGATGTCCAGACGCCAGACGGGGGCCTCGACGCTGAAGACCGTGTCCGGTCCGGCACCGTACATCGAAAACGCAAATCCCAGGCGTGTGAACACACTCGCAACCGTCTCCGGCTGATACGTGATCCCAAGCAGGCGGGTGCATTCCGAGAGTGGCATTTGAATCGTGTTGCGCGTCGCGTGACCCGGCCAGGCGTCGATCGCATTGCCAACCATGGTTGCGCCCGCGAGATCAACCATGAGGCGGGCAGCACGCAGCGCGGCGGGAAGCGCGTGGTCCTGAGGCACCCCGCGTTCAAACCTGCGTGACGCGTCGGTCGGACGGGGAAGCAACGCGCGGGCAGTTCGCCTCACGTTGGACTGCTTCCAGTTTGCTGCTTCGAGAAGGATGGAAGTGGACTGGTCGCTGATCTCCGTGGAGGCTCCGCCGATGATGCCGGCAAGGCTATACGGATGGCCTCCGTGGTCCGGGTGACCAGCCACGATCACCATGTCTGCGTTGAGTGTCACCGCCTCGCGTTCGGCGGCAAGTGTTTGCAATGTCTCACCCGGTTTCGCCGCCCTCGCGACCAGGTGTCCCGCTGGAACATGGTCGTAATCAAATGCGTGCAGGGGCTGTCCCCACTCGATCATCACGAAATTCGTGATATCGACCACGTTGTTGATGGCCCGGATGCCAGCTGCTTGGAGACGCTCTTGCATCCAGGCGGGCGACGGGCCAATCTTGACGTCCTTGAGCAGGACAGACACGAACCTCGGACACAGGTTGGGGTCGTCGATGGTCACCCCGAGAGGTTCGTCTGCCCTGCGTGCGCGTGACGGCGTGATATCCCCATCGGGGAACCGAACGGTCTGGTTCGTCAGGGCAGCGACCTCGCGCGCAACCCCGATCATTGACAGCCCGTCGGGACGCCCCTTGAGATCAAGTTCGATGACGGTGTCGCCAAGCGCTTCTGCAAGTGGAACACCGACCCGGGTTTCGCGAGGGAGTATCAGGATGCCCGAATGGTCATCGTTCAGTCCGAGTTCGAACCCGGACATCACCATCGCTTCCGAAGGAATGCCACGCATCACGGTTGGTTGAAGAATTCGTTCGGCCGGTGGCGA
>CANFGH010000169.1 GCA_947446285.1 Chloroflexota bacterium
ATCATCTGGCGGTACGCTGCGACATCGACCTTGCTGACGGTCCGACCACGACGGCGTTCGCTGGTCATGTCGCGGCCTTCGAAGAAGAGGCCGTGCCAGTTGGTGACCATGCCGAGGGCGGCGTCGTCGAAGAGGATGATCTTGACCGGCACCTGGTAGGCGCCGATGGTGTCGAGTTCGTGCGAAGACATCACGAAGCCGCCGTCGCCGACGCACGCGATGATCGTGGCATCAGGGCGTCCGTAGGCAGCGCCGACGGCCAACGGGAGGGCGCAGGCCATGCTGCCCATGCCACCCGATGTGATCCACGAACGTGGCTGTGTCGCGGGGAACCACTGCGCGCCCTTCATCTGGTGGGTGCCAACATCGAAGGTGGCGACGACCTCGTCAAGATGGCGACCGTTGTCGGTGATGGCCGACGTCATCTCGGCATAGACCCACTCGTGGGAGAGTTCCTCGGACGTGGCATCGTCGTACGAGGCGAACGGCAGTTCGGTCCGAAGTTCGGCCAGTCGGGCGTGCCAGGCATCCCGGGAGGCAACCGTTCGGGATTCAAGAGCGGCGAGGACACGGAGGATGGTGTCGCGGACACCTGCGTGGATGGCCAGGTTCACGCGACGCACGCGGTTCAGTTGCCGGCTGTCGATGTCGACATGGACCAAGGTGGCATCCGGGGAGAACTCTGCCGGACGCGCGCCGACAACCCGGTCATCGAAGCGGGCACCGAGGGCAACGGTGACATCGGCGAGATATGGCGCGATATTGGCAACGACGGTGCCGTGCATGCCGATCATGCCGAAGTTGTTGGTGTCGTCGGTGGCGAGGATGCCCAAGCCGTGGACGGTCGTCACCACCGGGATGTTGTAGCGGTGGGAGAGGGTCCGGATGGCCTCCGTGGCGTCGTCGATGACGCACCCGTGACCACAGTACAGGACTGGCCGGTCGGCGGTCGCGAGAAGGTCGGCGAGTTGCCTGATCTGGTCGTCGGACGCCTGTGGCGTGGACCAGTCGTGGCGGGCGATGAACTCTTCCCACGGACGCATGATCGATGGCTTGATCTGGATGTCCTTGGGGAAGTCGACGAGGACCGACCCGGGGCGCCCGGTCATGGCGGTGTGGTAGGCCGCAACAAGCGCAGGTTGCACCTCTTCCGCCCGTTCGGGGCGGAAACTGGCCTTGGTGGCCTTGCCATGGGTGATGGCCACGATGTCGATGGCCTGGAAGGCTTCGGGTTCGGCGGTGGTCGCGGTGTTGCCGGTAAGGGCGATCACGGGCCTGCTGTCGCGGAAGGCATCGGCCAGGCCGGTGATCAGGTTCGTGGCGCCGGGGCCTGAGGTGCCGGTGCACCAACCAGCGCGCCCAGTTGCGGCCGCGAAGCCTTCGGCCTCGAACGCGGCACCCTGCTCGTGCCCGGTGAGGATGTAGCGGAAACCACCATCGCCGTGTGCGTGGGTGAGTGCGTCGTTGAGGGGGAGGCTTGCCCCACCCGGGATTCCGAAGACGTATTCGGCACCGGTGAGGCGCATGAACTCGGCGGTCATGTCGGCGCCGCTCAGGGACTGGCCGTAGCGCGTCGTGCCAGGCAGTCCCGGCTTCGCAAGACCCGGGAAGAGGCGGGTGCGCAAGGGCGTCATGTCGGTGCCGTGGGTGGCACTGGTCTGGTCCTGGGCGGGTTCAATCGTCGTGGTCATGGCCGTGGGTCCCCAACATGTGTCGTGATGACCGCGGTCGGGGAGGCGCATGAACTGGTGGGAGGTCCCGCCGCTCATCGCCGACCCGGAGGTCGCGGTGGGGACGGAGGCACAAAAAAACGCCTCCGTCCGGTTCAGGGACGAGAGGGAACTCTCGCGGTACCACCCTGATTCCGACACGCGTCACCGCGCGAAGGCACTTGCGGGCGCATTCCTGCGCCACGTTCACGATAACGGGTGATACCGGCCCGGTCTCTGTCCTGAGTGATCCCGTCTGGTTCCGCCATGATGGCACGCGTCACAGTGGACGTGCGCGACACTCACGGGGCTCGAGAGGCGAGGCTCTGGACTTTGGCGGACAGCTCAGGAGGGACTTTGTTTCGCCCGCAGCACCCGCTCGCACCGTACCGGGTTCGCTGTATCTGCAAGTCTCGAAACTACTTGGCTCCGTCGTTGCCTGTGTTGTTAGTATAGCGAGGGTTGCGCAAACCGGCAAGCGGTTGCGGAGAGCGCAACGCAAGGGCCTTTTGGTCAGGTGCGCTCCTAATCCACAAGGCTTTGTGACGGCAAGCGCCCGGTCGCCGTGCCGACACCATTTGGGCACCGGTCGAGGTTCGCTTTGGGTCACCGTGAGGCCAAGGATCAGTTTATGCGAGGTCGGGTGGAACGCCGCTCCCCCTGGCTAGGAAGGTTCATCAATGGTGCGTCACCGAGATGACCGTTGCCGTCGCATTGCGTCTTGAACCGAACGTCCCTCGGTTTCCGTGGACTCTTGTACGCCCATTCACTAGGATGGGATGGCAATAAGAACCACGGAGACCTGATGCTCATCAAATCCATCGAGTTCTATGTCCTTCCCGGCGACCCCAAGATACGCGAAGTTGATGGGAGCCGCGGTGGCATGGAGAAGGTGCCACCGGGTTGGACAGGCATGTTCACCCACACGCATGGATTGCGTGGTCACTTGGGCAATCCTGCTGTGCACTACCGGGACGACAAGCCCGCACCCACCTTTCGCCTAGTACTCCGCATGGTCACGGATGGCGAACTCAGCGCGTACAGCGACTTTGCCTCAGGGTTCCACGCCGATGACCTGGCTTGGAAGGCGCGCGAGTTCATGGCAACAATCGCACCGATGCTGGTGGGGATTGATGCGTTCGACCGGGAACATGTCTGGCAGAAACTCTGGTATGCGCAGCGGTTCTTCTACACCGGCCGTGGGTTGGTCGACATCATCGACAACATGCTTTGGGACCTGGCAAGCCGCCACACCCGTTTGCCAATCTACAAACTGCTTGGAGCGTATCGCGACAGCATCCCCGCGTACGGATTGATCGGTGGGACGACTACGGATGACTATGTCGCGGATGCGGTTCGGGTGAAAAAACTCGGGTTCGTCGGTGCCAAGGATCACTCGTATCGCGGGGTGAAAGGCAACATCCAACTTGCCAAGGAGTTGCGCGCGGCGACGGGTGATGACTTCCTGCTCATGCATGACCCTGTCGAGTGCTACGACTACGACGAGGCGGTCAAGGTGGGGCGGGCGCTCGAGAAGTTGGACTACAAATGGATGGAAGAGCCATTGCAGGACTACGACCTGCTGGGTCTCAAGCGCCTCAGCGACCGCCTGGACCTGCCAATTCTGGCACTGGAGTGGATTGGCTATCTGGGTGGCCAACCTTTCAACGCATCGACGTTTCTGGCTCAGCAGGCCTGCGACATCGTGCGCCAGCGGGGCGTGGGCATCACCGGCCAGATGAAACTCGCCCACCTAGCAGAGAGTTTTGGAGCGCTGGTGCACGGAGGCAACCACCACGTCATCTTGGCGATACGCAACGACCCAGTGTTTGAAGCGTACATGGGCCTGATGCCCCGCCCGCCTGAGGAAATGTTGGACTGCCGGGGGACACTGGTCGTGGAGAACGGTGCGATGTCCATTGCCTACAGTGACCGTCGTCCCCCGGAACCCGACTGGGATGAGCACGCGCGGACGGCGGTTGAAGTGGTGCGATAGCCATCTTCCGGACAGAGGCCGAGTACCCCATGGTGCCTGCCTGCGACGCCTTGCACACCGGAGGTCAGGCACGGACGTACCCGCTTGGCTTCTTGACGACGAGTGTTCCGGCCATGATGTCGTGCAGGCACTGCTTCCGGGTGGTGAACGCGGCCATGAGGAATCCGATGCCAAGGATGATCGTCGAGAGAATGTGTCCGAGGTAGCGCCAGGTTGCCCGGCCGAAACTGATCGGCCGGTATTGGTCGTCGGTCACGATCAGCCCGAGGACAAGCTTGCCGACTGTTCCCTGGAACTTGGACGACTCCATCAGGGCGCAGTAGAGCCAATCGCCGAACAGGTTGAGCAGGGCGGAAACTGTGCCGGTTTCGTCACCGCCCGCGATGATGGCGCCGATGAAGGCAGACACGACACTCACGATGATGAGGTCGATGATGGTTGCCACGAACCGAAGCCAGAACCCGGCATACGTGTACGTGGTAGCAATCTCAACGTCAGTCACGCCCGACCAAGCCGGTGGCGCGACGCCGACGCGCTGCCCGCAGCTGGGACAGAACTGACTACCCGCGGGAATCGCGGTCCCGCACCCAGAACAGAATGCCGCCGTGGCCATGGACACTCCCATTTCACGCCTAACGCGTCAAGGTCGGCGCGGCGCCTGTTTGTGGCCATCGTAAGCCACGTGGGACCTCGGTGCGCCCTGGCGTATCGGGACAATGGGGACACCCGGTCACTCCGCCCTGCCACCACTCCGCCTGATTACCATGCGCTTCGCTCGTGACCAGGTGCCGATACGAGATTGACCTCAGGGAGCGGTGAGACCTAGGGATTGCCTGCATAAGGTAGCGGTGGGGGAGTGTGATGGGGAATCATGAAGGCATGAACCAACTGAGCCTGATGACGGGATTCGAGCGCGGGACCAAGCGGACGGCCAAGCAGGTGTTCCTGGAGGAGATGCTGGCGGTGGTGCCGTGGGATGCCTTGGTCGCCCTGGTCACCCCGCACGCACCTGCCGGGCTCACCGGCCGTCCCCCGTACCCGGTCCTGATGCTGCTGCGGATCCACGTCCTGCAACAGTGGTTCTCCCTGTCCGACGAGGGGGTTGAGGACGCGTTGCATGACGTCCAGGTCTACCGGGCATTCGCCGGGATCGACCTCGGTGCGACGCGCATCCCGGACGCGACCACGGTGCTCCGGTTCCAGAGATCTACGGCGCATGGCCTGGCCACCGGGTTCCTCGCCACGATCACTGCCGTCCTGGAGGCGAAGGGCCTCCTGCTGCGCCGGGGGACGGCGGTCGATGCCACCATTGCCCGTGCCCCCAGCTCGACGAAGAACCGGACGGGGACGCGGGATCCGGAGATGCACCAGACGAGGAAGGGGAAC
>CANFGH010000170.1 GCA_947446285.1 Chloroflexota bacterium
GCCAGAACAGCGCCAATCCTTCCGGACGTGCGGCCGTGGAGACCATCCCGCGCGATGTCATCACCTCAGTGCGACCCGCCATGCCGTTTCCCCCCTGTTCGAACCACTGGAATGCTTCCGTAGCCCGGAACCACCGTTCCGGGCAGACCTACTGCGACCGCAAGTCGTTCGTCACCCGCGCCGGTACATCGACCTGTCAACCGTCACACCAAACTCTTCCTGCTTCTTGGCGAGTTCCTTGTTGATGTCATAGATGGCGTCCTCAAGTGCCTCACGCGGGTTCATTCCTTGCAGGACGACCCGGTTCCAGGCATTCAGGACGTGACGGCCAGTGAAATACCCGCCCAGCACCACCGGAGGTTCGCGGAACCACCGCCACTGCTCCATGATGGATGCAATGTCCTTCTTGGGCCACGGCAGTGCTTGCAGTGCCTCCAGGTTTGCCGTGTTCCAGCGTGCTTCAACACCGATCAGTGCCTCGAGTTCGCCACCGAATCGCTGCTGGGCGTCCTTGGATGACCACCATTTCACGAACTCCCAAGATTCGGCCTTGTGCTTTGATTGCTCGAAGATCACCATGCTCGCCCCGGTGCCACCACTGGCCCGGATGATCGTGCCGTCCGGCAACTTCTCACCAGTCTGCGAGTCAACGCACGGGACGACGGTGCCCATCGACGTTGTGGAACCACACCGGTGCCCCGGCATTGGCCGCATTTCCCACCGTCCAGTCAATTCCGGAGCCGCTACCGAAAGGGCGATGTACACGCCATAGCCCGCTACACCGATCGGCTGCTCACCCGTACGCATGCGGGTGAAGAAGTTCGCCTCACGCGGAATCTTGTAGTTGCTATAGAGGTCAGTCCATTCCTGGAACCCGACCAAGGCCTCCGGGGTGTCGAGTGACGACCGGCAGGAGCCATCCGTGCACCTGTAGTACTCGCCACCATTCTGGAACAGGAAAGGCGTGAACCCGACCGCGCCGTCAGTCACTCCGACACCCGTTGGCGGCGGGTAGTAGAAGTCCAACCCGTTCTGCTGCAGTTTCAGCAGCGCGTCATACAGGTCGTCCCACGTATCGGGGGGCTTGATCCCAAGTTCACTCAGGATGTCCGTCCGGTAGAAGGTCATCGCAAAATCCTGGGTCTCAGGAATTGCCCAGTTGCCTTCCTCGTTCGTGAACGGCACTCGATACCGGAACGGGACAAGCGCCCCTTCCCGGAACCGCTTGGCAATCTGCGGATAGTCCGGGAAGTTCGTCAGGTTGACGAGACCCTTCCGCACGGCAAAATCAACCGGAAGCTGGCTTGGCACACCAACGGCGACGTCGGGCGCTTCGCCGGCGGTCGTCGCCAGCAATAAGACAGACCCTGCACCTTCCCCAAGGCTTGCAGGCGGGATCACGTGGACATTCACCTTGATCCCGGTGTTCGGGGTGAAATCGTCCTCGATCATGTCCTTCATGATCTGGCCCCACTCAGTACCACGGCCCACCCACACATCAAGGACGGTCTCCTTGCTGTCCTTGGCGTAGCTGCTTCCCAGCCCAGTGTAGTCACGCGTGAAGGAGGAGATGAAATTGCTCAGCGAGGCAATCGTCTGTTCGAACACGTTCGCCTGCACACGTGGCAATGGGGTATTCGCTGAATGGACGGTGAGCCAGTCAACCGCCAGCGGGTGGTTCTGCAAGTTAAGCAACCACGTTGCCAGAATTCCCTGGCTTCTCATGAAGTCCTCAAGCAGACGGTGAATCTCGGCCGGCTTGTCGATCATCCGCTGCAATTGCGATTCGACGACCCGGAACGCCGAAGAAGCATCGTTCTTTGCACGTCCGATCTCCTCCATGCGCGATGCCTGCAGTTCTAGGCGGTCGTGCAGCTTCTGGAGGCGCGGCACAAGGGTCGGGATCTTCTCATGGAGGTCCCACTCCATGTTCACGTCCGGTCGGGACCCGGTGATCATGAGCATCTCGCGGCTCATCTGGCTCATTTCAGAGAGCATCCGGTCGAGTTCGCGCATGGTCTCAGACATGAAGCCAAGGGTGACGTCCATCTGGACGACATTCTTGCCCTTGGTGAGATGGAAGAGGTAGGGCTTGCCCTCCGCCAACTGGTTCTCGCGCATCGTTTCCAACCGCCAGTCCCGCTCCATCCGGAACAGGATTCCGCCAGCCTCGCGAAACGGCACCTCGCCGTTGATCCGCAGTGACCTCATGCGGGGGCGGCGACCTGCCCACCCCTGCCAGATATTGAAACTCAGTTCGTACAGCCCCTCTTCAGCGACCTCCACTTCCCATCTTACCCACTGACCGGGCAAGCGCCACCGCCACCATCCAAAGGAGTTCAATTTAAAGAGACCATCGGCATAGGGACTCGCGAGTGCATCGAAGTTGACCTCACCGCGGACCGTCGGATCGGACTTCACCGTTGGGTTCTCGGCCTCGACAAGCCTGGCCGTCTTGACGTCGACTTCCTTGAGACCCTTTGACTTCCAGATCTTCAGTTGCTCGTCGTAGACGGGCACGATCTTCGGCGAGTGCACCGAGATTGACGCCAGGGCGATGGTCTCTCGCACCGTCTGAAGGCGCAGGCGTTGACGCCCTTGTTCAAATAGGAACTGGAAAGGCGCGTCGTAGCGTCCGTCAGCATCCTCGATGGTCTTCGTCTCCCACTGGGGAGCCTCAATCTGGGCCGGCCGGACGTCGTTACCTTGGTTGTCCTTCTTGACCGCACCGTTGTCTTTCCAAACTCTCTGGAAGACCACACGCTTGGCCTCCCGGAACGGCAACTTGCCGTTGATGAGCAGGTCGCGTTGCACCGACGCCCGCTTGCCGGGAACCGGGTAGTAGTCCATCGTGATTTCGTAAAGACCAGTCGCGGGAACATCAATTTCCCATTCGACCCACCCATCGTCCTCTGTCCAGAGGAGCGTCGGACCCGGGCGGCCCTTGAAATTATCGACCTTTTGAAGACCTTCTGACCCGCCGCTGCTCAGGAAGTTGACTGCCGGGATCTTGATGTCAATGCCGGTTGTGGCTTTGAATTGCTTGTCCCACTCAGCCTTGACATCGGCATAGATCGGCTGACCTGCCAGATCTTCGGGCAGCATGTCCTCGAAGAGCTTGTCAGCCTTCGGTGCGCCAGGCATTGGCTTTGCTGGGGGCTGCGCCTGCCCAGTGAGGCCACCAGAGATTTCGGGCATGCCAGCCGAGGTAGCCCCGGCGCCGACCGGTTGCGCCATTGGCGCAATTGACATCGCAACAACTGCAACGGCAACCGCTCGGTGCGCCCAAACCATCAGGCGTGGGCCACCCACCGATCGCCACCGCGGCATCCGGGGCATGCGCCCCCGCACGACGTTCACGATCGAACCCCCTCGCATCGCGTTCCTCCGACTTCACTGCCGCCAAGGCAAGTGCTGTCTATCTAATTGACCAATTCAATGAGCGAACAGAAGCAAGGTACCCGAGACGGCGAAAAGATGCTGCGCCGCCCCTGGGCCGACCCCCGCCAAAACCGGGGGCAGTATATCGGCGGCCGAGATACCCGACAACAGGCGCGACGCGGCCATGCCGCTATACTCCCGCCGCGGGTCAATCTATTCGCCAGCGGGCGTCCGCGCAACCCGCGATGTGGCGAGCATCGTGTGCGGACCCGACTGCGACTCCACCCACCAAACGGGAAATCACTCGATGGTTCTCAGCGACCGGACGATCAAGGAACTGATTGCCCAAGGACGGATTGGCATCAAGCCATTCGACGGACACTCGGTGCAACCGTCAAGCGTCGACCTCCGACTCGATTTCCGGTTCCGCGTCTTTCGAAGCACGCGTCACAGCCATATCGATCCGCGCGTCGACCAGGCCGACCTGACCGAACTGCTCACCCTAGGTCCCGACGAACCATTTGTCCTGCAACCCGGCCAGTTCTGTCTCGGAAATACCCTGGAACAGATTTCGCTTCCCGACGACATCGTTGGTCGCCTCGAGGGCAAGAGTTCCCTCGGTCGTCTTGGACTCGTCATCCACTCAACCGCGGGCTACGTCGATCCAGGGTTCCGTGGTCACCTGACCCTCGAACTCAGCAACGCAGCCCCGTTGCCAATCCTGCTCTTCCCGACGATGAAGATCGGGCAACTCAGTTTCCTGCAGATGTCGACACCCGCCGACCATCCGTATGGGTCTGGGCCCCTGGGCAGCAAATACCAGGGTCAGGACGAACCGACCGCTAGCCGCATCCACCTCGACTTCGAACGCGACCGGCACGGATGATGCTGCCGGGCAACCCACCGTCAGCTTCGCCATAACCCCCGTTAACTGCGCTATAGTCGGAGGCGATGCCAGTTCCATCACGCATCATGCAACCGACGGCCCGGCGATCCTTCCTGGCCCTGACCGGCGTCGGTGCGGTGGCCGTTGGAGCAAGCCTTGCCGGATGTCAGGTCAACCCTTTTGCACCGACATCAGATGCCCAAGCCCTGCGCACCTTCCTATGGAACTTCGACACCCTTGATCCTGCATTCACCACCGGCATTCTAGAAGCCGAGTATGTCGTGCACATCTTCAGTGGGTTGACTGCACTGAACGACAAGCTTGAGGTCGTGCCCGACCTTGCCGAGAAATGGTCGGTTAGCCAGGACGGACGGATTTACACCTTCACGATCCGCAAGAACGCCCGGTTCCACGATGCGCGCGCTGTCACCGCCGCCGATGTCAAGTTCAGCATCGAACGTGCCGCCGACCCACGCCTTGCTTCGCCGGTCGCGCTGACGTACCTGGGTGACATCGAGGGCTTTGCCTCAAGGCTGTCCGGGCAGACCGCCGAAGTGTCCGGAGTGCGGGTAAAGGACGACAGCACCATCGAGATCGCCCTGGATGAGCCGCGCGTCTACTTCCTCGCCAAGCTCACCTACCCGGTCAGTTATGTCGTGGATCGGCAGAATGTCGCGACCGGTCCAGACTGGTGGTTGCAACCGAACGGGACCGGCCCGTTCAAGGTAGCTCGCCTACGACCGGGAGACACCCTCTCACTCGTGCGCCACGAGGCCTACTACGGCACCAAGCCGGCGCTGACTGGCGTGGAGTAC
>CANFGH010000171.1 GCA_947446285.1 Chloroflexota bacterium
GGCAACGCCAATGTTGACCAAGGTCTTGCGACAGTAGCCTGACAGGATTATCGGCCAGTAAACCCGAGATTCGGAACGCCCGGCTTCGACGCAAGGACCGTTTCGCGTTCCCGCAAAAGAACGCGCATGCACCACCGCAACAGATCACACGGCGGCCGCCTTACGCCATCGTACACCTTGGAGGTCAATCCAACCATCCGTCAGTAGACTGAAAGTGGGAACCGAGACCCACGGGGAAACCCCGACCCGCGAGTGCCCTCACGTCACCGCGACTGACCACTCCGGCGGGATACCGGGTCCGCTATTGGTGCAGGTCCGGGATACCTTGTGTCGCCCGCAGGCGCACCGTGTAGACCCCGTCGCCGGTCAGGATCCCTCCACGCGCCAGGAGGCGTCCCTCTTCCCAGTTCGTCAGGCCAAGTTCCGGACGCTTCAGCGCGAACTGGCCATCCACCCACCGTGTGAACCCATTGCTCACGAACGGGGCATCGATCGTGCGGAAGAACCGCGCCTGGGTGTCAGCGTCCGGCGACAGCAAGGCCGCCACGAACCGCGGACTCTGGGCATTGAAGAGCATCACTGCTGCCGCAACATCGGGCACCACGTGAATGGTGACTTCGGGCGTCCCCTCCCACTCCCACTCATGCCCAAGGGACGCGTCGCCGATCGCTGACGCCACCGTCTCCGGCACGTCCCCTTCGGCCCGGCGGATTGGCGCGACCATGGCAAACCAGTCAACCGGCACGAACGGCCGGGCCGCCGTGGTCACATGTACCTTGTGGCCGTGGCCCAGGCCGATGCCCCGCCGACGGATTGCCTCGAGGGCCACCGGCATCGTGCGCGACGCCCCGGAAGCAACCACGCACAAGGTGTTCAGGGTGTTGCACTTCTTGGAATCCAGGGAGTTGTAGACCGCACCGTCAACCCATGCATCCGGCGCATCGGCATCCACAACAATCCACGCCCCACCGGTGCCATGCAGACTGACGGGAGTGCCTGCCTGACGGGCAATTGCCCCCAGTTGCGCCACCGCCGCCCCCGACCCACGCGCAACGGCCAGTGCCAATCCCGGGGTTGAGAAGAGTGCCCACCCGGCGGCCCGCGACGCCTCGTCGATCAGTCCGACCGACCCTTCCGGCAGACCCGCCTCGCGCAGGGACGGGCGCAGCGCATGGGTGTCTATCGCCCGTGCCGTGCCGAGGGCATCACTGCCAATCCGCATCACGGCAGTATTGCCGGATTTCAGTACCCCCGTCGCGTCCGCAAAGACATTCGGACGCCCCTCGAAGATGAAGCCGACCACGCCCAAGCCACTCGCCACCTGATCGACCTGCCACCCGTCATGGGTGACCGTTTCCAGGACTGCCTCGCGACGCGACGCCATCGTGCGCCACGTCTGCAGGCCCTCGATCATGCGCGCACGCATCGTCGCCGTCGCCACCAGGCGCGTTGTCGACCGCCCGCGTTCCCGGGCGCGCGCCACATCGGCGTCGTTCGCCCCCTGGATCTCGGCCCACACCGCATCATCCGCAAGCCGGCGCGCAAAGGCATCGTAGAAGGCATCGATCGAGGCATCCGGCACACCGGTCAGGGTTCCGAACGCCTCGCGGGCCCGCGTCACCGCAGCTGTCACGCGGTCGGCAATGCCCGCCGGGATGTGAAGCACCTCACCGGTATCCGGCGCGACGACCAGTTGATCTCCCGCCCGGAAGGCATCCGCCACGGCATCGGGCACGACGGCGACTCGGTTCCCTCCATACAAGAGGGGAAATCCACGCGGGACCGCGGTGACACGTCCCGCATCATCGATGCTGACGGCGAATGGATCGTGCACGACACTTGACATGATGTGCCAAGGGTACCGCGGGTGCCGGGACCCACCGGAACGTTGCCTCGCCAAACGTCCTGCCGACAACCGCGTTTAGACAACTGGGCATATATGAAGGTGCTACCCTAGCCGCATGACGACGAGCGACGCCACCCCCTCCGCGGGGCACCCGAACGACTTCTTCCACGCCCGCGAAACCCTCCAGACCGCCCGCGGCCACGTGACCTACTACCGCCTCGACGCCCTCGAACGCGCCGGGGCAGTCGCCGACCTGTCGAAACTCCCGCACACCATCAAGATCCTCCTGGAGGCCGTTCTCCGCCAGGCCGATGGCTTTGCCATCACCGAGGCCGATGTCCGGCGCGTCGCGGCCTGGTCCCCGCATCCCGCAGGCGAACCGGGCGAAGTGCCCTTCATTCCAGGCCGGGTCATCCTGCAGGACCTCACCGGGGTGCCGTGCGTGGTCGACCTTGCCGCCATGCGCGACGCCGTCAAGCGTCTCGGCGGTGATCCCAAGAAGATCAACCCCCTTGTCCCGGTCGACCTCGTCATCGACCACTCCGTCCATGTCGACTTCGCCGGCAGCCCCCTCGCCTTCCTGCGCAACGCCGAACTGGAGTTCCAGCGCAACCGCGAACGCTATTCGTTCCTGCGATGGGGCCAGCAGGCATTCGACAACTTCCGCGTCGTCCCGCCCCAGACCGGCATCGTCCATCAGGTGAACCTCGAGTTCCTCGCCAGCGTCGTCATGACCAAGCAGGTTGACGGCGAGACGATCGCCTTCCCGGACAGCCTGGTGGGCACCGACTCCCACACCACCATGATCAACGGCCTCGGCGTCCTCGGTTGGGGTGTCGGTGGCATCGAGGCTGAGGCCGCCATGCTTGGCCAGCCCCTATACATGGTCATGCCCGAGGTCATCGGCATGCGCCTGACCGGTCGCCTGCGCGAAGGGGTCACCGCCACCGACCTCACCCTCACCATCACCCAGATCCTGCGCGCCCGCGGGGTTGTCGACAAGTTCGTCGAGTTCACCGGCCCCGGCCTGGACGCCATGCCACTTGCCGACCGCGCGACCATTGCCAACATGGCCCCGGAGTACGGTGCCACCTGCGGCTTCTTCCCCATCGACGACGAAACCATCCGGTACCTCAACCGCACCGGGCGAGGCGACGCCGCGGACCTCGTCGAACACTACGCCAAGGCCCAGGGCCTGTTCCGCAGTGCCGGCGATCCCGAACCGGTCTTCACCGACCTCCTGCACCTGGACCTCGGCACCATCGAACCCTCCCTCGCCGGCCCCAAGCGCCCCGAGGACCGTGTCGCCCTCCACGACATGAAGCACAGCTTCCAGACCGCCCTCACCACCCCGGTCGCCCAACTCGGATTCGGCCTGTCCGAAGCCGACCTCGGCCGCCATGCCACCATCCACACCGACCACTCGTCACTCGAGGTCGGCCACGGTGCCGTCGTCATCGCCGCCATCACCAGTTGCACCAACACCAGCAACCCCTCGGTGATGCTTGGTGCCGGCCTCCTCGCACGCAAGGCCGTGGCCAAGGGTTTGACAAGCAAACCGTATGTCAAGACCAGCCTTGCCCCCGGGTCCAAGGTAGTCACCCAGTACCTCGCCAAGGCCGGCGTGCAGGACGCCCTGGACGCCCTTGGCTTCAACATCGTCGGGTACGGGTGCACCACCTGCATCGGCAACTCCGGCCCCATCGCTGCCGAGGTCGCCACTGCCATCCAGGAACAGAACCTCGTGGCTGCTGCCGTCCTCTCGGGCAACCGCAACTTCGAGGGGCGCATCCATCCACTCACCCGCGCCCACTACCTCGCCTCACCGCCACTCGTCGTCGCCTACGCCCTGGCCGGACGTGCCAACATCGACTTCGAGACCGAGGCAATCGGCCACGACCAGGGTGGCCATGCCGTCTTCCTGCGGGATATCTGGCCGTCACAGGCCGAAGTGGATGACGCCATCACCAATGCCGTCACCGCCGACATGTTCGCCACTGGCTACGCCAACGTGTTCGACGGCACCGCCGAATGGCAGGAAGTTCCCGTCACCCCCGGCGAACTCTACGCCTGGGATCCCGAAAGCACCTACATCCACAAGCCCCCCTTCTTTGACACCCTGGACCGAAGTGCCGAGGCGCACCCGCCCACAAGCATCACCGGTGCCCGGCCGCTCGTCATCGTGGGCGACTCCGTCACCACCGACCACATCTCACCCGCCGGTGACATCGCCGAGGCAAGCCCCGCCGGTTCCTTCCTCAAGGACCGCGGGATTGTCAAGAAGGACTTCAACTCCTACGGGTCACGCCGTGGCAACGACCTCGTCATGGTCCGTGGCACCTTTGCCAACGTGCGCCTGAAGAACATCATGGTTGCACCCAAGGAAGGGAACCTCACCCGCCATCACCCCAGTGGTGAGGACATGCCGATCTTCGACGCCTCAACCCGGTACCAGGCCGCGGGTACGCCGCTCGTGGTCATCGCCGGCAAGGATTACGGCAAGGGTTCGTCGCGTGACTGGGCCGCAAAGGGCGTCCTCCTGCTCGGTGTCAAGGCCGTCATCGCCGAGAGTTACGAACGCATCCACCGGTCCAACCTTGTCGGCATGGGGGTCCTCCCACTGCAGTTCAAGGGTGGTGAAGGTGCGAAGTCGCTCGGACTGACCGGCGCCGAGACCTTCGACATCCATCTCGAAGGCACGCTGCATCCACACCAGGATGTGCACGTGACCATTCACCGCGCCGATGGGTCCACCGTGGACGTCACCACCATCGCGCGCCTGGACACTCCGGTCGATGTGCGCTACCTGGGCTACGGAGGCATCCTCCAGACAGTCCTCAAGCAACTCATGGACTGACCGCTTCCCAACTGGCAATCCACCAGGCGGCGGGCACCCCACCCGGGGTCCCGCCGTCTGGCATTTCCTCGATACACGTCACAACATCGGTGACGACTGATCCGTTGCGGAATGGAAACACCGACGACAAGATTCCCTGTCTGGAATGACGATACATAGAGTTGCTACGCTCTACGCCATGGCAAATCCGGTGCCTTGGCGTTACACCACCCGTGACCACCGGCCGCCAAGTGATGCGCAAGCAATGACCATGCGCTTCATGTTCGGGTGAGGTAGTCACGTTCGGGTTTTGATTCCATGGTCTCGACAGGTCGCTGGCCGGTCCAGCCAGTACCTCACACCGTTGACGAAAATCGTCCTGTGAACC
>CANFGH010000172.1 GCA_947446285.1 Chloroflexota bacterium
ATGCCCCGTCGCGTGCACCTCTGGGCCTCAGGAGCCGCCCTGGCAATGCTTCTTGCCATGTACGCGTATCCCGGTGGCGTGGTCTTCACCCCGCTGATGGTGGGGGCATCGGCGTGGATCCTCCGGAACCACCTGCGACGGACTGCCCTGTCATGGGGCATCGCCATCGCCATTGCCGGGATGGGCGCCTTTCCCCTCGCCCGGCAACTCCTCGACGGACGCGTCGGGGCACGATTCGCCCAAGCCTCCCTCCTGAATGATGTCGACCTCCAGACGCTCGCCACCAAACGGATCGAACGGGACGTAGAGTGGGGGATCCCGTGGTTCCTCGATCACCCTTACGCCCTTGCGGCGCGACGGGCGGTCGATGCCTACGCCGGGCACTTCAACCCGACCTACCTGTTCACCCGTGGCGATGACCAACCGCGTCATCACGGCACGGACACCGGGCAACTCTATCTCTGGGATGCACCGCTCATCCTTGCCGGGATGGTGATTCTGGCAAGGCGGCGCACCCATCCGGCGTACCAGTTCACTGGGTTGTGGCTGCTCATCGGGCCAGTCCCGGCATCACTCGCCACCGAGGCACCCCATGCGGTGCGAAGCATCGTCATGCTTCCGGCCTGGTACCTCGCCGCTGGCATCGGTGCCGTCGCCATCTGGAACCGCCTCCGTTCAGGCAAGCGGGTAGCGTCCAACCTGATCGCATCGCCGACCATCACCTCTCCAGTCCCGACATGGCGAAGACGCTTGGCGCCAGTCATCGCCAGTGTGTACCTGTCACTGCTTGTCCCGACTGTCGCCTACTACGCGTGGGCAACCACCCGGTACTACTCGCTCGAATACGCACCCTACTGGCTCGACGGCACCCTGGAGGCATTCGCCTACGCGCAATCGAGGGTCGACGACGGCACTTTCCGACGCATTATCATCCCATCACACACTCAGTCAATCTACCTGTATGCCCTCTGGGCGACGAGGTATGCACCCTCCCGCTACCTCGGACATGGTGGCACCGGACAAATCGACCTGTCTCCGGTCGAAACGCTCAAGTTCGACCCCTTCGAACAACGAGCAGTGATGTGGAATGAGGAAACGGGTTCACCAGATAATCTGTACATTTTCATTAATTTCGGTGGGCGCCAACCGCCATCACGAGCAAGAATCATCCATTCAGTTCGGGACCATCGCGGAGAGGTTCGTGCCGTGTTGTTCACACTCAGCGACTAGTCTCCAAGAGTCATCATCAACGCGAATTGGCGTCAGTCGAACGAACAACCGAACCAACGACTAATGCACCATAGATCACCATCGCAATCCCGAAACCCGCATCTAGTGCATCAGTTAGGGTTCCCGAAACCGCCGTTGCCAAGAGCGACGGACCTATTGCGGCCCACACCCCGGCACCTGCAACTCCAATAGTGGCGGAAGCGAGAAGGCGACGCGCGGTAGTTCGCGGGATTAGGCGCAAGCACATGTCAGCCACCACGGATCCAGCGTACCCGGTCACCCACGCCCCAGCGCCACCTTTGCTTCCCGTGACGCACTTCGCAACATCCGTCCAGCAGACAGGGTGTCAAGTTCCACGACCACCGGTTCCCCCCAACCAGCCCAGTCATTCGACGGTTCGTCTCGTGCATCAGTCTTAAACTCGAGCCGGATGCGTTCCCCTGCCCACCGGTCAAGGGGCACCAGCACATCGACCCAGCGGCGCTGATCACCATACGCCCTCGGGTTTACCACCTCGTCGACCAAAGTCACCACCACCTGTTGAGCATTCTCAACCAAAACCGAGTACCTCACCCCGTCCCCAAGCGACGCCTCCCACATACGCGGGTCCATCACGATAGCCGTCTGGAGATACGGACGTCGTTCATCAACTACCAATGGCACATCGACGGCCATTGCGACTGTCGTTGGTGGGTGGGTGTAGAGCCACCGCCTCGGCATTGCGCCGGTATCCCGTAAAGGCCGGTCTTGGGCGGTCACCACGAGTGACCGTACGTCCACAAATTGCTCCAACCCTCGCGAGGCACCAGTCGGTGAATGCACCTCGGCGGTTCCGTCGAGCACATTCCCGATCACGGATGACACCACGAGCGGTTTCAACGCAACCCCAATCCCACCAAGCCTCGAGTCGGGCGGTCGAGTACCCAACCAGACGAAACAGAGCGCGCTTGCACTGGTGGCGATCGTTGTTGCCACAAGCATCTTGCCGAGCCTTCGAGAACGCAACCACACACCTAACGCAATAACCGTCACAACCCCAGCCGAGACCACTGCGCTCGCAATTCGAGGTCCGTCGGCCCCGAACCGCACGGACACACGATGGTCCCCGGCCGGGACCGCAACCAGGATGAACCCCGGCGAGATTGCCTGCGATGCGATCAGCGGCGCCGCCTCAATCGCGACCGGTCGGCCGTCCACCCATGCCCGCCATCCTGGAAAGGCCAGTTGGTGAAACGCAAGCACCCCACCACCACCCGAATCACTTTCGGATGTCACCGACACGTCTGCCACCCACGCCAACCCACCTTGGGAGACACCCCGGACGGCAACCTGCCCCGCCCACGGCATCACCATCCCGGCAACCCAACCCGCATCGGGGAACATCCGGTCATACAACCAGAACCCCCGCGCCTCTCCCTCGTGCCACGTCTTGAAATCCGCAGTCCGGGGCAGGAATTCGTTGGTCGACGTCGTATTCCCCGGTTCACGCGCCTCAAGGTCATCCACCACCGCATCGCTGACGGTGTCGTATGGCGCCTCACCAACGAAGATCGTCCGGCTTGCCGTACCGGAAGCACCCATCAGGAGCGCCAGCAGTGCCGTCGTGACCATGGTCATCCACCCCGACCGGGGCAGCGCAGCCACGGTCCCGCCAAGGACCAGAGCGACCGCAAACGCGATTGGTCCGAACAGCCGGGTGGGCATCTGGATCATCTGGAGGATCAGATGCGCCTCCCATACGGCCACGGCCCAGTCGAACTGGTTGGCATACAGGACGACTGCCACCACACTGCCGAACACCACCGGGAAGATGACCGGCGAAGCCGGTCGCGCAACGCCAGCCCGTTTCCAGATACGCCATGTGAGGTACGCAAGTCCCCCCAAAAGGACAACTGACTGCACCAGGCTAAGACGCATCGGTCCGGTCAGGATATTCGAGTAGGCGAAATGGAGGTCAACCGGAAAACCAATCGTGTATGGGCTACGTTCCTGCAACCCCCACAAGGGTGGCTGGTACCCCGGCCAACGGATGAACCAGTTCCGGAAGTTCAGTGCCCCGAGTTGCATCCTTTCAGTCTGGACGAAGGATGTATCCACCAGCGCCGGGAACCATGAGAATGCCGTCAGGAGGGCACCCGATACGGCAGCGGACGTCGTCCGTGCCAACGCACGCCAGTCAGGCTGACGCAGGAACAGCACTGCCACCCACCCGGATGCGAGGACTCCTCCAATCAGCGCCGACACGCCGTGTGTCATGAGTAGCAGGGCAACGCTAGCCGACGTGCCCCACCACGACCGGCGCCGGGACCATGCACACCCTGGCACCGGTCGCCACAGCTCGTGGACTGCGGTCAGCAGCCACATCATAAGTGCGTGCCCGAACACCTGCGGTACAGAACCAGCAACAAACAGGTTGGCCTGGAGTACATATGGCCCGTACGCCACGCTCACTGCCATCAGGAGCGCTGCCGGTCCGTGCCGCCAGAGAACCCACCCCAGCGCGTACGTCCCCGTCACCACCGCGACCGATGCCACTACCAGCACGGTCACGTAGGCCGCTTCGATTGCAGATCTACCCGGGAGCACCATTGACAAGGAAGCCGTCAAGTAATACGTCAGCGGCGCGTAGAAGTTGAGTGTCGGGTAGCCATATCCCCCAAATTGCTGCGGAAACCACCGCGGAAACCACTCTCCCTTGGGAATCAGTTCCATAAGGAAGTGCGTCCGGATCATATGGTTCGGTGCATCAAAGGTCCGCCACACACTCACTGTTGGGTCAACCAGTGGGCCCCAAGCCCACAAAGTGGCAAGAATCGCAAGGATCAGTCCTGCATAGGGACTTGAATGGTCGGTGAGCCTGTTCACGAACGCGCTACCCCACCGCATAGGATGAACACCATCGGTCGCCACGATCAGTCAATTCCATCAAATTAAAACCTACTACCACGTGTTAAAAATAATGGTGAACATGCCACAAACCATAATTCACGCGCACGGTTCCAACGATTCTGCGTGTTCCGTCGTGTCACTCTGTCCCGCCAACCCAAATGATAGGCAGGTCCATCTCCGGCTATCCTCCACCTCCTTCGACATCCATAGATGAGACCACCCCCGTCCCCTCCAAACCGTTTCACTACTTCGAAACCGAGTTCCGACCAAGATCTCTCGTGACAGCCGAACCACTGCCGATGACGTCTGAACCCTCCTCGCGCGTCGTCGATCCCTGGATACCCGCCATCATCGTGGTCGGTTTCATCCTGCGTCTCATCCGGATTACCGGACTCGGTGATCTCGAATTCGACGAGATTGTCAGCCTCCGGTACGCCGTCCTTGCGCCAGCAGCCCTGATCAGCCAGCTTGCCAGTGCCCTCTTCGAACACCCTCCCGGCTACTACCTCGCGTTAGGTGCGTGGGTACGCCTTGCCGAAGCAGGGGGCATCGGAACCACCGACGGCGTCGTCATCCGCAGCCTCTCGGTCGTCATTGGCACCCTCACCATCCCGATCGTCTGGGGCGTCTCACGCCACCTCTACGACCCTCGCACGGCCCGCTGGGCGGCCATCGCCATTGCCATCGCGCCTCTTCCGGTCTTCTACAGCCGCGAGGCACGCATGTATGCCCTCGCCACAGCCGTCACGCTTGCCTCCACGTGGATCCTCCTGCGCGCCGCTTCATCCATGGGCACCGCCGATTCCCGGTGGAGGCGGGTCCAATGGGTCGGCTACACCCTCCTGACCCTTGGTGGCGCGACCATTCATTACAGCTGCCTCCTTGCCCTCGCCGGCCACCTCACCGGAGCACTCTGGATCCGCCATGACC
>CANFGH010000173.1 GCA_947446285.1 Chloroflexota bacterium
CGCGTGGTTCCATCGTGGCCCTTCTCTCCGGACCCAACCTGCCATGACCGGCCGGTGGGCCGCCTTGCCCAGCGTCTGGCGCTCACAACTGCACGCGTCAGACATTCGATTTGCCGTAAGCGTAGCGACTGGCCATCCCCGTTGGCGAATGTCACCACAACCAGGGTGCGGGATTGTGCGGTGCGTGCCAGCGGTGCGTGCCAGTGGTGCGTGCCAGTGGTGCGTGCCAGCGGCCTGAGCCAGTGTCGTGCGGGCAACCACAGTCCACTTGATCTCAGCGGAAAGTATACTTTATCAATCGACAATATTTATGATATTAGTGGTGCGTCCTACGATGCGAACCGGGCCATGACCGGATCGTTGCCGGTGCCCCACGCCGGGGGAATGGGCCACTGGTCCTTGGGGATGGTGACAAGCGCGTAGGGCACACCTTCCAGCCCGACGGCCAACGGTTCAGGTTTCGCCTCGTCCGGGGCGGTTGGGGCAACTTCCAGGCCAATCGCGACATGATCGACCAGGAGTGCACCCCGAAGGACGAGACCCGGCGCCCGGCGCACCGAGGCCGGGACCAACACGGGAGTACCCGACAGACCCGACGGCAAGCCTCCGGGAGGCGGCACGACCCAAATGAGGACCGCGACCTCGCGGGAGAAGTCGACGGCCGGTGGGCGATGGGTGATCGGCCGACCGGCCTGCACGAAGTCGCGCCACGCAGACTGACCGAACGACTCGATGTCTGTCCAGACACTCCAGGCAAGTGGCGAACCGACCTCAAGGGCATGCGTCACCGCAGGCAGGTATCCGGCGGGACCGGTCGTGCCGGCTCGCGGAAGCGGCAAGGTCCCCGTCGCCACGAGATGTGCACGCCGGGCCCCCACGACACCGACCGCAAAGACGGCACTGGTCCCCTGCGATAGGTCGGCAAGCAGCGGTAAGGCATCCGGCTTGGCACCACCCAACCAGACAGGCAGACCAAACGGTCGCACGACCGGCGTCGCGACCAGGATCACCGCAATGATCCCCATCAGGACCGATGCGCGTACCAACCACCGCAGGCGCCAGGCTGACGCACGCCGGCGCCGACCACCACGCGAGGACAGGGTGCCGACCGGACCACCGGCCGACCAAGGGGTCGATGCCACATCGCCGGACACAAGACCGCTTTTAGACTCCGGACGAGGACCGGTCATGAAAACCTCACCCCAAGCCTAGCCTTTTGGATCAAGCAGTGCCTTGATGCACGGTTCGGTATGGGTCAGGAGCCGGGTGAACAGCGACGCACCTTCGCCCAGACCGTACACCTTGCTCCACGAGGTCAATTCCACGCGCCCGGCCGCAAGCAATCCAAGCGCCGCGCTGAAGTCGTGATCGGTGTAGGAGTACGCGCCCTGCACGCGCTTCTCATTGAGGACCAGTTCCATGCCCCGTACCGGGATCTCATCGGCGGCGGATCCGATCCACACGGCCGTGCCACCCGGCGCGACCATCCGCACCGCACCGGCACGGGTCGCACCCACGCCAACGCAGTCGAGTGCGCCATCGAACCCTTCGCCATCGGTCATGTCAAGCGCCAGGCGTCCGAGTGAATCCGTCGAACCATCCGCGGTGCGCGCATCAATCACGCGTGTCGCACCAAGCCGGGACGCCACCTCGAGGCGATGCGGGTCACGGTCAATCACCACGGTCGTTGTGGCACCAGCCAGTCGGGCGGACTGGAGGGCAAGCAGGCCTATCGTCCCCGCACCAAAGATCACGATGGAACGGGGCAGGACCCCGGCCTCGCCAAGCAAGCGCACGCCATGCACCGCGACCGCAAGCGGTTCGGCCGTCGCCGCATCATCGTCACTGATCCCACTGGGCGTGCGATGAAGGTGGCGGACGGAACACTTCGCCAATTCGGCATGGCCGCCATCGCGATGCAGGCCAAGCAGGATGCGGTCGGGACAGGCATTCGTGCGTCCCCGCTGGCACGTGCGGCACTGTCCGCACGGCATCAAGGGGTTCGGCACCACGCGGTCGCCGACACGCCACCGCGCGGTATCGACTTCCGGGCCAACCGCCTCGATCACCCCGGCAAACTCGTGCCCCATGATCAGCGGGGGCTTCCGGCGCGGACTTTTCGTCACCACGCCCTCGAGTTCCGACCCACAGATGCCAGCCCGGGTGACGCGGATCAGGACCTCATCGCCGTGGGGTGCGCCCGGTACGGGCACCGTCACCTGTTCGACGACCCCTGGTGCCGTCAGCATCACCGCCTGCATCGTGCTCATCGCGAACGCTCCTGTCCTCTTGCCAACCGTGCGACCCAAATCATTCGCGATCCATCGCCACGCAGCCTGGACTGGAAGCGTACCGTTTCCAGCCCTACGACCCCACCCCACGGCGCCCCACAGTGAGGCCATACGCTACGCCCGGTCTGGCTTCCGAGTGCACATGACGCCACGTGGGGCGTCCCGGCCCGGCGATACGTTTGGCAAACGTGGCACAACCCCTCTGGCACACGCTTGCGTCCGTGATCCCGGCGATGGTTGCCGGAGAACGCCATGGCGCCCTGGCAGCCAGTGCACTCCTCGCCGGGGCGATTGCCGTCGACAGCGACCATCTCGTCGACTGGGCACTCAATGGCGGACGCGAGGACTACACACGGCGCATCGTCGTTCCGGCGCACGGGTGGGACCTTGTCGCCGCCTGCGTGATTGCCTCCCGGACAACCGCGGTTCCGGCACCGTTCCGCCCGCTCGCGCTGGCCTTCGCGGCTGGGCTCGCGTGCCACCTGACACTCGACCACATGGTCAACCGTCCCGAGACACTCCTCGGGTACGTCTTCACCTGGCGCGTATGGAACGGCTTCGACCGGCTCCGTTGCGGGTGGCTGCCGGCAACCGAGTGGACGCGCCGCTACCGTACGTCACAGCGCGCTGCGCCCACCGAAACCCTCGTCGCAACCCTCGTGGGACTCGCCATCCTGATAGTCGGACGCGAGCGACGACCATAGCCAGACGCCCGCACCGGCCACGGGCTGATCCTACTCGGGATGCAGGAAGATCTCGATAACCGGCACCTCAACTCCCGCCGGCGGCTGAATGGGCAAGGCCAGGACGGCTGCGTCCGCACGCGCCGTCGGGTAGTGGCCGGCATCCTCGTACACGGTCCGCCTCACCTCGGATCCATCATGCAGGAATTGCGCATACGCAACGCGATCCCCGAGGCCATCAAGGAACAAGTGGCGGAACGGCCACGCAAACAGGTGGACATACAACCGGCCAGTCTCCGGGTTCCATGTGTACCGGCAGTCCGGGGGCGTGACGAATTCGTCCGGCGCCTGGGTGCATCCCCGGATTGATCGGGAGTGATGGTGCATCCAGGATCCGATCGAGGCAAGCGTTGCGCGGGCGCGAGGATCAAACTCGCCCCGTGCCGTCGGCCCGACATTCAGGAGGAGGTTTCCACCCTTGGACACGCCATCGACGAGCATCCGGACCAGCAGCCCCGGTGACTTCCAGTCGAGGTTGTCCCGGTCGTACCCCCACGATCCATTGAGGGTCTGGCACGCCTCCCACATCACCGGTTTGCCATCGACGTGCATCCACGCCCGCGGTTGATATTGCTCGGGCGTATGGAAGTCCTGGGGGACCTCCGAACGGTTGTTGACAAGGATGTTCGGATGCAGGTCGCGCACCATGTCCAGAAGCGTTTCGGCATCCCAGTCATCCTTGCCCTTGCCCTTGCTCCACCCCCAGTCACGCCATGAGTACGAGAAGTCCAGCCAGAGGACGTCAATCTGGCCGTAGTTGGTCATGAGTTCGCGGACCTGCCCGTGGAGGTAGTCTCGGTAGCGCGACATGTCCCGCTCGTGGTTCAGCGCACGGGCTTCCATGTCGTCACGACGCGGGTGATGGCCATCGACCGTGTAGTCGGGGTGGTGCCAGTCGATCAGCGAATAGTAGAAGCCGATCTTCAGGCCCTCGGCACGGCACGCGTCCACGAACGGGCGGATGAGGTCGCGACCAGCAGGGGTGTTGGGTGCCTTGTAGTGGGTCAGGTCGGTCTCGAAAAGGCAGAACCCGTCGTGATGCTTGGTGGTGATGACGGCGTACTCCATGCCGGCCGCCTTGGCATCGCGCGCCCACTGGCGGGGGTCGTAGAGGTCCGGGTCGAAGTGGTCGAAATACGGTTGGTAGTCGGCCTCGGTACTGCGTTCGCGGGTCTTGACCCACTCGTGCCGGGCCGCGAGCGAATAAATGCCCCAGTGGACGAAAAGTCCGAGGCGGGATTGGGTGAACCACGACGGATCAGTGGCAGTTCGTGTCATGCGCGGAGAATAGCGCGGGACGCGCCGCGCAGGCGAATGCCCGGCGTGCGTCAGGACGACGTGGACCTTCCAAGCAACATCCATCGCGGCCGCTACGTCACGGGTGTGTACTGTGGCGCAATCACCCGCACCCCGACCCGGAACAACCAGCGATACCCCTGCGCCACGCGCGACGGGTTCGTCGGCCCCGGCATATGTGCCGCGTGACCGTTTCGTGCCTCCGTGGAAGCAACGGGCCCTCGAACGGCGCCGGGCATCCAGGTGGCGACAACGGCGGATCCTTGCCCAGATCTTCGGCCTCTCAGGTGGGTTGACCCTGTTCGCGGGATATGTGACTGCCACGGCGGCACCTGCCCAAATCTGGGAGGCCGTCATGTCGCACACAACCCCGACCCTCGATCGTGAACCCCTGCGCGGCGTGGGGCAGACGGTCCAGGCCCTGACCGGGTCGTTCGTGCCAGGCAACCGTGCGGTCACTCGTGATGCAATGACCCGCGAAGGCCCGTCGTGGCGCGACGCGACCCAACCAGGATCCGATCCGTCGGCCAGATTCACCGCCACCGTGACGATCGACCTAGATGGCCGTGCCACAGTCCGGATGCAGGTACCCGAACAAACCTCCGTCCCACCGACGTCCGTCCCACCGACGTCCGTCCCACCGACGTCCGTCCCACCGACGTCCGTCCC
>CANFGH010000174.1 GCA_947446285.1 Chloroflexota bacterium
CCTCGGGGCCGCCCAGCGCATCTTTGCCCTTTTGGATGAGCCAGCGGCGGTGATTGACGCACCCGACGCGATTGCACTTCCCGCAGGCACCGGCAGCGTGGAATTCCGCTCCGTCAAGTTCGCCTACGCACCTGATCGCCCTGTCTTGCACGGTCTCGATTTCACGGTCGCGCCTGGCCAGACTTGCGCGATTGTCGGGCCTTCAGGCGCGGGCAAGACCACGACCATCGGTCTGATCTTGCGTCTCTACGACGTGACCGGCGGATCGGTCCTGATCGACGGGTGCGATGTCCGCCGCGCCACGCAGGCATCGGTCCGGGATGCCATGGCGCTCGTCCCGCAGGAGCCGGTGCTGTTTGCAACGACCGTGGCCGGGAACATTCGCTACGGCAACTTGGAAGCAACTCAGCAGGAAATTGAGGCTGCCTCGCGCGCCGCAAACGCACATGACTTCATTTCAGCCCTGCCACAGGGCTACGAAACCGAAGTGGGTGAGCGCGGTGTGCAACTTTCCGCCGGACAACGCCAACGGGTCGCGATCGCCCGTGCCATCCTCCGCAATCCGCGCATCCTGCTTCTCGACGAAGCGACGGCGTCACTCGACAACGAGTCAGAGTACCTCGTCCAGGACGCACTCGATCGGCTCATGAAGGGGCGCACTACCTTAGTCGTTGCCCATCGCCTGACGACCATCGAGAACGCTGATCAGATCGTTGTCCTGGAAAACGGCAAGTGTGTCGAACTTGGAACCCACCAGCAATTGATCGCGACACACGGCTTGTACGAACGCCTTTGGTCCCGCAGGTTCGTCGACGACTTGCCTCCGGTTCCGGTTCCGGTGTCCCCGGAACCGTCATCCGATCACTCGGGCATAGAGCAACCGACCCCACGCGGACGCGGACGGACGATCATCGCCTAAGCGCCATCCCCTCAACACTCCCAGGCGACGCGCGCGCGCTCCGCCGCCGCATGGGTCTTTTGACGATTCAGTGACCACCCGGCAAAGGGCACGTCTCTGGAACAAGGCCCTCGGTGCGGATTGCCCGCCAGAATTCAGCCGGAACAGCAAAAGCCATCATCCGGGCGTTTTCGTCAAGTTCAGCGACCGACCGGACACCAGACAAAACGGTGGCCACCGCAGGATGGGCAAACGGGAACTGAATCGCAGCTGCCTTGAGGGGCGTCTCATGGCGGGCGCACATGGCCTCCAGCCGCTTCGCCTTTGCCAACCACGCTGCCGTCGCGGGGAGGTAATTGAAATGGGCTCCCTCAATTGGCCCAGCAAGGATCCCGCTGTTATAGACGCCTCCGATGATCACCCCGATCTCCCGCTCGGAACACAGCGGCATCAGTTCGGCAAGCGCGCTTTGATCCAGGAGTGTGTACCGGCCTGCTACCAGAAAGCAGTCCAGGTGTGTCTCGCGCGCGAACCGCGAAAGCATCTCCGCCTGGTTCATGCCCGCACCGATTGCCTTGACAACCCCGGACGTCCGCAACACATCCAGCGCCATGTACCCATCGCCGCTCGCCTGTTCCCAGTGATCATCCGGGTCGTGCAAGTGGAGGATGTCAACCTTGACAACCCGCATCCGCGCCAAACTCTCATCGAGGGACTTCATGATTCCGTCAAACGAGTAGTCGAACACGGTCTGCGTGTCGGGCCCGGATGGGGGGCGAAGCAGGCGCCCGACTTTCGTCGCGATCACACGGTCCTCGGGCTTGAATGCGGAAAGCGCCCTGCCTACGCGGCGCTCCGATAGCCCAAGGCCATACAGGGGTGCGGTATCGAAGTGCCGGACGCCGATCTCCCATGCACGGTGGATGATCGCCTCAACCGTTCCCTCACGGTCAGGTTCCAGAACCCGTCCGAATGGCCCGCCTCCAAGCGAAAGCTTCGAAACGGTGACCAAGGACCGACCGAGACGCACCTGTTCTGCGGGATCAACTGGCATCCTGTCTCCCTGAATGATGCGTCGGAACGGGTCCGGCATCGGCAATGGCTATTTTTGCAGTCTATCAACAGCCCGTTCTTCTGGAACCGTGCGGCACCGGCACGCAACCGGGCACAATCCACCTTCAACACTGTCCGCACCGGCTATAGGGCCAATTGCAATGACCGCGACCTCTCCGTTGGACCTTCCCTTGATTTCCTTGGTGCATGCGCTGTCGACCGGTGCAACCTCGGCGCGCGCACTCTTGGTCGACATACTCGAACGTTTCGATCACATTGAACCCACCTTGCAAGCTTTTGCGAGGATCGACCGTCGTGCCGCCTTTGAGCATGCCGACGAAGGTGACCGGAGGCTTCGAAACGGACAAGCCCGCGGAGTGCTGGAAGGGATTCCCGTCGGGATCAAGGACATCTTTGATTCGGCGGGGATGGTTACCGAATACGGCACACCGGCATTCGCCGGACATATCCCGGATGCGTCAGCCGAAGCCGTCCTTTCCTTGCAACACGCCGGTGGCTACATCCTGGGCAAGACGGTCACTGCGGAGCTCGCCTATTTCCACCCGGGGCCAACCGTCAATCCTTGGAATCCGTCCCGAACACCTGGCGGCTCTTCAATGGGGTCGGCAGCCGCGGTCGCCTGCGGTCTCGTCCCTGGCGCCATCGGGACACAGACGAATGGCTCAGTCATCCGTCCCGCTGCATTCTGCGGAGTTGTCGGATTCAAACCCTCGTGGGGTCGCCTCTCGATGGTGGGCGCCCTGCCCTTCAGTCCGACGAACGACCAAGGAGGGGTCTTCGCCCGCGATGTTGCCGGTGCGGCCGTCCTCGCATCGATCTGGGCGAATGAACCGCTCGACGCCTGGCTGCGATTTCCGGACTTGGATCTGGACTGGAAACCACGGATCGGGATTGCCCGGACCTCCGACTGGGACAGTGTGGATTTAAGTACGCACGAACTTTTCCAGAGCGTTGGGACCATGTTGGCAAAGGCTGGTGCAGACGTCCGGGAAATCGACGTGCCGAGAGAGGTTGATGGACTCGCGCCTACCCACAGGACCATCATGTCCCGTGAGGGTGCGTACGCTCTCGCACACATCAGGGCAAGCCACGATCCGGTCCTGAGCCCTACCCTGAAAGCCTTCCTTGATGAAGGCAGCGCCACCGATGACGCGACGTACCAGGTTGCCCACCGGACGCGACTAGGGGCGATCGCAGCCTTCGCAACCTGGGTGCGCCCGTTTGACGCAATCATTGCCCCCGCAGCCCTTGGTGAGGCGCCGACCCGGGAGACAACCGGAGATCCACGATGTGCCACCCGCTGGCAATCGGTAGGTGCGCCCGCGTTGGCGCTGCCGGCAACGCTCGGTCGTGACGGCCTTCCCCTTGCAATTCAGCTCGTGGGGGCACACGGCGCCGACGCGCGACTGATCCGCGCAGCACGATGGGTTGAAACACGGATCGAAGGGCCAGGACGGCCCAACCTTGCCGTTCTGGGTCAACGAGGCGACCGCCGAGGCGAGGCGTGACGGCAACGAGCAAAACACCCGGAGTGCCATCGACCACCCTGGACGCGCCCAATGCGAGCGATGATGTTGTCGCACACCATGCGGGGTCCGAAGCAATTGGACACACTCCAGTCGGGCATGCCGAGGCACCACTGGAGAACGCGCGCTACAACTTCACGATCCTGACTTTCGATGGGCTCACCTTCTGGCTTGGCTTGAGCTACTTTTCACCGACAACCATCCTGCCCCTCTTCGTGAGCCACCTGTCCTCAAGTAACGTCGTCGCTGGCGCGGTCCCGGCCGTCATGGCCCTGTCATGGGCGTTGCCACAGTTGCTTGGTGCGCGCGCAATGTCGGGCATCACCTCGCGCAAGCGCTACATCATCGTCACTGCCCTTCTCGGCCGGGTCCCACTGATTGTCATGATCGGGGTCATCTGGGCGTTCGCAACCACCCACCCGCAACTGACCCTGCTCGCCTTCTTCGTGTGCTTCGCACTGTTCCGCGCAACCAGTGGGATGAACACACCGGTCTACTATGACCTTGTTGGCGCCACCATCCACCCGCGCCAGCGGAGCAGGTTCATTGGCTTGAACCAGTTTCTCGGCGGCGGTATCGGAGCACTCGCCCTCGTTGGCGGACGATCTCTCCTCGATTCCTTCCCGTTCCCCATCGGCTTTGTGCTTTGCTTCGGCCTTGGGACCGTCATCATCACGACCGCGATCATCTGGATGTCGGTCGTCCGCGAACCGCCGATCGTGAAGTCGGATTCGGCGTCGCAACCAAGCGTGCTTGTCCAGGCGAGGAATGTCTGGACAAGCGACCGAACCTTCCGTCGTTACCTAATCGCACGGTGCCTGGTTGCGCTCACCGGACTTGCAAGCGCCTTTTTCGCCGTGCAGGCAACCAGGGAACTTGGCGCGACCGACGGCGACGTGGCCATCTATTCAGCAATCCTGCTTGCCAGCCAGACTATCTCGACCCTTGGCTGGGGTGCAATCGCCAATCGGTTGAAGCTCATGAATGTCTTGCTCGCCGGAACTGTGCTCGCCGGATTGGCCTCGTTGCTCGCATTCATGGCCCCGTCCGCCAGCGTGATCATGATCGTCTTCGCGCTTGCCGGCGCGTCGATGGGAGCGATCGTCGTCAGCGACGGTGCCCTGCCTCTTTCGTTTGCCGAGGCGTCAAAGCAGGACCGATCGCTCTACGTGGCCGTGGCAAACACCGCCGTCTCGCCAATAAACCTCATCGCTCCATTGCTCGGAGGCGCGCTTGCCGACGCGGGAGGGTATGGAACGACGTACGTCATTGCCTCAGCACTTGCCGTCCTCGCAGCCATCGCCACTGTGACGGCCTCATCGACAACGCCTGCGATACCGTCTCGGACGCCGTCGTGAGTTGGAACCCAACCGAGTTGCCACACGGCAGTTTGAGTGCGCCGTCCAGTAGCGGGAACGCCCTGGAACCGGGCAACGC
>CANFGH010000175.1 GCA_947446285.1 Chloroflexota bacterium
GAGACAGATCGTGACCACCGCCGGCACACCTGATGCTCATGCCGTCGACCAGACCATGTTCCGCGAATACGACATCAGGGGGTTCGTGGATCAGAACTTCACCGAACCGGTGCTTGGCCGTCTTGGCGGCGCATTGGGAACCTTCCTCGCTGGTGACGGCGAACCGGGTACGGTCGCTGTCGGGCGCGATGTCCGCCTCTCATCGCAACGGTACGCCGCCACATTCATCGAGGGGCTGCGCAACACCGGTGCCCGCGTCATTGATGTCGGACAGGTGCCAACGCCTCTCCTCTACTACGCCGTCAACACCCTCCACACCAATGGTGGCGGGTGCATCACCGCCAGTCACAACCCGCCGCAGTTCAACGGACTGAAGGCGCGCAAGCGTGAAGCCGGCCTGCCCAACGGCGTCCCATTGCGTCCGTCAGATATCCAGGACCTGTTCCGGCTCGCCCAGGGAGGCACCTTCCGCCGTGCCCCCGCCGGTGCCCACGACCATCATGATGTCGTGGACGGCTATGTGCGCTACGTCGCCACGCAGATCAAGCTAGCCCGTCCCCTGAAAGTGGTCGTCGATGCCGGGAACGGCGTGGCTGGTCCGGTCGCCATCCAGACCTTCACTGCCCTCGGGTGCGAGGTCATTCCCCTCTATTGCGAGCCGGATGGCACCTTCCCCAACCACATGCCCGATCCCCTCAAGCCCGAGAACCTGCGCGACCTGATCGCCAAGGTAAAGGAGACCAAGGCCGACATGGGCATTGCCCTGGATGGTGATGGCGACCGGTTGGGTGTGGTGGATGACGCCGGCGAAATCCTCTGGGCCGACCAGTACCTTGTCATCCTGGCACGGAACGCCCTGCGCACGCATCCCGGTGGCAGTGTGGTCTTCGATGTCAAGTGTTCCCAAGGCCTGATCGATGGCATCACCGCTGCTGGTGGCGTGCCGGTCATGTCGCGTACCGGCTATCCCAACATCATGGCGCGCCGACGCGAGACCAACGCCATCCTCGCCGGCGAACTCTCGGGCCACACCTTCTTTGGTGATCCGGTCATCGACTTCGACGACGGCACCTTCGCTGGGGCGAACCTCCTGGCCGCCCTCTCCCGCGAACCGGTCTCGCTGTCCCACCTTGTCGCTGATCTGCCCCGGTATCACGCCACGCCGGAAGAGCGCTTCTACTGCGCCGATGACGCCAAGTTCGCCGTCATCGATGCCTTGAAGGAGGCGTTCGCCCATGATGCCTCGGTGCACGAGGTCATCTCCCTTGATGGCGCGCGCGTGGTCCTCGATGGTGGTTGGGGATTGGTCCGTGCTTCCAACACCGAACCGGCGATCACGACCCGCTTCGAGGGTGTGACCCCCGAACGTGCCCAAGCCATCCGGACCTCGTTCATGGACCGCTTGGCACACATCCCGGCCGTGGACCTGCATCGCAGCGCCGGGCACTGACGCTGACCGTAGTTCATGGTGACCCCTGCCCAAGAGCGATCTTGGGCAGGGGTCCACGAACCTCGTCCTTGGAGCACCGGCGCCCTCTTGGCACTTTGGTCCGCGGGTTCGCCAAGCCACCCCACCACCCCCAACTCATATGCGATTCGCTTGGCCCGCAAGAACCCCTTTGGTTCGCACCCAGGTCTCAGCCGAGACATCTCCCGTCAGGCAGCACCCGTGCCCACTCGCCGGTGTGAATGCTTCCGCATCGGGAATGCGCCACGGGACTGACAAGGAGGATGCGGGCACGGATACCCGCGGACCAGGGTCGAACTCACTCCAGCGGAAACCCGGCCCTCATCCCGTGTATCCCTGACGGCGAGGGCGCCGGCGCTCCCAGGTGGGTCTTACCACTGACCACGTAGGCCCCCCACTCCCACCTTGGCGGGAGTGGGGGCAACCACATCCTCGTTCCCGTAGGGCGTTACGCGCCCCTGTCCTGTGCGTCGCCGATCCCCGCAAGGATGGCAACGGTGTCATCGGGGGCGGTGTAATGCAGGTTGTGCCCGGTCTCCAGTTGGTGATAGGTCCACGCCGGGTCATCGCGCAATTGCAAAGCCAGTTTGGCGAATGGACTGGACGGGTCCTTGCCCACCGTGCAGTACACGTACGTGCGTGCAAGGTTTGGCACCGGATTGGTGAAGCGCACCGGTTGCGTGAAGGTCTTCACCGGTTGCCATGACCGGCGTGGACGTGCCCACTCGATGATCTCCGAGGGTTGGTCTGGCGGGGCATCACCCGGCGGGTTGCGCCATCCGTCACCTTCGGCATCGATGCGTGCCTGTGACGCCTCAGTGATGATAGTCCCTCCCGGGTTCTCCGGCGTCGGCACGAAGGCGTCCAGATAGACCAGGTGCGCTAGACGGTCGGCCGACATATCGGCCACGCCGGTGATCACACGGCCGCCGTAACTGTGACCCACCAGGATCACGTCCTTCAGGTCCTCGTAGAACAGCACATTGGCCACGTCCTGCACATGGGTATCCAGATCGATGCCGGGGTGTGCCAGGTGCGTGCGGTCGCCCAGACCCGTCAGCGTGGCCGCAAAGACCGTGTGTCCCGAGGCCCGGAGACGTGGCACCACGAACGTGTTCCACGACCACGCCCCACCCTAGGCGCCATGAACCACCACGAATGTCGCCACGTGTTTCCGTTCCCCCCCCCCGTCATCGACCGCCCGTCGTACCCGACGGACGACCGAAATACACGGATGAAAACGGATTTCAAGACTGGTCAGGCGCGGTCGTGCGCCATCACCGCACTGTGGGTGGCGACGGCATGGTCGTGCGATACGGAGACCGTGTTGCCCGTCACCATCGACATGCCAAGCACTGAGGCAACCGGGATTGTCCCCGCGCCAGTTGTCCCGGCCGGTTCCTGCTGGTAGGCGTAGGCATTGTGCAGGTGGATGCTTTCGTCCGCCTCGCACTCCGCCTCGAACCACCGAACCGACGGGTCGGCGCGTAGCCAGACAACGGCATCGCGGAGGACGTCCTCCACGAACTTCGGATTGAAGTAGCCCTGTTCCGTGACGAACTTCTCATCGGCGCGCTTGACCAACGGGAAGATCTCGCAACTGCCCAGGGTCTCGCCATGCCGGATCAGGTCCTCGAAGGTGAGGGTGGAATCGGCCGTTGGACGCACACGGAGGCGCAACCATGCGCGCTGGTTGTGCGCGCCGGCCACCGAGATTTCCTTGCTGCACGGGCAGACGGTCGTGATCGGCACGTCCGCACCGATGACCAGGTCAAGCTGGTCGCCATCAAGGGTGGCATCCACCTGGCAGGTATAGCCCATCGTGCTGCGCTGCTTGCTGACTGGGGCTGCCTTCGTCATGAAATAGGTGAACGTGAGTCCCACGTGGGCGCGCACCGCACCCAGTCGCACCTGCGTTGCCGAAAGCAGTCCGGCAACGGTTGCGGGGGACAGGGGTTCGTCCTTCCACACCTCGAGCATCTCGACGAGGCGGGACATGTGAGTGCCCTTGTATTCGGCAGGCAGGTCAACGGACAGGCTCGTCATCGCCGTGACCGTCTGCACGCCACCACTACGCTCCTGCACCCGCCACGGCAGTTCGACGCGCTTGATGCCGACGCGTTGTACGTCAACCTGTCGCTCGTCTGGTCGGCTCTGTACGTCGTTCACAATATTGCCTTGCGCCCGCTGCCTGTCGGTCTGACCGGCACGGTAAGGGGCCCTTTCTGAAAGACTGTTTCCCAGCATCTGTCCGGGGGTAACGTCCGCCAACGGGAACCCATCCCGGCGCCGATACGTTTCGGTAGAGATTAGCGGGTCGCGATGCGCGCGAGGATGTCGGTTCCGAACAAGTAAGGACTGGCAGGGTTTTCCCGTGGGAATACCCGATGTGAAGCGCAACACGTCACAATACGAAGGCACTTCCTTGCGATGGCTTGCCCATCCGTCGCATCACCTCACTTCCGCCAGCGTATGTGGTGCGTGCGGACCGGGCAGGACTTGGAGATCGTTGATGCGTCCAGACCACATCCTCATCCAGGGTGCGCGCGAACATAATCTCAAGAACGTCACGGTCACCATCCCGCGCGATGCCTTGGTGGTCCTCACCGGCGTCTCCGGTTCGGGCAAGTCTTCGCTCGCCTTCGACACCCTGTACGCCGAGGGGCAGCGACGCTACGTCGAAAGCCTCTCCAGCTACGCGCGCCAGTTCCTGGGAAACCAGCAGAAACCTTCCGTTGACGCAATCATCGGTCTCTCACCGGCCATTTCCATTGAACAGAAGTCGGCGTCCAAGAATCCCCGGTCGACCGTTGGCACCGTCACCGAGATCCATGACTACCTGCGCGTCCTCTACGCCCGGGTCGGTCAGGCCCACTGTCCCGAATGTGGTCGGCGTGTCAGCGCGCAGACCCCCGAACAGATTGTCGATCAGATCCTTGCTCAGGCACCCGGAAGCCAGTGGCTCATCCTCGCGCCGATCGCCCGTAACCGCAAGGGTGAGTTCCAGGATGTCTTCCTGCAGGCCCGCCGCGATGGCTTTGCCCGCGTGCGTGTCAATGGCCAGGTCCATTCGGTCGACAGCCCGCCAGTCCTCGACAAGAAGCGCAAACACGTCATCGACATCGTCATAGACCGCATCCGCCTGCCCGAACCGGGGCCGGACGGATCGATTCCCGAGGATGCGATCGACCGTCAGCGATTGACCGACTCGGTGGAGACGGCCTTGCGCACGGGTGAGGGGAACCTGGTGCTTGCACCAGTCGAACCCGTCGGCACCGTCACACCTGTCCCTGCCACTCCTGAGAGCGAAGTACCCGTGAACCAGGGCGGTGCGGGCTCATCCCCATTCCCTACCCTCCCTGTTTCAATTGCGGTCGCGCCTGGTATTGCC
>CANFGH010000176.1 GCA_947446285.1 Chloroflexota bacterium
CACCTGATCCGCTGGTCAGTTTCCTTGCCAGGTCAAGGTACGTCTCCCACGTCCACTTGCCTTCCTTCTCGTACTCATCGGGGGTCTTCTGCCCAGACTTCTCGAAGATCTCCCGGTTAAAATACATATTCTGTACGGAAAGATTGTACGGCACTGCCCACCGCTGACCGTCCATCAGCCAGTAATCGAGTGCAGCGGGCACCAAGTCGGCGGCGTCCTTCTCGATCTTGAGTCGATCATCAAGTGGGACAAGCAGGCCTCCGGTGCGCCAAGGGTGGTAGTCCCGGGGATGGCTGTGTGTCAGTTCGGGCAAGCTCCCGGCTGCGCCGAGGGTGAGCACCTTTTCCCCGAAGTTTCCCGGCACCCCCTCGAGTTCGACGGTGATCTTGCGTCCGAGGGCGTTGTAGGCGTTCACCGCGTCCTTGACACCGGAATCGACCCGGCCTGGTTCCGTGATGTATTTGATGGTTACTGGTTGGGCTGCCGGTGCGGTTGTCGGAGCAACCGCCGGGGCGGCCGTGGCGGCGGCGCTTGGTTTTGGAGCTGCGGCTTGGGTTGGGGCCGGTGCGGGTGGCTTAGAGTCGTCGGCCCCGCACGCTGATGCCAGCGCGCTCGTGGCCAAGACACCGAAGAGTGCGCTGCGTCGTGTCAGTCGGGATCCGGCTGTTGCAAACGAGTTCATTTTGTTCCCCCTCGGCCCGGACACCATTCGCCAACGGAAGCCGGGCTACAGTCTGGCCCCACCGATCAGGCGGGTGTGATTTCGATCAGCGAAACGCTGTGCAGCGGCATGGGCAATGTCAGTTCGACCGCGTGGTCGCCGACCGTTCGTACCGCGACGACCTGACCCTCTTCCAGACCGTCCCGCGCGTGGAGTTCTGTGAGCTGGTCGGTGGTCGGATGTTGCGGGCGTCCCTGGGATTCCCACACCGCATGGGCATTGCTGTGGCTACGGTCAATCCTGATATTCCTCGCCACCACCTTGTTGGCGTCGAAGGGCAGTCCAGTAACGGTGACCGTCACGTGTGCATCAGGTGCCGTCGCGTACTGGTCGTCGCGGTGGTGCCAGAGGACGGCAGTCACGGACTTGTCCGTCCGGGTCGCAATCCCATCCACTTCCACATCATCGAGGTTTCCGGTTTCCGGGTCCATCACATCGGTCGCAAGGCGGTCGACCTCCCCGATTGGCCAGGTGGCATCGGAAGCGAGGGCTACCCGGTCATCGTGCAGTCTGGCGAGGGCGCGATAGGTGTTGAGGACCGGAAGTTCCACATTCTCCGCTGTGAAGAACTCGCGGAACCCCTCGAAGTACCGCTCACCCTCGAAATAGAAGGCCCATGCGCTTGCAAGGGTGACATCAGGCGCATCGTGTTCGGTGTCATTCAGGTCAAGGATGCGCTTGAACACCGAGGCCATCACGCTGCCGTAGTACGGCGTATTCCGGAAGCCGAAGTTTGCGTTGTCATAGGCGCTGAAGTGGGCCGGCACGCATGGGTCGCACTCATCGACGATCACTGGCACGTTGCGGAATTGAGGGTGGCGCGCAGCAGCGCGAAGGTGGGCACGGATCTCAGTCAGCATCTTCCGACGCGAGGGTGACTGCCGAGGCGACCTCACCATTCCGTTGCCGTGAGCATCTCCGCCCCAGTCATGCACCGCTCCGGTGTCACTCAACGGTCCGTATCGACGACCGAATGCCGACCCCTTGGTATGACAGGAGATGAAGTCGAGTTGGGTTCCCCGGCCGCCGCTGACGGAATTGATCCCGCGGTCGCCCTCACCGGCGCAATGCGCCAGGAACCCTTCCATGAACTTGACGGCATTGGGTCCGCCTGTGACCGACGGGCCACCGACCTTGATGGTCGGCAGTGCTCGTACCGCCGCAGCAACGGTCACGTCGTATAGGCCATCGAACTGTTCGGGCGTTCCGCGCCAGTAGAAGATGTCCGGTTCGTTCCACAGTTCCCAGTACCACGCCTCGACTTCCGCCTGTCCATACCGCTCGACGCAGTGCCGGACAACCTGGAAGATCAACTCACCCCACTTCGCGTAGTCATGTGGAGGCATGCTCCAGAGGGACGCTTCATAGGGTTGGTACTGTGACGCGCTTCTGGTGAACGGGAGGTCGGCATCGGGCGGGACCATAGCGGCTGGCGTGAAGCCCAGTTCCACCAACGGGCGCATCCCTGCCTCGATATAGGCGTCGAACGCTTGGTCAAGGGTTGTCCAGTCGTAGACCGGGTTGCCGTTTGCATCCTCGTGGTAGACGTTCCCGGACCCCCAGTGCGGCCAGGAGAATGCGCGTCCGGTCGTGAGGAGATTGTGGGCCCTCACGTGATAGGGACGTTCCGCAAACTCGCCGAATGTCTTCAGGGCCGCCTTTCCGCGGGGCGTGTAGGTCCAGTTCAGTTCGTCGTATCCGAACGTTGTCCACGGACGGGTGAGTGTTCCCAGCGACGCCCCAGCATTGATCGTGATGTGGGCGCGGTCGATTCCTGTCATGTCTCTCCCTTTGGTGACGAATGTAAATCGATTGTGGGACGAAGCGTATTCGGTATCCTCTCTCGTGTCAAGGACGGTGCGCTCTGGCAGCACTGCGGGTGTCCCCCACCTGAGCCCGCCACCGCGGCGTGCGACGATCGCCGATGTCGCACGGGCAGCCGGAACCTCACCGGCCCTGGTGTCAAGGTTCCTGACCGGAAATCAGCGGGTCAGCGAGGCCAGTGCCGCACGCATCCGTGAAGCCGTCGACCGCCTCGGCTACGCCCCAAGTGTCACGGCTCGCAACCTTCGTCTCCGGCGGACCGGACTGATCGCGCTTGTCGTGCCATATCTCGACAACCCGTTGTATTCACTTCATGCCACCGGTGCCGAACGCGAACTCGCCGCGGCCGGTTTCCTGACCGTGGTCTGCTCCACCCGAACCAAGCCGGATGGGTCGTACCTTGGGCGAAGCTTCTTCGACACCCTAGGGGCCGGCCGTGTTGACGGGGCGCTGATCTTTCCGTATCAGGAGGAGGTCGGCGATCTTGCCACGCTTCGCGCACAGGGAACACCCATCGTCCTCATCGACCGTGTCCCCGCGCTACCCGACGGCATCGCTCGCTTTGACTCAGTCACGGTGGACAACGAAGGCGCAATCTTCAACGCAACATCCCGCCTTATTGAAGCCGGACATCGAAGGATCGGGCTTGTCAGCCTGCGTGAGGGTTCACTCTCCGGCATCCCACGTTTCGTTGGGTACAAGAACGCCCTGCGAGACGCCGGGATTGAGCTTGATCCGGACCTTGTGGCGCTTGGTGACGGGAGTGACGTGGGCGGTGCCTCGCTCTTTGCTGGACTTCTGGAACGCGAGTGTCGTCCCGACGCGATTGTCGTTGCGACGACACTGCAGACGCGCGGGGCGCTGGATGCCGTCCGCCGTAGGGGGCTGCAGGTCCCGCAGGACCTTGCGGTGATCGGGTATCGCCACGATCAGTCGGTGCTTTGGCCCGAGATTCCCACCTATCGGTATCCGGGTGAGTCGCTCGGGGAAATCGCGGCACGCATGCTTCTGCGGCGCCTGTCTGGGAACGAAGTCGGCGACATCCTGTCGGAGACGCTCGCTCTTGAGTTCGTGCCGAGCAGTCCGGTGCAGACGCACTGACACGGGAGATTTCTCCAACCCGTGTCAGTGCGTCGTTTGAAGGCAACCGCCCCTCGCTAGAGGTTGGCGGCGATGAACTCCTTCAGGATGCCGCTCGGGAGCGGAGTGGCGACGGCACGGATGTTCTGCTCGAGTTCGGCGACGTTCTGGTTGCCCAGCGGATTGCCGTGGATGCGGGATTCGGCGAGGCAGAACTGGAGGGCGATGTCCAGCAGGCTGACCTCGCGGTCGATGGCCCACTGGCGCATCGCGGTGGCGCGGGCGATGTCATCGGCGTTGGTCCAGCGCCCGCGGGCGGCAGCCTCGGCGACGGGCGCGCCGGTGAGGATGCCCCGGACGATCGAGAAGCCATTGAGGACGCCGACGCCGAGTTTGGCCGCGTGTTCGAGGAGTCCACCGGGGTCGGCAGCACTCTTTCGGAGGAGGTTGTAGTCCGAGAAGGTGAGGAGGACGTCGACGGCACCGGTGTCGAGGGCCTGGCGGTGGAAGTCGTGGGGGCGCATGCCGAAGCCGACGTTGCGGACGAGGCCACGGTCCTTGAGGCGGAGGGCACCCTCGAGGGCGCCCCCCTTTGCGAGGACGGGACCCATGTCGGCGGGGTCATGGAGGAGGAGGGCGTCGAGGTAGTCGATGTGGAGGAGCTTGAGCTGGTCCTCGACATCGCGGATGACATCCTCGGCGGAGCCGGCGTGGTCGAGTTGGAGGGGGGTCAGGACGCGGTGAAGGCAGAGGCGGGCGGAGACGATGACGCGGTCGCGGTGGACCCCCTTGAGGGCGAGTCCGAGCTTGCGGAGGGAGTCGCTGTAGCAGCGGGCGCAGTCGAAGTGGTTGACCCCGAGGTCGATGGCTTGGTGGACGAGGGCGACAGCGGTGTCATCGGCAACGTCGCCGAAATGGTTGCCGAATCCCTGGGTGCCGAATGGAATGACGGGGATAGACAGCCCGGTCTTGCCCCAATCGCGGCGGGGTACTTGAGGAATCTTCATGTATTCTGGTCCCTTTTTGCCTGGAGCGGAGTGTACGGATGAGGTGGCACGGCGAAGGCCTCGGAAGCCGACCCCAGCAAAATCGTCATGCGCGTGCGTTCATCCATCCATCCCGGCCTGCGACGAGACCTTTCTCAACCAGTTCTGCGTGTTCATGGGTGGCTCGTTGGA
>CANFGH010000177.1 GCA_947446285.1 Chloroflexota bacterium
ATCCAGTCGTGGTCATTTTCTGGCGACGGGTGTGACCCGGGGGTAACCGCCCTCACGGTGGTCGCCGGTTCTCCAACCGGTGTCATCGACATGCGTCAACGGTACACCGCCCGTCGGTACGTTTGTGTGGTGAGCGATGGCATCTGGTCGATCCGAGGCAGGGCGCAACGGGATCGAAACGCCTCATGAGTGATGTGTCGCAATGGGACACTGCTCGTCCGGACGATCACTGTTACGATCCCGAGACGGTTGTCGGAACGGCGATTGTCACTGACACACGTAATGCGCCATGTCTGAAGACTCACACATTCAAGCCGACGACCTCGCCGACGGCGGTAGCGGTCGTGTGCGGGAACGAGCTTCGATCGGCTCATCATTTCTGGCGGGTCAGGTTTGGAATTGTTGAAATGACGCCCATCCAGCGACACACCCGCCTAGCCATGGCCGCGAGCTTGAGCGCACTGGTTATGCTGACCGTTATCTACGTGCCGTTTGCTGAAGCGCATCAACCGATGCACAACCCCGGGTCTCCTGACCAGACGGCGCCTTTCCTCATCCCCGCCCCCACGGTCTCCCGTGCCATCCGGGGTGTCCTTCCCCCGGGGGGGCGCGACTTCTACGCGTTGGAGCTTGCCCGGTCGACCGCGATCACTTTATGGCTTCTCACCCCGATGGTGGATGCATGTAACGGTTTCGAACCAGTCATGCGCATCTGGCATGACGGGGCTCATCGCTCGATCGCTGACCGATGGGACGGAAACCTTTGGTTCCGGGCGGTCACGTCAGTCGGGTTGGACGAGGACAGTGCGCGTGGTCTCGTGGCGAAGGCATCACCGTGGGGAAGGTTCGAACATGGCGGTGACCGGTCGAACTCCGGGCCATATCTCAAGCCTGTCCTGGGCCCTGGAGTGGTGGTTGTAAGCATCGAGGCGCCGTTGGACCGCGGAGGTGCGTACACCTTCGCTCCAGGCGATCTGGAAATTCCCGGGGGGTACGTCGACCCGGACGTGCAGGCACGGTGGCGCGCATGTCCGGACGCATGGGAGAAGCCCGCCACTGAATGACATCGGGCATGTCCACAAGCACTTCCGGTGATTTTCACCGACGATGCGGATAGGCTTGTCTCTGCGTTGGGTACTGCCTTAACCCAATGCAGTGATTTGGAGGACTGCCCGTGATCATCGACGTGCACACGCATACGCCCCGGTACCGCACGAAGGCGGATGCTGACGCTGCGCCGCCAACAGGGATGGCCAACGCCCCAATGCGCCCTGATCGTCCGGACCCGTCTCGAATCACCTGGGACGAATACATGGAGGCGATGCAGGCCGTGGACCGAGCGATTGTGTTCAATATTGCTGGTCCTCCCGATGGCGATCAATATCCGCCAGGACTTCCCGAGGACGGGATTGTCAAGCGCGAACAAGCTCGGGCGGTCAACGATGCCACGGCCGCGATTGTCCATGCCTATCCCGAGAAGCTGATCGGGTTCATGAGCGTCCATCCCCGAGATCCGCAGCTTCTGGAAGAGATGGACCGAGCGGTTGGCGACCTCGGGTTGCGTGGCATCAAGCTTGGCCCGAATTACCAGAACTTTGACCCACTTGGTGACGAGGCTTCTGTACTCTTTGCCCGCGCTCAGGAACTGGGTTTGCCAATCCTCCTGCACCAGGGGACAAGTCCGGTGCAGTTCGCGGACCTCGACTGGGCGCACCCGAGGCATCTTGACCGGGTCGCAACGCGCTTTCCGAAGCTCCGGTTAATCCTCGCGCATTTCGCGCATCCATGGCAGGTGGACGCTCTGGCCGTCATCCGCAAGCACCCCAATGTCTGGGCGGACATCTCTGCCCTGCACTATCGACCGTGGTCATACTGGACCTCATTGCGCTTGGCGACCGAATGGGCCGTTCTGCATAAGCTCCTCTTTGGCAGCGACTTTCCGGTTGCTACCCCGCAGGAGACGATCGATGCGATCCCGCGCATCAATGACCTACTCGAGGGGACCGCGTTGCCCCGGGTGCCGGTCGATGAATTGATGCAGGTGGTGCACCGAGATTCGCTTGACATTCTCGGGCTTGACTAGGGCCTCGAGAACGCTCGGACCCACCGTGCGGTTCCGACGATCCAGAAATGCGAGACCCCCAGTTCCGCGACCGGAGATGGGGGGTCTCGCAGTTCACCGTGAGGGGCGGACCCGTCGGCGTCGCTGCCTCGGACCCGCCCCGCGTGGTCAGGCGGTCCGGATGCGCGCCTGGTGCACTTCATCCGGGTGTCACAGTGTGCCCCCGTGCCACGGTGTTCCAAGCATCGGCAGCACCCACCGGTCGGCCCCGTAGTAACCTGGCACCTTCCAAGCCATCATGAGGCCGACTGCCAGGACCATGAGCAGCGGGTTCGTGCTTGCCGAACCGGCCATCATGAACTTCCAGTTCATGATGGCCCCGACGAAGGCCGCGATGCCGGTGAACAAGCCGAGGATCAGTCCGGTGCCGATCAGCACTTCACCGACCGCGGTCAGTTTCGCCAACGAGTGTAACTCTCGCTGGCGATCAGGAAATTGAGGTAGTCCCGATACCAGTCGTACGTGATCGCTGGCCTTGCAGGCGCGGGCGGGATTGCAGCTGCGCGTACCCAGAAACCCTTCAGCGCCGCACCAGTAGTCGTCCAACCCGGGTCAATCACCTTGTGGTAGCCAGCGGTGAGCCACTCGCAGCCAACATACAAGCGGATGGCGAGCCACCCCCAAGCTGCGATCGTGTTGCTGAAACGCCAGTGAGAGATCGGTGGATCCTCCACCATCACCTACTTCCCACCTTGGCGCGTACTGATGCGGTCGATTGCCTTGCGCCTCCTGACCAGATTGTGTCCGGTGTCCAAGGCAGGTGGTTCAGGGATTCCCCTAATTACCCTCCAGGCGTCTGCAACCGGGATCCGGGCCTGTGTCAGTCCGGGCCCCGAGGCACACGCACATCAGTGGCGCGGTGGTGGATTGGCCTCGAGGGCCTTGCGGTACGCCTCGGTAATGCGAACCACCTCGGCCGCATCGACCTCGATTTCGCCGCGTTGCGCTGCCCCTTGAAGTCCGAAGACCTCGTAGAACCGGGCATCCTGAGCCATGGTCTCGTACTTCGGCACCATGTGCAGGTGGAAGTGGGGCGAACTCTCGTTCATTGAAGCGGTGTAGATCCGCAACGCACCAGCGACTTCTTCGAGAACCTTCTCGAAGTGGCGCAGGTCCGGGCCGAACCGGGACGCTTCGTGGTCGTCGAAGTGCGCGATACCTGGTGTGTGCCGATGGCTGTAAATGGTCATCCATCCGGCAACTCCGTAGGGAGCGGGTGCATGCCGGATTAGCCACAAGTTGTCCTCGTAGACGGCGCCTCCCTGGATCTCGGCTTCGCCCGAGGTAATCTTGCAGACGCCGCAGCCCTCAATCTGGCTTGGGTGTTTCATCTCTCACGATCCTCCCGCGCGTATGCGACCACCTGACACTCGCTGTTCGCGCATGTATGACACGGTACACGGCCGCGGGGTTGGGCGGGCACCGCGGTGTCTCAAGAGATGGTCGCTTTAGTACCACTGACCGCTTCCGTCGAGATCGCTGGCCCGGTCCAGTGTTTCAATATCGCACGGTTGTCTTGTAACGGGTGGTCGCTTCTCTATCGGTTGGGTAGCGTAACAACGCTTGGTCAGCATGGAACACAGAATTATGAACACTGTACGGGTCGTATTCGTCTCCATAGCCCTCATTGCTTTAGTGGTTGCAATGCCTGGGGAAGCATCGGCCCACCAACCGCGGATACCTGTTGGTGCCGACGTGACCATCTTTGATCCGGAGGTCTCGAAGGCCTACTACACCACTCTCGACGGTCGAGGGCACACGTACCGGATTCGGGCGAAGGCCCCTTTTGACCTATACGTCTCCATCACCGTACCTGCCATCAGTGGGCAAGGCACGGATATTTCGGCGGTCATCGTTCGAGCGGACGGAAACGGCGGAAATCTTGCAATCCTTAATGGTGTTGCCCATCAGTGGACGAAATTCTTTGAGCCGTTCGGCTTCAGCGACTATCTCCAGGGACCGGAGTATCGTGGGCGCGCCGACCCCGGTGAGTACGAGATCCGGGTGACAAGCCCGCTGAATGACCGGAAATATGTCTTGGTTGTCGGCGAGATTGAGGCCTTCGATTTTGAGGAGACGGTGAATGCTCTGGACCTTGTGCCACTGATCAAGCGGGACTTCTTCGGGGAAACCCCCGCCACGTTTCTGTTCTCCCCGATGGGGTTTGCCTATGTCGTGGCTGTCTTTGCTTCGGCATTCGGCTTGGGTGCAGTCCTCCGCAATCTGCTGCGCCGAGTGCGTTGGGGTGGTTCTCGGCGTCCGGCCCGGAACATTGGTTTGCCCGACAGATTGATTCGATTGGGTATCGGTCTCTTCTTGTTTGCCTGGGCGATTACCACCACGTGGGACCCAGTCACACTCTTGCTGTCAGGGTTCTGTTTCTATGAAGGGATCGCACGATGGTGCGTCCTGCATTCCGCAATTGGCCGGAACACGTGCCCAGTGTAGGGACGACCTAGCTGTCGTCTCTCATGACAGTGTTTACCGGGGCTGGGGGGAACGGGATGAAGGCCTCGCCCGGTACGGTGCTGGGTACTGACACCACACCCGCCAGGGAGGCCTTCGGATGCAACACTCTTACCCGCACGCCAGATTGACCACGCACGGGCGCGCACGGGC
>CANFGH010000178.1 GCA_947446285.1 Chloroflexota bacterium
CCCCAGGGATGTTGTAGGCCATCACTGCCGGAAGCAAGAGCGCGTTCGCCATGCCATGAGGCACCTTGTACGCACTGCCAAGCGGGTAGGCCATCGCGTGGCACAGGCCTGTCCCGGCTGCCACGATCGTGATGCCTCCGTACATGCTTGCCAGCATCTGACCGGTCCTTGCCACCCTGTCCGAACCACGGGACACCGAACCACGCAGATGCATTCCGACCAACCGGACAGCCTCAAGGGCGTACATGTCCGAAATCGGGTTCGCCTTGACCGCGACATATGCCTCAAGCGCGTGGGTCAAGGCATCCAGACCAGCGGCTGCCGTGACATGTGCGGGGCACGAGATCGTCAGGTCCGGGTCGACAATCGCAGCGGCAGCCATCAGGCGAGACGAAACAATCCCGGACTTCAATTGCCGGTCGGTGTCGTCAAAGATCGCCGACGGCGTCATCTCGCTGCCGGTACCTGCTGTCGTCGGGATCAAAACGTACGGCACGCCCCGCGCTGGAAGGACCTCAACGCCGAAGTACTTCGACACCGGGCCATCGTTTGCAGTGCGGATCGAAACACCCTTCGCGGTATCAAGGGCACTGCCCCCGCCCACGCCAATGACGGCGTCGTACGACCCGCCATCCGGGGCGCCAACCTTCCATGCATCAAACGCCACCTCGACAGATGCCACCGATGGTTCGGGTGGAACCCGGTCGTAGATGCCGGTGACCACCCCGGATGCCTCGATGAGGTCGCGGACACGCCCGGCAACACCCGAGGCACTCACACCGGGATCGGTCACCAGAAGCACCCGACGCGCGCCTAACCGGCCAATCTCAATCGGCACTTGAGATACGGCACCGGGACCGAAAGTCACCGGCGCCAGACGTAGCGAGACTGGCAGGTCAAATGGACGGTCAAGCAGTGGCAGCACCAGTCGTGTCTCCTCGGAGCGGCGTCACATGTTGGCACGAGGATAAGGGGAGGGTCACCACCACCGTGCAATGCGGTCATCCGACACCGTGGCCGATTGTAGCCCGGCACCCCGACGTCCACTTTCGGGCGAGTGGAGTGCGTCGAAATCCGCATCAACGGCGCGGGTGCCGGAGCCTACGCGACGGGCAACCAGACGGTGAATACCGCCCCGGATCCCGGACGGTTCGCAACGGCCACGGTCCCGTTGTGTGCCTCAACAAGCGTCCGTACGATCGCCAGGCCAAGCCCGCTTCCTCCAGGCGACCGGGCCTGGTCAACCCGGTAGAAGCGATCGAAGATGTGCGGGAGTGCCTCCGATGGGATCCCTGGCCCGGTATCCGACACCGATATCGCCACCCCAAGCGCACCCTGCGCATCTGCACGCACCATCAGGTGGGCCCCCACCATGATCGTGCCTCCGGCCGGCGTAAACCGCAATGCGTTCTCGATGAGGTTGCCCAGAACCTGCGCGAACCTCACCGGATCAATCCGGACGTCGGGCAATCCCGGCGTGATCGACGGTTCAAGCGCAAGCGCACAATCGGCCGCACGCGTGGCGAACCTCTCACACGCATCCTCGATCACTGATGAGGCAGGAACCACCACCAGGTCAAGGCGCATCTGGCCGGCGTCAGCCAATGACAGCGCCCGGAGATCATTGACCATGCGCGCAAGGCGCGCTGCCTCATCTCGCACTGACCTCAGGTGAACGTGGTCGTTCGGATCATAGATCCCATCGAGCATCGCCTCGACCGTGCCGCTGATCACCGTGAGCGGCGTGCGAAGATCGTGTGCGATATCAGCAACAAGACGCCGCCTCGCCTCTTCCTGCCTCGCGAGGCTTTCAGCCAAATGGTTGAACGATCCGGCGAGTTCGGCAAGTTCCGCAAACCCGGATGGCTTGACGCGTGCGCCTAGTTCTCCAGCTGCAATCCGTTGCGCCCCCGCCCGCAGCGCCGACACCCCAGTCGTCAGGGGATGCATGAAGATCGCCCCGACTACCAGTGCGGCGAACGCCCCCAAGCCGGCACCACCCAGGAGGGCGCGATTCATGTTGGTCTCAGGATCAATCGGCATGGGTCCAGTCATGGCGACCGGCGCACGTTCCAGTTGGACCAATTGGTCAGGTGTCAAGAACGGCATCGTGCCAAAGAGGGCACCAACCGCCTCTCCTTGATATCGCAGCGAAAGGAGCCGTCGGACTGGCGGGGGTTCCCGCCCTGGCGGGGCGTCTGTCGCATCGGCCACTATCCGGCCATCCATGTCGCGAACCTGCAACCGTCGCGCACGACCGTTTGGGCCGGGCATCGAAGACGTCAGATCCACGAGAACAGGCTCAACACGTTCCCAAGATGATCCGATCCCATACGTCATCTGGACCATCACGCTGACCTGGCGGAGGTAGGTAACCTCGCGCGTCTCGTCCAACGCCAATTGCGTCTCGCGCCCACCTAGGCTCGCCAGCACGCCAACCGAACTGATTGACACGACGGTCACTGCTGCGAACCCAATTGCGAGCCACAGGGCGAAGCCGAGGGATCGAGGCGCCTTTTCCAGATGCGGTGAGCCACTCATCGTGGCCTCCGCGACAGTAGCATCGTCCCCACTGCACCGACTGCCATGTCCAATGTTGATCGCACTAGCGGACCCTAGATGCGGCCGGACGCGAGGATGTCACGCGTTGGGGTCTTGTACCCGAACCCGACGACCGTCAGGATCAGTCGAGGCTGCTTCGGATCGATCTCGACTTTTGCGCGAAGGTTCCGAACGTGACTGTCCACGACACGGTCGCTTGCGCCACCGTCGGAAGCACCAACAATACTCACCAGTTGCGACCGTGAGAAGATCCGACCCGGTTGCGCCGCGAGCGTCTGCAGAAGTTCGAATTCCGCGCGGGTCAACGGGATCGTCTCACCGGCGCGGGTAACTTCACGCCGACCCGTGTCAATGACGAGTTCGCCAAGGGTCAGGGTGTCCTCTCTGGCCGACCGCTGGTTCGCCGTCCGCCGCAAGTGGGCACGGACCCGCGCAACTACCTCGCGCGGTTCGAATGGCTTGGTCACATAGTCATCTGCGCCCAACTCAAGCCCAAGCACGGTGTCAGTGACATCGTCTCGTGCCGTCAGCATGATGATTGGCACTTCGCTATCGCGCCGGATCTCCCGGCACACGTCCCAACCAGACATTCCCGGAAGCATGAGATCCAAGAGGACGAGGGCCGGTTTCTCTCGCCTGAAGACCTGCACCGCCCCAGGGCCATCACTGGCAGTCACGACACGGAACCCGTCCTTGGCGAGGTAGGCGCGGACAATATCGACAATTTTCGCCTCGTCATCCACCACCAGAATCGTCGCGCCGATCATTCCATCGCTCCTCTGACAAGTCGCATGCCGATCATGGTCGACGTTCCGACCGCTTTGCCGATTGCGTCCCAACCCCTCCGGCGTAACAGCCCAAAAAATAGGGGAATGTCCTTACCGCGTAATACCGGTACTCCCCATCGGGTCCCGTCATGCCGTTGCATCGGTCAAGATCGCCCAACCCATCAACGTATCCGTACCGCGACCAGACCATCCGGGCAGTCGACACCTGCTGGTAACTGCTTCGCACAGAGACAATGGTGGCGCAATCATCATCCGCGCACAACAACGGCGCCATGATTGGAAACCCATCCAGGGCATAGCCTACGACCGTGTCAGGGGTCGCCATCAGGTCGGCTGGGAGGCAGGCCGGGGTAGCGTGAACGTGATATTCGCCTGACGGCCCGGAGTGGCCTCCGCAGCTGTCAAGGATTCCATCCGCGAGCGGGTCCGCAGTCCCCTGCGCGGGCGCTTCGAACGGCCCGTAGATCGGTAGTCCGTCGACCGCAACGCCGATCGCACCAAGGTTGAGCGCCCCTGGCGTCCGGGCAATCACAGGCGTGAGGGGAATGCGGAACGTGAAGTCCTGCACCCGCAAGGGATTTGGTGTCTTAGCGACGAAAGGAAATGTGGGGATCCCATTGGTCCTGACAACAACCTGGGTGTCGGAACACACGACCGTCACCGCAGGCGCAGGCACCCCGCTGTTGGCCGGGTGTGCGGGTAGGTAAGAGATGAACCGGCCTGCCGGACACGCACTCACCACCGCACCCACCGATACCTCTGCCATTGAAAGTTCGCCCAGTCCAGATGGATCACCTCGATGAGATGAGGCCACCGCCGAATACGACAAGCACGCGATTGCGATTAGTCCGGCAACAATGCCTATCGTGCCTCGCCCGATCACCATCCGCCTGATCACATCAGTCGCTCCTGATCGTCCAGTATCCAAACCGCATTCGTGCCCGACGCTAACGCAAGGTTAAGAGTCTGTCGAGATGCCTGCACGCAACGACGAGGGCATGACCTCTCGTCGGAACGATGATCAGTGCGCGATTGCCTCCGCCAAGCCGGTACCCTGTCGCCCATCCGGGCCAGGATGCCAACTAGCGACCAGGCACGGGATCGGAAGGAAGGCACCCGGCAATGAAGATCACGCGTCTCGAGACGTTCCTTGTCAAGCCACGATGGCTGTTCCTGCGCATCCACACCGACGAAGGCGTGACGGGCCTCGGTGAACCAATCCTCGAGGGCCGCGCCCTCACCTGCCAGACCGCGGTCAAGGAGATGGAACCCTGGTTGATTGGGCAGGACCCAACCAAGA
>CANFGH010000179.1 GCA_947446285.1 Chloroflexota bacterium
ATGAACCCTACAGATCCCGGCGGGATGTGACCTTTGCCGGATCGATCTCGATCCCGAGGCCGGGAAGTGTCGGCAAGGTGATCGCCCCACCTTCAGGCGCGAGCATGTGGGTATGGAAGTGCTGGGCCATTGGCTGGTACCGCACGAGGTATTCGGCCATCGGGAAGGTGACCGGTGGTTGTGATGCGACCACGTGCGCCGCAGCGTAGACCGAATGGCCGTGCGGGATCACATGGCGTCCGTAGGCCGAGGCAAGCGTGCCAATCTTGACCAGTTCCGAGATGCCACCGCACCAGTCAGGATCAGCCTGCAGGACATCGACACCACCGGTCTGCAGGAGTTGCAGGAACCCCCACCGCGTGTATTCGTGCTCGCCGGTCGCGATTGGCACCCGTCCGGCATCACGCATCTGCGCGAACTCGGCGATGCGGTCGGCAGGTACGGCCTCCTCAAGCCAGCGTGGGCGGAACGGTTCCAGTCGTTCGATCATGCGCGTGGCGTATGAGAGGTCCCATCCCATCCAGCAATCGAACATGAGATCGATGTTCGGGCCAGCCGCCTCGCGGACGATGCGGGCGAGGGTGACGTTGCGTTCCATGCCAACCAGGCCATCATTCGGGCCGTAGCGGAAGAACCACTTCTGGGCACGGTAGCCGGCATCGACCATCTCACGAACCCGCGCGACAATCCTTGCCGGTTCGTGACTGTAGCCAAGCATCGAGGCGTAGCAGGGCACTGTTGGGCGGGTCGGGCCACCGAGAAGGCGCCAGACCGGTTCGCCGGCCAACTTGCCCCGCAGATCCCAGAGGGCGCAGTCGACGGCACTGATCGCCATCATGAGATAGCCCTTCCGCGCGTGGCGATCGCTGCGGTACATCACATCCCAGAGGTACTCGCCGGCACGCGGGTCCTGCCCGGTGATCATCGGGGCAAGCTTGTTCTGGATGAGCGGGACCGTCTCGGGGAAGATTGGCCCAAAGAGACCGTACGCCCCGCCGGCCTCTTCGACCTGCACGTACACCCCAGTCTGGTGGTCGCGCGGCCCGGCAGGTGGCCGGGAAGCGAAGTGCGGGTAGATGTCAAGCATGCCGACCTGACGTTCCTCCTGGGCGGGAATCTCCGCCGGACCTTGCACCTCGAAGCACCGCACCGCACTGATTCGCATCGGACACCATCTCCTGTCATACCCGGCGCACGTTTCCAAGCAACCGCACCACCCCGAATTTATATCCGCTTCGCTCAGGGCCTGCCCGACACGATACACCGGAGAAGCCGAGAGTTCGGCTTTGCCACCATGCCCGCCAAGGCACCACACCACCCCGTATTCATCTGCACTTGGCTCAGGCCCGCCCCAATCCCGGCATGGGGAACCGGCCTGTTCTTGGGGGTCGACACGCAAGATCCAACCACATTCATGGTGTGCATCCAGATCGGAGCCACCACGACATACGAAGAGGCACAACCGGTAGCCTTGTGAGGGCAATTCGGCGCATGCGGGCACGCCACGAGTGGCGCACCCAACAGGGGCCACGGCCGTCGGGAACATGCGCGTGCGCGCCATCACTGCCGTCATCCTTCTTGCCTCCATCATGTGCGTCACGTGGCCGTGGCTTGACCCGCGCCTCGACTGGTCCGCCACCTTCGACGGCGAGAACCACCTCATCCGCCTCTTCCTCGTCGGCGACGCCCTGAAGGGCGGCGACTGGTACCCACGGTGGTTACCCGACCTAGCGATGGGGTACGGCTACCCGTTATTCAACTACTACGCACCGGGGATGTACGCCCTCGCGACCGCCCTGCGCGGATTCGGCCTGCCGATCATCGCGGCCTTCCAGTGGACCGGCGTCATCGCTGTCGCCCTCGCCGCAACCGGCACCTACGCCCTCGCACGCCACGTCATGGGTGACCGCATCGGCGCCGTCGTCGCGGCGACCGCGTTCATCCTCGCGCCATACCCGTTCTTCACCAACCTCTACGACCGCGCACAGGTGCCCGAGGCGCTTGCGCTTGGCATCTTGCCGTGGGCCCTCCTCGCCACTTGGCGGGCGTGGCACGACGGAGGCGCATGGGTTGGTGCCCTCGGGGTGATGGTCGCCGCGCTCGTCCTCACCCACAACATCACCAGCCTCCTAGCGTCCCCGCTCATCGCGGGTGTGATCGGCGTGGCGTGGTGGGGAGGCCGGGTGCACTGGAAACATGCCCTGCGCCGGGTCTCCATCGGCATCACGATCGGGATCGGCCTGAGTGCCTTCTTCTGGATGCCAGTAATCCTGGAAGCGAGTGCCGTCCACCTTGGGCGGTCGGACGTCACGCCCTACCTATTCAACCCGATCACGACCGCACGCGACCTTGTGCACGCGATCCGTGGCCTCGACTGGACGTCTCGCGCGATCTTCACGGCGCTGCCGGAGACGCTCATCGTACGCCCGCCAAACCACGAGACAATCCCGATCACCTTGCTTGCACTCGCGACCCTCGGCGCGGTGGCGACCGGGGTCTCGCGCACCCAACGTGGGTCGGCAACCCGGACGATCACGACCATGTGCGCGGTAGGTGTCGCCGCGTGCCTCGCCATGAACGCAACATGGGTGCGCCTCGCGTGGCAGACGCTGCCGGTCATCCCGGTGATCCAGTACGCGTGGCGCCTCTACGGGCCAATGTCGTTGATGGCCGCCCTCGCGGGCGCCGGGTTCATCGCGGCATGGCGACCGGGCAGCCGGATGCGTGCGGTGGCAATCGGCGTCGCCACGGTGCTTGTCGCCACGCTGGCGACCGGGTCGGTCCTCACGCGCCGGGGAACCCTGACGGCATCACCACCGCCCCCGCCGGACGGACGCATGGTCTTCGCACGAGAGACCGACCGCTACGCCGGAGGCACCACCTCCACCGGTGAGTTCCTTCCCCGCACCGTCGAGATCTCCGACCTGACACCCGGCGTGCGCCGCGGCCTGTCCGTCTTCACGGATGCCATCCCGGAGGCAAGTTGGCACGCCGGGCTTGTGCGAATCCCATCGGGCGACGCTGAGGTCACCGCCATCGGCCATGCCCGCAACCTGATCATCGCGGAAGTTGATGCCACGACCGCATCGACCGTCGCCTTCCACCAGTTCATGTTCCCCGGGTGGCGTGCGACCGTCGACGGCATCCCGGCACCCTTGGCGGTGGCGCCGTATGACGAGTCGATCCACGCATCCCTCGGCTACATGGTCGTGGCGGTCCCGGCCGGGCGTCACCGCGTGGAGGTCGCCTTCGGCACGACGCCAGCCCGCGTGATTGGCACGGCTATGTCGATCATGACGCTTACGTCGGGACTCGTCGCTGTCGCATGGAAGTGGCGCCGACGGATCGCCAATTGGGCGCGCATCCTCCAACCAAAGGGTGCGCGAACGGTGGTTGTTGGCATCTTCGTCGCGGTTATCGCCGTCATCGCCCTTGTCGCCTGGCGTGGGCGGCCCCATCCGGCGACGGCGGCGTTGGTCACGCGGATCATCCCGGAGGTCGCGCAAAATCGCGTCGTGTCACGGACACCAGGGGGACAAGGCACCGGGCCGATGCCGCCATTCCTGGAAATCCGCCGACCAGCGATCTTGGGCGCCACCCGCCCATTCCTCTTCATGCACCCACCGTCGGACGTCACCGTCACCCTCGAGGTTCCGCCCAACGCGTACCTGCAAGCCGGGCTTGCCTGCCTCGTCGAGACGTGGGAGACCGACTACGGCGACGGCGTGCGCTTCCGGGCCGAGGTGTCCGGGCCGTCCGGAACGCGGACCATCCTCGACCGGCGCGTAAACCCCCGTGCGAGGCGCGGCGACCGCCGGTGGATCGATGTCTGGGCCGACCTCGGCAGCACCGCCGGCGAGACGGTGCGCCTGACCCTGCGTACCGATCCGGCGGAAGACCTGTCGTACGACTGGTGCGGGTGGGCGAACCCGCAGGTGGTGACGTGGGACTCCCCGCGTCCGGACCCCGGAACCTCGCACGTTTGGGAACATGGTTGATCCGCGCGACGGCCCAGCCCTACAGGAACTTGCGTCCGGCCACGGCACCCGGGGCGAAGACGTGGACATCAAGCAATCCAAGACGCTGCAACCGGGAACGCATGGTCTCCTCATCCATGCCGATACCAAGGCAGACCATCCATCCACCGGGCAGGATCACGCGTGCCAGTTCGGTCAGGACGGTATCCGGCATGGCATCGGGACCCTCCATGTCTGCCCCATGGATCCGGACAAATCCACCAGCAAATGCACCTGATGGCAGGACCATGGCACGAAGGTCGGATCGACGGAACGCAATCGCGCGTGCAATATGAGGAGGAAGTGTTGAGACCAGGTGCCGTGCATCAGTGATCACACCGGGATCATCAGACACGCCAAGGAAGCTTGTCCTGCCACCGGTCGCAAATGCCAGGGCGCGAAGGTGATCGCCACTGCCGCAGCGCGTCTCGATGATCGCCTGGCCCGGTTGTGGCGACAATCGCGCGATCAGGAGCGCGATGTCTGCCTGGAAACTGGAGGCACTGCCAATCGGATCCGCCGAGGCGTCGGTCACGCCTGGGGAACGACGGTCGCCCAGATGGCGAGGGCGCGCGCATGGCGTCGGGCGGCCTCATCAAGCAGCGCACGCGCCGCCGGGA
>CANFGH010000180.1 GCA_947446285.1 Chloroflexota bacterium
ACCGACCCCACACTTTCAGGAAGGACGTCCGGCACAGCCGGTGGCAACGGTCGCGCCAGACCGGCGCCATGGACTACCAGAAAGAACGAAGCGTGACGTCGGTGGCCACCGGTGATCACCAACTGATGCCATGCATGCCGGGGAAGGGGCGCGGAACACGCGGCGCGGCGCGCGGGTCACGTCCCGGGGCGCGCCCGGGGCGCGAGTGCGATGCCCGCACTCTGGGCGAACGTTCGCAACAGGCTCGTGAAAAGTGCCCCGCGGGAGCGGCGGATTGTCTCTGGCGCCTGCTCGGCTGCCAATCCAAGCGCCCGTTGCCAGACATCCATGTGGTCCGGATACAGTCGACGTAACGCAGTGACATAGAATCCACGGCTGTGCCGGTCGCCAAGCAGCTGTTCTGCCCGCTCGAGAAATGGTGCGAAGTCCGGGTGGTTTTCAGAAACCGTTCCTGAACGCACCGATGACGCACCTGACAGAGAAGAACCTTCACCGGTTTGGTTAGGTACACGCGCTTCACCAAAACCAGTCAACGACTCTGGCGGCACGGTTCCGGCACCATGCTGTGCCTTTGTCCGGATGCGTTCAGTGCCTGAACGGCCCGGTCCAGCATCAATTGGGCGGGTCAGTGCCGCCAACGCATTGCGCGGATCATGATGTCCAGATTGATAGACAATCGCAGCAATTGATGTTGGACCCCGGCGTTCGGTCGTCTCCAAACGTTTCTTAAGAATCGTTCCTTGAACGTTTTCCGGTTCCAGAATGAACTCACCAGAAGTCGTTTCAGACTGAACCGAAGGTGCCAGGGAATCCACGACCTGCCTTTCATGTTGGAACGGAGGTCCGGACCCTTCCTGGCCCACCGGAATCTTACTTTCCACGACCAACGTTTCAACATGAACGTCAGGTGCCAGCACGGTCCTGACGTCACCCGAGCGGACCGGGGGGTCGTTGCCCGCTCCGAGGATTTCGCGGATCTGGAGTTCATCCTCGATGGTCAGGGGATCTTCCATCAGGACGTGGTAGGTACTGATGGTTCGTCGGCGCTTTCCCATCGCCTTGTCGTAGACATAGTTGTGTTCGACCCAGACGAACTGGCGCACGTCCTCCCGTTGGAGCAGACGCCACAGCGTGACACGGGAGAAGCCGCACGCACTTGCCAGCTCTGTGGCACCCACCGTGCAGTCGCGGCCGACGCCATCGGTTCCCGCGTCAGTGTTCGGTGACCCCAGTGAGCGGTTGCACCGGTCACGCACCTCCATGATGAGGACCGTGGCATCAGGGCCGAGACGGGGCTTCCACCGCTCCCAGAAATAGCGGGATTCGGTGATGCGCAGGTGTGGGCGCAGGATCGAATCCCTGACGTGCCGGTATGCCGGCGAAAGCGATAGGCGTTGCGGGCGCATCTGGACGGATGCCCCGGGGCTGGCCTGGTCGCTCTCGCCACTGCCGGCACTGCCGGCACCGGCGGCACTGCCGGCACCGGCGGCACCGGCGGCACCTGGACCAGTGCTTGATGGCCGGCGAGCCATCACCGTGACCCTCCATCACCGGACCCTGGCGGGGTGGTCGGTGATGGGCGTGCGCGTGCGCGTGTGGCTGCCGGTGCCGGGGAGGGGGCTTCGCGACTGTTGCCCCAATGGGCGATGACGGTATCGATGGTGGTTCTGAGCGACGCGCGCACACTTGCTTCGAGCGTTTCGTCGGTCAGGATCCGGGCCACGGCAAGGAGGGTCGGATCATCAAATCCGAGGGTCACCAACGCGCGAATCGGGTGGCCTCCGGCGCTGAGCAACGCATCCGTCTCCGGTGCGCCGAGTTTCAGGGCGTCGGCTATCAGCAGGATCACGTCGGCACCGGGTGCACCGCGTTCGCCCGCTTCGATTCGGTTGATGTAACTGCGATCAAGGCCAACCCGCTGCGCCAACTGACCCTGGCTGAGGTCGAGTTGCTGGCGGAGAACCCGCAGCAGTTCACCAAAGTTCGCACTGCGGACGCTATCGCCCGCGGTCGCCCGTGTTGTCATAAGTGGCCGCCCGTCAATGGCAGTTGCCGGGGGAAGTTGTGCCAGTCAGTCTACATCGCCTGTGCCAGCAAGACAATAACCCACCCCTTTGCTGTGCCACCGTGGCAACGCCCGGTGAAAGGGGTGTGCCACCGTGGCACCAGCGACATCATATTCCGTTTACTGGGTAGACGGAACCCGGTGGCCGTCATTTCGTGGGGATTTCCCGTGTCTGTGCCGTCCCGCAGCGGGGATAAACCGGGTGGCCGCGGCCGTCGATTGGGAACTGCGGGGATGCCGCACGTGACCCGTGCGTGCCGCCGGCAGAACGCGCTGGTGCCCGGCCTGGGGTGCCGGGCACCGGTGACGTGTGCGTGGGAACCGGTGACGTGTGCGTGGGAACCGGTGACGTGTGCGTGGGAACCGGGCGTCAGTCGTCCGAACGCTGGACGACGGCATCGGTGCGTGAGAAGACATCGGGTCGCAGGCGGACCCCGAGGCCGGGCCCTTCCGGCGGATAGACGTACCCGTTCTCGATGCGGGGCAATCCCTCAACCACGTCGGCATACCACCCGTGGATATAGGCGCGAACGATCTCCTGGACGTAGCAATTGGTGATTGCGAAGTCGAGGTGGACACTGGCCGCGAAGTTCACGGGCCCGGTGCAATCATGCGGGGCGACTGGCAGGCTGTACGCCTCGGCCATCGCGGCGATCTTCTTCGCCTCGGTCAGGCCACCAACCCAACCCACATCGAACATGGCGATCGAGACGGCGCGCTTCTCGAAGAGTTCGCGGAAGGCGAAACGGGTGGCAAGGGTCTCACTGGCGGTTACCGGGATGTGGGTGCTGGCGCGGAAGGTTGCCAGGGCATCCAGGCTGTCCATGCGGATCGGGTCTTCGAACCAGAGGGGATCGAACGGTTCCACGGCCTTCGCAATCCGGATGGCGCTTGGCAGGTTCCACACCGAGTGCATCTCCAGCGCGATATCCATCGCGTTCCCCACCGCATCGCGGATCTGCCTGAACGGACGCAATCCGGTCTCGATCTGCCTAGCATCGATCCATTGCCCGCCGGTCTCCAGGCCAAACTGGTCGAACGGCCAGATCTTCATCGTCGAGATGCCTTGGGAGAGCAGGTCCTTCGCCAGGGCACCGGCATCGGTCTTCCACGCATCGAGGTCCTCGTACGGCCCGGTCCGTGCCCCGTCGGTGAAAGTGGCGTCGGTGCCTCGTGGCCGGACGCCGCCATAGCGGTAGCCCGCGCAGGTGTTGTAGACGCGGACGCGGTCGGCCGTGGGTCCGCCCAACAGGCGATAGACCGGTACGCCGTGCACCTGGCCCATGATGTCCCAGAGGGCCATGTCGATGGCTGACAGCCCGCGTATCTCGGCACCGGTCAGGGCGCCGGTCGCGGCGGTCTGGTAGAGGGTCTTCCAGTGCTTCTCGATCGCGCCGGGATCCTGCCCGAGGAGGGCCGGCGCCGCGACCGAGTGGATGTAGGCGGTGATCGTTTCCGTCAAACGCCAGGTGTCGCCCAGTCCGATGAGGCCCGTGTCGGTATGAACGCGGACAAAGAGGTTGTGCGGGTGCTCGCCGAAGCGAACCGTCTCGATGGCGGTGATTTTCATGGTGCGGCCAGTGTACGCCGGTATCCCGGGGTTGGTCGGGCAAGGCCACCAGGTGCCCGGCCAACCCCGGCGTGCGCGGTGTGTCAGGCGTCGGCGACGCTGCCGTCGGCAAAGGTGAACTGCGACCGGACATCCGGGTTGTAGGGGTGCCGGGCGCACTCGGCCTCGTCAAGTTCCACGCCGAGGCCGGGTGCCTGTGGCAGGAGGGCGTACCCGCCTTCGACGACGCAACTGGTCCTGACGACCTCGTACCGCCACGGGCTGCCAAGGGGGTGTTCCTGGATCGTGCAATTGGGTGTGCCGGCATCGACGTGGAAGTTCGCGGCGGTCAGGATCTCGCTGCTGGCACCGTGGAGGGCAACCTCGAGGAACTTGACTTCGGCCATCGCTGCGATCTTCTTGGTCTCGAGGATGCCACCGGCATGCGAGACATCCGGCTGGATGTAGGCCACCGCCCGCTGCTGGATCAAGTCGTTGAAGCCCCACTTCGTGAAGAGGCGTTCGCCGGTGGCGAGTGGCACAGGTGACCGTTCGGCGATCCACGCAAGCGTCGCCAGATCCTCGGGCTGGCACGGTTCCTCGATCCACATCGGGTGCGCATCGGCGACCTGCCTCGCGAAGTCGACCGCCATGACCGGTGTGAAGAGTCCGTGGGCATCGATCAGGATGTCCACGTCGTCGCCCACGGCTTCACGCAGGCGCTTGATGCCTGCAGCGCCACGACGCACGTCACGGCGTGGGTCAACCACGCCATCCGTGACCTCGAACGGTCCCATCTTGACCGCGGTGTATCCATTCTTGACAAGTTGGACCAATTTGGCGAGGCCGGCGTCGGAGTGTGGTGATCCGTGCGTGTAGAGGCGGATCCGGTCCCGGGCTGCACCGCCGAGGAGTTGCCAGACGGGAACGCCGAGCATCTTGCCCTTGATGTCCCAAAGGGCCATCTCGATGGCGGAGATGGCCGAATTCAATACCGGACCACCTCGCCACCGCGGGTACCG
>CANFGH010000181.1 GCA_947446285.1 Chloroflexota bacterium
AGGCGGATGACTGTCGACGCTGCGTCTGGCGCATAGGTGGGCGAGTGAAACTGATCGGCGACGACCCTCAACGGCTTGCCTGCCCGTGCATTGGCAAGCATGGTGCTCACGAAGGTCGAGTTTCCCTTGGCCCGGCTGCCTCCGATGTCGAACAGGCTTGCCACCCGGACGATCAGGTGCTTCGGGGTCGATGCCCGCACCAACGCTTCACCAGTGGCCTTGGAAATGCCATATACCGAGCGGGGATTGACCGGGTCATCCTCGCGATACGGTCTCGTGGCCTCGCCATCGAACACGTAGTCGGTGCTGATCGTGACACAGGTACTTCCCCGGGACGAGGCGTGATCGGCGACGACACGTGCCCCCAGCGCATTGACCCGCAGGGCCATCACGGGATCTTCCTGTGCCGGGCCATGCCAGACCGTGGCATTCACAACCACGTCGTGCGGGACCGCCAAGGCATTGCCAACACTGGTGACGTCGGTAACGTCCACATCTGCATGACCGAGGCCGATTGCGTGCCATCCGGGCGTCGCATCGACCGCACGCATCATTGCGCGGCCAAATTGACCAGTTGCACCGAACACCACTACGGTCAGTCCGCTCATCTGATGCCTCTCCTTCTGGAAGGTGCCAAGGCAACCGGTTCCATTACTGCAAGGCAGCGACAGGTGGTGGCACCGCCGTGTCGTCCGCACCGCCACCCTCGACCTCGCGGGCCGAGGCCAGCATCCGGGCATGTACCGCCGCATCAACCTGACCGAGACTTGAGAATGCCCGCGCCAGGATCTCGAACATCATGACGGGCGCAGTCGGCACATCAACCACTGGCGCAAGCGTCTCAAGTGCCTCGTTTGCAGCGCCTGCGTCAACCAGGAGACTCGCCAGGGTCACTCTGGTCTGCATGAATTCCGGGTGCTCCCGGAGTGTTGCGTAGAGAAAGTCATACGCTTGCTGGATGTCACCGCTTGACCGCTGCAACTCGCCACGCCAGGCACAGGCTGCATCGCGGGGACCATGAAGCGCAAGGAAGCGATCGAGGATGCCGATCACTGCTGGCGTGTCGTCAGCCAGTGCTGAGGCGTAGCCAAGCAATGCATCCGCCTGGTCGGGAACCTGGTCAAGGACCATCCGGTAGGCACGGAGCGCCTCGCGACGGTCGCCAAGCCGGGTCGATGCCTCGGCAAGCCGTTGCCAGACAGACGTGGCCTGCCCGTACATGCCAAGAACACGTCGTAGCGCTTCGGCTGCCTCCTCCACGAGCGGATGAATACGTGACGATGACTGATTGGCCGGGAGGATCTCCGCCAAGGGATTGGGCGATGCATCGAACTCCATCAGCAATCGCGCCAGATGCTCCACCGACGTGGTCACAAACCGCGCCGGGCGCGGTTCGGCCAGTGCCTCGGCAACGGACCGTCGCAACCAACGAAGCGCATCGGCCGGATGACCATCAGTGATCGCGTGTTGCCCCAGTTTGAATGCGTAGTACCCGCCGGCCCGGTTCCGCTGGTAGGCATGCTCAAGCAGCGACTGGTTTCGTGCCGATTTCCGTTGCAGTGTTTCACGATTCACCGCATAGCCGAAGTGATCGATCACCGGCGCATCAGTATCGATGTAGTCCATATCCAGCCCGGTCCATGAATCGTCCGTCATCACGGTCTCATGGACATCACCGACCCAACACACGCCCGGTAGTCGCCGGAACAGCCTCGCTCCTCGATGGACGGTCGGGGCATCCGCGACCTCCGTCCCTTCCCTTGCCGGCCAGTAACTCCGGACCGGCAAGGCGAAACAGACCGCACCGTCACGGTTGGCATAGCCGCGGACGACATCACGAAGCGCCGATGCCGTCTCCGGATCAAGCACTTCATCGCCATCAAGTGGCAGGACCCAGTCCGCAGTCGCGAGACCAAGGGCGGCATTGCGGGCCGCTGCAAAGTTGTCACACCACGCAAAATGGCCAACCCGCGCGCCAAACGACTCGGCAATCTCCACCGTCGCATCGGCCGATCCGGTGTCAACGACCACCAGTTCATCAATCCACGGCATGGCACTTGCCAGGCATCGTTCCAGGTTCAGCGCCTCGTCACGCACGATCATCACCACCGCAATGCGCTGACCGGGTGGCGTGGTGACCCACGAACCAAGGCGTCCGCGGATCTGACCGGTTGCCTCGCCGGGCGGCATGATCATGCCTGGGATGCCTCGTCAACTGGGTCCGCGGCGGGCTCCCTTAGCAACCGGGCGATTGACCGGGCGTTCGCACCGTCTTCGGCAGACCCACCGGCCTCAAGGGCATCCGCAAGGTCGTCATAGACCTCCGGTGGGACCTCCGCTAGGTCGAGCAGCGGAGCCAACGCATTCACCGCACCAGTTGTCTCTCCGGCGCGACGCAACAGTCCCGAAAGCGCCCGTCGCAACGCCACGTCTCCAGGAATCCGTCTGACGGCCGCATCCAAGCGATCGTAGGCGGTCTGCACCTGACCCGTCTGTTCCTCGGCGATTGCGAGGGCGCGGATGATCAACGGATGCGCCGGCGCATCGATCAGCGCCTGCGCCAGTGATGCCCGCGCGTCGGCCGGGCGCTTGAGTTCCAGGTACGCCTCACCAATCCCGTACAGCGCACGCCACCCGGCACTGCCACGATCAATCGCCCCAACAACTGGCATGTCACGACGCGACCTCGCCTCTTGGAATGCCACGAGCGCGCGGTCTGGCGCACCCGACCCAAGGAGTGCGAGTCCGAACTGGGTCCAGAGGGGAGGGTGGTCAGGACAGGCGGCGGTGCCTCGCTCCCCGGCAGTGACTGCTGCCGATACGTCGCTCAGCGCAAGATGCGCGGCGATCAGCGTGCGGTACGTGTCGGCGAGGTTCGATCCACCAAGTGCGCCGCGAGACGCGTGCCCGGACGCGCTCAACTCAAGTGCCCGCTCTGCCGAACCCACGGCACCGGCGTACTCACCGTCCGTCACCAGATGTTGGGCATGCTTGTAAAACAGGTATGCGTCGTCCGGGTCGGCCGCAATTGCGGTGTCAAGCATCGCGCCGTTGCGTCGCACCTTGTCGCGCGCTTCCATGATTGAGGGTTGGTAGCCAGTGTGGGTCACCAACACGGAATTGGTTGGCATCACCCCAAGTGTCGAACCCGACGGCGCCACTAGCGACTCGTGGATGCGTCCAGCGAATTCCAAGCCGGCACCGTGCTGCCACAGCCGGATCTGCAAGTCATCAGTGACGCCGTGTGCCGTCTCGCTGCGCACGACCATGGTGTACGCCCGAGGCCGTTTGTCCGGACCATGCCCCTCGGCAACGAGTTCGCGAATGAACCGGGCGCGTGATGGTTCCAGGGTCTCATCGGCATCGAGAACCATGACCCACTCGCCCGTTGCCAGTGAGAGCGATGCATTCCTCGCTACCCCAAAGTCGTCACACCACGCAAAGTGGCCAACCCGGGCACCGTAACCTTCCGCGATTTCGATGGTCCCATCGCGGCTCCCCGTGTCAACAACCACAATCTCGTCGACCCACTGCGACGCACTGGAGAGACACTGCCCTAGCGTTGCCTCCTCGTCGCGCACGATCATGCAAAGCGTGATGCGCTGCCCCGGAGGTGTTATGTCCCACGACGCCATGCGCCCGCGCGCAACGCCACCTGAACCCGGCTCGTCCGCGCGCGTGACTGCCGCCATGTCATTGCTCCCCGCACCTCCCGGGCGTTCGCCAACGGGTCGGACGGCAAGTCTACGAAACTCGGGGGATTATTCGCCTTCGTACCCCTGAATGCGGGGCGTTTACACGACCGATGATGTACGTGAACGTAATCGCACTGGGGTTCCGGAAGCACCGGGGCCACTGCCCCAAGAACGAACACCGAACGTCTGGCCGGACTATCGGAAGTGTTCTCGGAGAACCAGCCTGATTTTGCGCCAAAGGCGCACGTTTCCCTGTGGCATGGAGGTCACTGGGCCGCAGCGATAGGGAGATCCGGCAATGGCTTTGCGTATCAACTACAACCAAGCGTCCTCACAGGCGCAGCGTGGGGTTTCTGGGGCACAGAACTCCTTCTTCAGCGCGATCTCGCAGCTTTCGAGTGGACTGCGTATCAACAGGGCATCCGATGACGCTGCCGGTCTGGCTGTCAGCGAGAAGCTCAAGAACCAGGTGCGCGGTCTCAACCAAGCCCAGCGGAATGCACAGGACTCAATAAGCCTCCTGCAAACCGCCGAAGGCGCACTGAACGAGGTGCACAGCATCCTCGCCCGGATGCGTGAGTTGGCCGTCCAATCTTCCAACGACACGTTAACCAATTCGGACCGCAATCATATCCAGACCGAAGTGAATGCCCTCATTTCAGAAATTGATCGAATCAGTTCATCAACGCAGTTCAATAAGCAAGTTCTTCTTAATGGCTCTCTGACACAATTCTCTTTTCACATTGGGGCGAATACGAATGACGCGCTGAACTCGAACGAAATCCAGTTCAAGTTAGGCGAGGGGGGATCGTACCCAGGCGCGAACGATGGTTTGATTGACTCAACAACCATTGGGGCGGATTCCAACAACGACGCGAGCCCAATTCGCGCC
>CANFGH010000182.1 GCA_947446285.1 Chloroflexota bacterium
CCCCCCGCCCACGAACACACCAGTCGCGGACGCCGCGACGCCGACCACCGCGCCAACGCGGGCCGCGGGGACCAGCACCCCGGTCGGTGGCAATGCCTCGCCGACGCCGCCAGCTGCGCCGCCAACCAACAGTCCGGCGCCAAGTGCCACGCCGGTGCCCCAGGTCACCGCCACCCCGCTCGTTGCCGTGACGAACAGCCCGGTCCCAACCATCACCGTCGCCCCATCGTCAACCGCCCCCCCAACCACCGTTCCTTCAGCAACCGCACTGCTCGTCTCCCCAAGCCCGAGTGTCGCCCTCACGACCCCCACCGTTCCGGTCCTGCCATCGGTCACCGCACCGGTTGCCTCGCCGACGTCCAACGTGCCCCCGACACCGTCAGTCGCACCGACCGTCCCCGTGTCCCCGACCTCCGGCATCTCACCCACCTCTGCGTTCTCACCGACCACTACCGTGACCATCACGCCGACCGTCACCCCGACCGAAACGCCGACCCCTACCCCCACCCGGGCCGGCGGACCGTCCCCCACTGCGCTTGCCGTCGTGGACTTCTCCACCTTGGTCGCAATCCCCGGACAACCGGTGACCACGAGTTTCCCCGGCATCTTCAGCGGTGCCGGGGCATCGTCTTCCGGAACAGGTGGCGCCGGATCGGGAACGCCGGCACCCATCGCCATCGGCCCCAACCAGCGGTATCAACGGACCCTCCTCTTCGTCAACGCTGGGACGAGGCCCATCGACTTCCTGCCCGCAGCCGGGGGATTTCTGCCAGCCGTGGGTGCAGACGGCCTGCCGAACCCGCTGTTCAGCGATCCCGAGAACGGGCTGCAACTCGAGATCACCGTCGGTGGCGAAATCCGCTACCGCGGCCCGATCGATGTCAGCCAGGCGTCCAGTCCGCCATCGCTTGAACGTATCCAGCCCAACGGCTATTCCGCGGTCGGCATCGCGGTCTTCCTGCCTCTCACGGCGCCCAACACCATGGCGCGCCAGACCGTCACCTTCAACATCGACTTCACGGTCTCCCGCTTCTAGGACCGAGAGATACCCACTGGACGGCGACCGCCACCGACACACGATCGCAACTGTTGAAGTCACACATCCTGCAATGATGTCCCGTATCATAGGCTGGCGCAACCGGGGATGGTCATTCCGTGACGCCTCCTGCCCGGCGGCCCGACCGACCGCGACACCTTGCTCACCCCCCAGCAGAGAGGATGGACATGGCGATCCGATCGACGCTTGACGTGACCAGTACCCAAACTCCCGCCTCGCCTGACCCATCCGGCGAGCACCCTGGTAGACGCACCCTCAAGGAACTCGCTTACGAGGCAATCTACGTCCCAGCATCGCGCAACTACGGGATCACTTTGAAGGTCGTCCTGGTCGCAATCCTGGCCAGTATCGTCATCCTTGCCCTGGAAACCATGCATCCGCTGGTCGATGAGTATGCCGATGTGTTCCACGCGGTCGACCTGACACTCCTTGCAATTTTCACCCTCGAGTACGTCCTGCACCTCTGGGTGGCGCCAAACCGCCGGAATTACGCCCTGTCACTCTGGGGGATCGTTGACCTGCTGGCAATCCTGCCGGCCTACATCGAACTGACCCTTGGTGGGGTCGCAAGTATGGTCTTCCTGCGACAACTCCGGATCCTTCGCGTCATGCGGATGCTCAAGTTGCTCAAGTTGGCCGCCGAACAGGCTGCTCTCTCGGCCGCCCAAGCGACCGAGAAGAAAAGCTCTTTCCTGATGGACATCCAGATCTACGGGATCTGCCTGTTCACGGTGATGACGATCAGTTCATCGCTGATGTACCAGTTCGAAGGGGTCTCGCCCGGTGTACCCGAACTCACCGGAGAGGCCGTCACCGCTCTCGCGGATGCCGGCAAGGATGGGAACGAGACACCTGAGTGGTTTGCCGATCCCATGGCCCAGATTTACGCCGAACGCGCCGGCATGGGATGGAGCAACCCGGTCTACACCTTCACCAGTGTCCCCAAGGCCTACTGGTGGTCAATCGTCACCCTCACCACTACCGGATATGGCGACATGTTTCCCGTCACCATGGGAGGCAGGATCGTCGCCGGTCTGACCATGCTAGCCGGGCTTGCGCTGTTCTCCCTGCTTACCAGCGTGGTCGGACGAGCACTCATGACGTCACTGTTCGGCAAGGGGGGTGATGACGAAGCGCCTCGCACAAAGGTGTTCGTGATCGGCACCCGCATGCCAGCCGGCTTCAACGTCGCCGACTACATCGGGGGCCCTGCCAATGTCCCGGGTGGCGAAACCATGCAACCTGTTGCCCGTCGGTCCTCGGATGTCGGACTGCTCGAACGGCCTTTCCTGGAAAGCCATGTCAGCCTCCGCGACATCACCCATTCAGCCTCGCATGTCGCCGACAGCGTGGTCGCCTCCACTTCCGAGGCGTCCGAAGTAGAGGCGTCCGGCATGGTCATCGGCCCAAATTCATCGTGGTTCGACCGACTGGTGTACGACTCATTCGTCGATCACGGTTCGCGCCTCTACGAACCGGTGCATCGAGCCCTGACTTCCTTCATCTTCCTATCGGTCGTCCTGGTTGTCCTCGACTCCGTCGACTGGATTCACGATGAGTACAACTCCGCCTTCGAGGTCCTGGAAACCCTCATCGTCTTCTTGTTCACCTTCGAGTTCATCGCGAACTACCGGATTGCCCCCCGCAAACTCGGCTACGTGTTCAGCCTCTGGGGAATGATCGACCTGCTTGCCGTGATCCCGACGTACGTCACCCTCGCCGTCTACATCCTCGGGTTCCTCGGCGTTCCCCTCTCGCTGACCGGAGGCCTGCTGTTCAAGGTCCTCCGGATGATGCGGGTGCTCAGGATGCTGCGGACCCTGAAACTTGCCAAGAATGCCGCGAGCAACATGCAGAAGACAATGAGTGGCTCCGGGTCGTCCTTCTGGACCGACTTGCAGATCTATCTGATCGCCTTGTTCACCGTGCTCGTGATTTCCTCAACCCTCATCTGGAACGTCGAGTTCGATCCCCTTGATGAGAAGTCCACGACGATGTTCGTGAACATTCCCGTTTCCATGTGGTGGGGAATAGTCACCCTGTGCACCGTCGGCTATGGCGACATGTTCCCGCAAACGCTCGCGGGACGCGCGATTGCCGGCATTACCATGCTTTGCGGCCTTGCCCTCTTCGGGATCCTCACCAGCGTGATCGGGCGTGCCCTGATGGCATCACTCTTTGGCACCACTGATGACGATGGTGGTGCTCCCGAGCTGGTCTACCTTGATCCGCCCCCCGGCGCCACGCCAAGCGTCACCGGTGCAGATGCGATCGAGGCACTCCGGGCGTTGGGCACCATCTCTGAAGCCGAGTACGAAACAATGATGTCCCGGGTCACGCCGAGCACCGTGTCCTGACGCAGATTGCCCCCATGACCACGCCGCCCTCCCCTGTTCACGGGTTGGGCGGTGCCGGAAAGCCGCCTGGGGGCCACCCCCTCCCCACCGTGCTTCGGATCGGGTCAGGGGTCCCGGCCCGAACCCAATGTCAGGGAAGAGAGTGATTGATTGTCCGCCCGAGTGCGTGCGCTATGGGAGTGGCGGCGCCCCCGCCGGCTGGGTTGTGCACCCTGCGACAGCCTGACCCTTGCAGTGCTGGAGCCCTGCGCAACCTGGCCTGGCTGATGGCACCACCACGCGTCCTCGCTGGCAGGGTTCCGCATGGCGCGCCTGTGAGGATTACCGCGCTTCAGCTTCAATCACAGTCGTGACCTGACCCGAATCATGACGGTCAGTGACCGGCCGGCCGGACCCCGACACCCTGCCATCGCGAGCTGAGTGTACCTACCCGTGACTCACGCGTGAATGCGCTAGGGCGCGCTGACCGTCGGTGTGGCCGGGTCACTGCCCAGCGTCGCGGTGGGTGGCACCTTGGTCGCGGTCGGCGGAATCGGCGTCGCAGTGCGCACCACCAACGTCGGAACCGCGGTCGGCACGAGTGATGGTGTCGGCGAAAGCACGCGCGTTGCCGTCGCGTCTACCGCACGCACTGATACCTGGGCAGACGTCGCTGTGGCCGGGACCCGGGTCACGGTCACCGACGGCGTTCCGGTGGCACTGGACGTCCCTGCGGACGAAACGGCGGTCCGCGACGCACCCGCGGTCGCGGTCAACGCTACCTGAGTCGCCGTGGAAACTACTGCCACCACATTTCCTGCGCCCGACGTCGGCGTCGAAACCGGCGCCGCCGTCGTCGGATTTGCCTTGACCCCCCGAGGTGGCGAGATGGTGATCTGGGTCGACCCAACGGCGGTCCGTACCGATGACGTCCCGACCGCCACCGTTGTGGTCCCGCCACCGGTCGCCTCGGCAACGATCGTCAGCGTGGCATTCATCACCGCTTCCTTCGGAACAAGCAGGATCGTGCACGACTGACCGGACAGTGCCGGCACCGAACACGATCCATACCGTCCCGAGGTCTGGCCACCGACGGTCGTCTCAACCGACCCGAGCCAACTGCCAACTTCAATCCCCCCGGCCAGCGAGGCGCG
>CANFGH010000183.1 GCA_947446285.1 Chloroflexota bacterium
AGTTCCGAATCCGGGGCATCCGTTCGGCGTGCGAGGCGTCGGCGAGGCGTCAATCGTGCCACCGATGGCGGCCGTGGCCAATGCGATCCACAACGCAATCGGCGTGCGGATGCAGGCTTTGCCCATGAACCCGGGTGCGGTCCTTCACGCCCTAGGGATCATTTAGGCTTGGAGTTACCAGTCCCAACCGATGCCGTCCCCTCGCCACGTCAACGTTGGCGGGGGGAGGCCTCCGGGGACTGGTTGACCCGCATGGCGCGTCGTACTCGAGGGAGCGAACAATGGCGACCGTTTTTCTTTCTCCTGATCTGCGGGATCTAGCAGGGGGACAGACAAAGGTGCGTGTCCCGGGCCAGACAGTCCGCGAGGTCGTCGATGAACTCGACCTCCAATTCCCTGGGATCAGGGACAGGTTGTGCATTGGTGTGTACTTCAAGCCCAGCCAGACCGTCGCCGTCGATGACATTGCGTACACCAACCGGGTGGCGATGTATCAGGAGGTCGGTCCGGAGTCCGAAGTCCACTTCATCACGGCAATCTCCGGAGGGTAGTCCGTACGCGCGGACAGTGCATCACCCACCAACCTCATCGGGGCACGAAACCGCAGCGGCCGTGGACGGTGGGACCGAACACGGGGAAATTTGGAGAAACGCTTGTGGATTACCGCATTCTTGGCGCATCCGGCGTTCGCGTCTCAACGGTGTGCCTCGGCACGGCCTTTTTTGGGCTGCGCCCTGACGCACGCGCCTCCAACGACCTCGTCGCTCACGCGCTTGACGCAGGGATCAATTTCATCGACACCGCCAATTCCTATGGCAACCAGGAACGGTTCGACCGTCCCGGGATGCCTACCTGGCGTGAGCGGCCGGGATCAGAGGAACTCGTGGGCAATGCGGTCCGTGGCCGACGCGACCATGTGGTCATCGCCACCAAGGTTCAGGAACGCATTGGGGATGGACCAAATGATGGTGGGCCGCATGGAGGTGGCTTGACACGTCGCCACATCATTGCCCAGTGCGAAGCGTCTCTCCGGCGTCTGGGGACCGACTACATCGACGTGTATTACGCCCATCATGAGGATCCGACCACCCCCGTCGAGCAGTCGTTACGGGCGTTTGATGACCTCGTGCGCGATGGCAAGGTCCGGTATGGTGGGCTCTCGAATTTTGCCGCTTGGGAGCTGACCCGAGCCCACTGGATCTGTGACCGGCGCGGGTGGTCGGCGCCAGTGGCCATGCAAATGCCCTACAACCTGGCCAACCGTGCCGTCGAAACAGAGGTGCTTGCGGCATGCGAGGCCCTCGGCGTTGGCGTTACCGCCTACTCGCCCCTTGAAGTGGGTCTCCTGACCGGCAGTGTCTCGGTCGCACGGCCGTCTGGAGATCCGGAACGGGTCCGTCGTGGAGGTGTTGACTTCACACCGGCGCAGATCAGTCTCGCAAACCGGCTCGTCACGATTGCCCAGCAATGGGGACAGGCGCCGGCAACCTTGGCGCTCGCGTGGCTGCTTGGCCGTCCGGCGGTTGCGAGTGTGATTGTTGGCACTGAAACCATCGCGGACGTCGATGCTGCGATCGAAGCCGTTGGGTACTCACTGCCCGACACTCTGCGGGTCGCCCTTGACTCACTGACCCTCTGACATCCCACAGATTGGCGTTTGACCAGTTTTAGGCGAGAGTGAAGGTATCGGATTCGTTCCGCAAAGCGATCGCAAGACTTCCTGCGACCACAATGCTGGCCATCCCGCCAATCCCGAAGATCGTCGTAAGCGGGACATATTCCGCCAACCATCCGAGTGCCAGGCTGCCAAGTGGGTTGGTCCCGGCGTTGAGTACCACCCACAAGCCCATGACCCGGCCCACAAGATGGTCCGGAATGCGCATCTGCAGGGTTGCATTGGCGCTTGTGAGGAACCCGACTGTCCCAAGTCCAGTGCCCGCGAGTGCGAACCACGCAATCCAGGCATCAACCTCGAGAAACTGGGAACCCGCAACGAGCATAAGCGTGGAAATGCCGCCGATGAGGCTGAACGCAACCATCGCATGCCGGGGATGTGCACCGATGAACGGTGCACCATTCAGGACTGCTCCGCCGACTGCGCCCACGCCCGCCGCGGTCAGGAGTTGTCCCAAACCTTCCGGTCCCCAGTGCAAAACGTCACGCGCGAGGGCAGGCAGAAATGTGGAATACGGCATCACCACCAGTCCGAAGAGTGTTGTCACCGCCAACAACCGGAACGAGAATCGGTCCTGCTTGACGTAAGAAAGGCCCTCACCGAGCGACGACATCCACGGTGCGCCACGTGCCGCCCTGATTGGTGCCGGGCGCCGGATTGCGTACGTCGAGGCCACGACCGTCAGACTTGTGACCGCGGTGACCGCAAGGCAGGCCGCGGCTCCTGAACTGGCCAGGAGGCCTCCGGCGAATGCTGGCCCGAGTAGACGACTGAGATTAAATCGCGCGGAATTGAACGCGATGGCCTCCCGTAGTCGTTCGGTAGGAACAAGCTCCTTGATGAATGGTTGCCATGCGGGCCAGACGGCAGCGTTGGCCAAGCCCAGAACAAGGGACACGAGAAGGATGATGGGGACCGTCGCGAGGCCCAAGTACGTCAGAACCGCAAGGACGGAGATGGCAACAGTCCCCACTGAAAGCCCAATCATCAGGACGATCCGACGGTCCGCGCGGTCAGCAAGCACGCCGCCGATGAGGCCGAGGAAGAACAGTGGAGACATCTGGGCGAAGTTCGCCAGACCCAGCACAAACGGGGACCCAGTCAGATCGAAAACCAGCCATCCGATGGCGACGGCCTGGACCCACCCACCCAGTGCCGAGCAGAAACTCCCCGCCATGAAGAGCGCGTAATTGCCATTGATCAGTGCGTGCGCGATCGACCGGAGGCCTGGGATTGTTGTTGCGCCAGACCATTCTCGGGTCATCGGTGACTTCATGTTCCCGTCCCCCGAACGTCTTCACGACAACTGACGCGGGGGAGGGGATGGCCCAGCCAACTCATTGCCCGATGGTACGCCAGACCGGGTTCCCAGTCACGCTGTCCATATCACCAGCGACCCGCTCGCTTACGTGTGGGGGTTCTCACGGCACCACGCCTCGTAGGCCGCCCGGAGTCGTGGCCCTGGCGGGTACGCGTCACGCAGGGACTCGCCGTGCTCTACCTGTAGGCGAAGGAACCCTTCCAGACGTTCCTGCTCGAGCCCATCATCGGCAACTTTTGACGCCAAATGCGCGGGGATGACCACGACACCGTCCTCATCACCAAGAATGATGTCGCCGGGCAGGACGGTGACCCCGCCGCATTGGACAGGCCCGTCGTGTTCAAATGGCAGCAACGCGCTGGTGTTGGCCCCCGGATGCACGCTCTTGGTGAACACCGGGATACCCATCCGCTTGATGAACGGTGCGTCGCGGACGCAACCGTCGGTGACGATGCCGGCTACATTCCGCGCCTTGAGACGGGTTGCAAGGATGTCTCCCAAGGTTCCGGCTGCAGTCTGGCCCATCGCATCGATAACCACGACATCACCCGAATTCACGAGTTCAAACAGTTGCCGTTGCGGGTTCGCGTGACCTGCACCCCGCAGAAGGGGCAACAGGTCTTCACGTAGAGGCAGATAGCGGAGGGTCCGGGCGCGGCCTACAAGGGGGAAGCCCTCGGGGCCCGATAGTGGCGTGACCCCCGACATGCATGGATGGAGGATCCCGGCCTTGGTGAGGACCGACCACGCGGTTGCAACGCTGACGCCTCTCAGGCGCTCGATTGTTGCGTCATCCACATCACCTTTGGCAGCAGCATAGACGTCACGACCGAACCCTTCCAAGACCGGTTCCTTGGGATCCATGAACGTTTTCCACCCAGGGCTGTGTGTCGCGGTTCTTCCGACGAGACAAAGTGGTTGCTCAGTTGCCGACCTTCGAAACGGATCCGGAGCCTAGCTGGGCTCCGGTGTCGTCTTCATCAATTGTGGCAATGTCGCCATCTTCGCCACCGTCATCACCGAAAAGCGATTTGAGCATCGCCCGTCCGATGACGCTTGTCAGGACGCCGAAGAGGGCAAGTCCGACGATCATCGTCGACGAAGCCACCACCCGCCCGAAGATGGTGGTCGGAGCATTCACACCCGCACCCGTCGTGGTGAGAGCCACGACCGCGAACCACAATCCTTCTAAGGCATTTGGTGCGGACGAACCAGACTCGACGTCACCTTCGGCGAACCAGATGAGTGTCCCGCACAGGATCGCAGCGGTGAACAAGGCGATGCCATAGATCTCTAGGTCTGTCCGGAACGTGTCCTCGTTCTTGGCGACGCTTTGCCGGGCACGCGCGGCGGCAGCTTTCAGGAGTTTCAGGACCCGCAGGACCCTCAGGATGCGGAAGAGCCGGACGGACTTGACTTGCGTGATACCCAAGATTTGAAACACGCCTGGGACGATGGCAATCAGGTCGATGATCCCCCAGAACGAGCGGATATATCCCCAACGATCAGGTGCAACGTAAATCTGGGCGGCATAGTCGAGGAGAAA
>CANFGH010000184.1 GCA_947446285.1 Chloroflexota bacterium
GGCACCCTGGTCCGGCGGAGACCCAGGCGCACGATCGCCCGGTGGACGGTGGCGCGGGGCAGTCGCAGCACGAAGGCGATCCGGTCGGGACCCCATCCCTGGGCGATCCGGATGCCGGTGATCGCCTGCTCCTGCGCCCGGTGTGAGCGCCATCCGGGGGCACCGGGGCCGGCTGGACCGGTCCGCCAAGCCGGGCAGGCCCTCACTCGCGAAGCGCTGCCTCCAGTGGGAGTACGTCGTCCGCGAGATCCCGGCATCGGCGCACGCATCGGCGCACGCATCGGCCACCGGTGTCCCCGACGCGACCACGTGCAGCCGCCGTGCGCGCCCGTGCGTGGTCAATCTGGCGTGCGGGTGAGAGTGTTGCATCCGAAGGCCTCCCTGGCGGGTGTGGTGTCGTTAACCAGCACCGTACCGGGCGAGGCCTTCATCCCGTTGCCCCCAGCCCCTGTAAACAATGTTGTGAGAGACGACACCTAGACCTCGGTGGTATCCAGGTCATTCGGCACGAGAATCTCGCCGGTGAAGTGTTCGGCCGCCTCGGCCCGCACGGTCTCGGGGTGTTGGCCGGTCCGGGCGTTGAGGTGGTGCAGGGCCAGGCGCTTCACGCGGGACGCCGCCGCTACCTTGCCGGCACTTGCCGCCGTGACATGACCGGTACCGAACACAAGGAAGGGGTTGGCGCCGAGGCTTTCCGACTCGATTGCCTCGTGAATCAACAGGTCGACCCCACCGGCAAAGCGCGTGAACCCCAGATTCGGACCCGTATCCCCGCTGATGACCACCCGGCGAACTTCACCATTCGCAAGGGCGGCATCGATCCGAACCGCTTGGGCCGGGACCGGTGGCGCACCATGCGAGACCGCCATCGTCGAGATCGTGGCAATCACGCCTTCGGGCAGGGCGTCGCCTGGCACACCTAACCGCGCGGTCGTCGGGGAGGTAGTCCCGTCATCCCTGAGGTCAAGTCCCCACACATACTGATCCGACGTGCACCCATGCCAGCGCACCCGGTCACCGATCCACCACGGCGTGAACATCCCGGGGACCAGAATCTCGCACATTCGCCTGAGGTCGTCAACCGCCGCCGCCGGGGCGCAGACGTCAATTGGCCCGCGATGCCCATCGGCGGGGACGCCGGCCATAGCCAAGCGGAACAGGACGAAAGGAAGCCCGGCCGCGTGATCGAGGTGCTGATGCGTGAGAACGATCACACGGATGCGGGCAACATCGATCGAAGCTTCCCGCAAGGCATGCCAGATCTCGTTCCCTCCGGCGGTGTCCACAAGGATCACGGTGCCATCCGGCAAGGAAACCGCCGTGCTTCCACACCGACGGGACGGGTCACCAGTACTCCCGGTCCCCAGGAAGGTCACCTTCACCGCACTCATCACTGGCCTCTTTGGCTACCCCTGACCAAGGGGTCGAAATAGCAACGGCCACCGTCCCGTCGGGGATGGTGGCCGGAGTGTAGTGGTGGAGATGGGGGCGAGTCGAACGCCCCGTCCAGAACGAATCAACCAGAAATGACTACGAGCGTATTCGGTTCGTTGTTGTCGCGCCTTTGACCCGAAACCGACAACGTTTCGCAGGCGCCAGCCCCTGATCTTAGCCGGACCCCCGGGGCGAGGGTACGGAGCACCTCGGCATTATTGCGCCCATCCTTCGCCCGTCGAGGCGGGGCTCGGGTGGACGGCAGCGTTAATTACGCTGCGAGTGCGTACTGGCGTTCGCCAAATACTTTGTTGTCCGTGGTTTTACGAGGTGGTATACGGACACCTCGGCTCGCCGCTTCTGCCCTCTCTGCCCTGTCGATACCCGTCATCCCCCTGTTGAGTCACGAAACCGGATAGGCCATTCAGCCAAACCGCATCGTGCCTCCTGTCCATGAAGCATATCGCACCCTGCCACAATATGCAAGGATCACATCGGAAATCCAGCCCCTCGGAACCCGGGTGAACCTACCCTCGCTTGTACCGGTCAACCGACACCCGCGCCATGTCGCGCTTTGCGTCGCGATCCGCAATCGTTGCACGCTTGTCGTACTGCTTCTTGCCCCGCGCGACGCCAACCTCAAGTTTGGCCCTGCCGTGCTTCCAGTACATCCGCAACGGCACGAGCGTGTACCCCGCCGCCTGACTGCTTACCCGCAGTTCCTCGATCTCGCGACGGTGCAACAAGAGCGTGCGGGTCCGCCGGGGTTCGTGGTTCTGATACGTCCCGTGGTCGTATGGCGGAATGTGCACCCCCTCAAGGAATGCCTCGCCGCGATAGACCCGCACGTAGCCCTCCTTCAAGGTCAGACGTCCGGCGCGCAACGATTTCACCTCGGTCCCGGTCAACACCAAGCCCGCCTCGAAGCGCTCCGAAATCTCGTACTCATGGAACGCCTCACGGTTGACGGCAATCTGGGGATTCTCGGCAACTGCACCGAACCGTGCGTCAGACTTGCGAGCCACGATCTCTCATCCTTCTCCGATTTTTGCCTATGCCAGTCTAGCCTACCGGGTGGTCATCCGCGTCCGGTGCCTCCACCGCCTCCGGATCGACAACGTCAGGCACCTCGACTGGGGTCAGGCCTGCACCCATCAGGAATCCTCGCGCACGTTCCATCAACGGGTAGCGTGCCACCAGGCGCCAGAACGCGCGCGAATGATTGGGAACCTGAAGGTGAGCGATTTCGTGCACCAGCACGTAGTCGAGTACCCATGATGGCATCGACGCCAAACGATGCGAAACCCGGATCTCCGCCGTCCTCACACTGCAACTGCCATGGAGTGTCGCCTGATTGGTGACGTACTGCACCCGTGCCGGGATAAGCAAGCCGCCAAAGTAGGTCCGGGAAAGCGCCAAGGCCCGACGATGCAGGGCCGCATCCTGGGCGGCACGGTCCAACGGACCAGTCCCAAGTGCGTGCCTCGCTTCTTCCTTTTCACGCAACCTGGTTACGAATCGTGAGACGACCTCGTCGGGAACGCCGACCGGCACCCGGACTTCAAGCGTTCCGGCCACGAACCGCCCACTTATCGTGCGCGTGCGACGCTCAGACACAATGATGCGGACTGGCACGCCGTCCGGTCTGCCGGATGCTGACATGGTGGCAAGTATGCCCCAATTTCCGGAAAAACCAAGGTACGGCGTACCGGTTACATGGCGAATGCGCCCCGCAGGATCGGTCGGAACCGATCACCCAGTGGTCAGGCTCCGGCTGCGACCGCCGCTTCGGCGTGGCTGAGCAACTCGGGATAGTTCTGCTTGTCGGAAACCATCACCCCAAGCAGTCGTTCGACCGCCATTGTGTGGCAGCAGATTTCCCAACCGGCAAAGAAGTGGCAGGAACAGTTCCACTTGCCATGATCGTAGGTGACCGAATGGTCACCGTTCTCGCCGCTGAATGCGATGGAAAACGATTCGAACCGTACCCGTTCCGGTTCCTGGGCGTACTGCTTAGCCTTCTGCACCTTGCCAATCAAGCTGGATTGCACAGCAACTGCCCCCTTTGCACTTCACTCGACACGTTGCACCGCAGCCATGCTGAAATGCCCGCCGGTTTCCCGTACATGGCATTCATACAAAGGCGATCCATCCACATCAATCACGCACTGAGACCGTGAGCGTCTTGACGATCAGGGAACGGGGTCCCCCGTCTTCACGCTACCATTCCAACCGTTCCCGAACCCCTTACGTTCGGTTGCGTCCGGCAACCACCCATCTGTGGTCCGTACGTTTCCTCTCTCTAGTGATCGTACCCGGTTCCGCGCCGTTCGTTGCGGTGCAATTCGAAAAACCTGATCATTCCATCCCCGCACCAACGACCATTTCCAATAGAGAGCGGCCTTCCAGACCGGTCAACGCCCTCCCCGACTTCCCTGCCCTATCCTCACCGGAACCCCGACCGACCTGCGTGCCGCATCTTCCCACGATCACCATGAAAGTCCTAGTTGTCGCCGACGTCGAGGAACGGTCGCTCTACGACCACTACCGACCCGAACGATGGGCGAAAGCCGGCATCGAACTGGTCATTTCATGCGGGGACCTCAAACTCGCCTACCTCGACTTCCTTGCAACGATGTTCAACGTACCCTGCTTCTACGTGCGGGGGAACCACGACACCGCATATGGCACTGCGGGACCCGCAGGGTGGGTGAACCTGGACGGTCGCCTCGAACGGCACGGAGGCTTCCACTTCTACGGCCTTGAGGGCAGCCCCTGGTACAACGGTGGCGATGCCCAGTACACCGAGAGCCAGATGGAGTGGCGGTCCAGATGGGCACGCCTAGCGAACTGGACCTCTGGCATTGACGTCATCGTCACCCATGCGGCCCCGCGCATCTGCCCGAACCGCCCCGACGCATGTCCGTGCGTCTATCCCGCCGATGACACCACTCCCCGCAACCCCGGACAGACATGCCTGCGCGACCCGGACCGGATGGTTCTCGA
>CANFGH010000185.1 GCA_947446285.1 Chloroflexota bacterium
GTGGAAGCACGTGCACATGAATCCCGAGCTGCCGTTCGCCTCCTGACGAGCGACTGGGACAGGAAAGGCGTTGGCTCCGGGTGTGTGGAGGTCGCTTCGTTTGGAATGACATTCATGCCTGACACCGTCGGTCCTCCTGTAAAGCTGTGCTGGATACACCCAGTCTGTCTGGCAGAAATCTTAATGCTCGGAGCCAACGGACGCCCGTTACTTGGGCGTACTGAGAAGTGTCGAACGCGTATCGAACGACCGGCACCCGAGTGGATGCCGGTCTATCGCCGGTCTACCAATGAGAAGCGCATCTCCGGTACCCGGTCCGAGGCCGACCGTCACCCAACCGTGTATGCGCGACGCAACGCCTCCCACGCCATGTCAAGCCTTTCTGGTTCGGTCTCGCAGATCGTGACCGTCCGAACGTGGTTTGCAATCCGTGCATGGTCCAGGATGGCCCGAACCAGGGCGGTCGCCATGACTTCCCGCGGGGCGGTGGCCCAGGGCGCCTCCCCCGCCCGTGCCGTCCTCGTAGCCATCAGGTACGTGCCAAGCGACCCAATCCCGTAGACCTCCGCGCGGTCGAGTGCATCACGGACCGCCGCGTAGACGATTTCCGGTGTTGTCGGGAGCCGATGGCCGTGCTCATATTTGATTGTGATGGCGTGGATCAGTCGTCGTCGCAAGCGTCCGGCTGCCAGGTTTCCTGAACTGGTGACAACAGCCGTACCCCGGAAGAAGCCATTCGATGGCCCGGTCGGGACAATCCGGTCACGTTCGGCCACGAATGTTGGACCGGCGGCGCGTTCAACAGCAGCCGAGAGGCCACTGCCACCGTTGAGGCGCTTGTTCGCGGATAGGATCAGCGCCTCAGCCTCGAGCGTGAGCAGGCTCTCGGCAACCACATTCACGGTGAGGCTGCCGACGGTGACTGCGCGGGATGTCGATTGCGTTGCGGAAGTTCGCCTGGTCCGCGGCGCGGGGACCACTGACCCCCGGACTGTGGACGTGGACGGGCCTTCGCCAGAACCCGGGGCGCCATACAGGGCGGTATGGATCGCCACCCCGCCATGGATGAGTGCTGCACCCCGAACACCAGACCCTGACAAGCGGATGTCCTGGCCCAGGCCCGGCGGGGTGTTCAAGGTAGCGGTCGCCTGTGCCGAGCTCGTAAGGAAGGCGTTTGCCAATCTCGCGGGTTCTGGCACACCGATCCCAGAAGTTACGGCTTCGAGGGCGTAGCTCCTGACGAGCCTCGGCCAGAACTCGGAGAGCGTCTCGGCACGGTCAAAAATGTCCGCTGCTTTGACGTCTCCGCCGAAGATTGCAACGACGCCGACCGGCCCGTCGTTCGGACATGGCAAGTTGATCCGCGTGTCCTCGAGATCAACACGCCTTGCGGTGTACGCATCAGACAGGTCACTTGTGTGGGAGGAGGCGCGAGCCGATGTCAACGACTCACTCACCCTTGCCCAAACCTCACCCTGATCAGACCGCGGTGCCCCAACCCTGCTATACGACGCTCGAACCGAACTCTCCTTGCCCCGGCGAACCGACGGAGGGACGATTTCGCCCGAAGAGAAGTCGACACGGGTCTCGCGCCACCGACCTTGCTCGACGCACGAAACGGGAAGTGTGAAGTCAACTCCCACGGGGATCAGTATTGTGGTGTTCACCACGCGGTTCTGACGCCCTCCCTCAACCTGGTCGCCGTCGATGAGAAGAACTGGCACCGGACCTCGATGCTGGACCGCCAACTCTGGCACCGATCCGCCATTTAGCTCGGTGACCGTGACATGACGGGAGGCAATCGCGGTTGCCAGGGTCTCGTACGGGACAAGCGCTGCGCTGGTTGTGGGATAGACTGGCACCAGTGTGAGACCGCGATGAGAAAGTGGGTCTCCCACACGTAGACCACTCAACCAATCCGCAAGGATGACTTGCGGTTCAGGTGTGGCATGGTGTACAATCAGCGGGTTAGTTCCTCTGGGCATTGGTTCGCTCCTCGGCAGCTACCCGCATCGTCGCAAGTAGCCTTCAACGAGATAGGTAGCGCAACCGCACCTTTGTGACAGGACCTACTCAGTTCCCCTGAATCGCTGGGTTACTACCCATCCGATTGCTCCTGTCCGGACAACTCCAACCCCCGGCACCGCTCACACAGTCACCTTCCCCAGAGTTGTGAACCCTTGCGACGCCGTACTCTCCGGGCCAGTCAGTCCGGTCGGAGGTCGGGAAAGGAACCACTGACCCGCATGTATGACTTGACGACCCCCAACCAGTCATCTGGGCCCATGAGTTTCGAGCAGATCCATGACCGACTCTCAATAAACCTGAAGGATCAGGGGTCGTACGAAGATCTCGAGGACCACATCAAGGGGTGGATCCGATCAGACGGGGTGCACGATCAGGTGCATGGAGGTGGTGCCGTTCTGAATGACACGCTTTTCCGGGTTTTCACTGGGTTTCACCGCGCGCGGGGGCGGGAAACGTTCCGGGGGTTCGTGATGGGGGAATACTGGAATGCGAGAAAGCGTTCATGGGCAGATAGGCGCTTAGTTCCGTTCGACCCGACGCTTCATGACCGCATGGACGATGGGATGCCCGAAACCGATGACATGGCGCGTGAGTGCATGGATTGGCTTAGGAAAACCTATCCGAACCAATATAAGGCGATCATCATGAAGGAGGTTGAAGGGTGCGACTACCGAACGATTGCGGCTACGCTTGGAATAGCGGAGAGCAACGCTCGCCAGTCCGTATCACGCGGGAAGCAGGCGCTTCGCGAATGCGTATCGGTGAAAAGAAGCAATGAGCACGAGTGACCCTGCGTCCTACATGCGCGGCCCGATTGGCGATCGCGAAGTTCGGAGCGTCCTGCGTTCTCTCGATGCCGAACGCTTTGAGGACGAAGAGAATGGCCATTACCCCGATGCCTCGGAGGTTGGGCAGTTCGCATTCCTCTGGTGGATAAATGGGTTGCCGAAAGCGGCCGCCGCGTTCGAAGACGTTGCGCGCCACCTGCGCCTGTCGGGTCGTCGCCATGACCCGGGGCCCCGGCTCGGACCGCAGATCGTAAAGAAGACGTGTGCCGAGTGCGCTGACGTTTTGGAAGGCATATTTGCCATGTCACAGCGTGACGGTGTCCAAGCCCATGGCGACTGGGGCCGAGTTTCAGAACCTCTTCATCCGGATGTTTTCCCCTCCTTGGGCGCGCAGATGCCGGTTTCACCCGTGATTGCAGCGCCTATGGTCGCGTTCTCGACTGATCAGTGGCTTGGTGCACCGATGTCATCTCCTCCGATTTTGGATGTGGGAACACCGGACCGACGGACATTCTGGATTGGACGGTCACACCTGATCGCCCGCATCGGAAGCATCGTCACCTCTGATGCCGAGGTCCTAGTCAGTTCGGACGACACGATGCTGAAGATGGGCGGCGGTGTATCCGGTGCGATTCGTGCCGAGGCCGACGAAGTTGCGTTGTTTGCAGAAATCGAGAAAGTCCGCCTCGGGCCCGAACCGGAACTCGGCTCGGTCGTGGTGACCGCGGCGCCCGGGTTGCGGGCGCGCTACCTGTTCCACGCAATCACCCTAAACCTTTCTGAAAGGTCTCGTGCACGCGGTGCCCGTTTTCCCCTCAATGACGCGGAGGTGACGGGACTTATTGTGCGCCGTGGGGTGGCCCGCTCCCTTGAACTCCTTGAAACGTTCGGCTGCCGATCAATCGCCTTTCCGGTGCTTGGCACCGGTGCGGCCCAGGTTCCGTATGAGACTGCCATCGCCGAGATGGTTGAAACGCTTTCCTCGTATCTCCTGCATTCTCATGCTTCTCTTACTGTGGAAGTGGTATTACGTAATAGATACCGAGACATCTCTGATCAACAACTATTTCAGATGTTTGTTCATGCGATGGAAGCCCACATCGGTGTGACGGTACGTCCGAGGGGAATAGACTACGAGGTCACGCCGTGGCCGTTCGAGGTGGCGTCCGAGGTCCGGATTGGGGCCGGAAAGGTGGCGTCCGAACCTCGGCGTCGCCAATCCCTCGTTCGGATGATTTCGGAACTCGACGCGCGCCGTGAGACGCTTGAACGGGAACAGTTGGGCCTGATTGTGGCGAAGGAACCGATTGATCCCGCACGGCTTGACGTTGTGACTTCACAGTTGCACGCACTGCGTGATCGTCGGGCAAAGTTTGAACGCGAGTTCCTTGGTCCGCCGAGCAGACCCGGCCGAGGTGAAGTCTTCCTGAGTTCCACCTACCGTGATCTGCATCGGCAACGTTCGGTTGCCGAGAGCGTGATCGACAAGGCTGGAATGCGCCTCGTGGACGAGCCACGGCGAGGCACGGCACCTGTCATACCCCGCGCCATGATGCTCCGTGAGATTGATCGTGCCGATGCATACGTCGGCATCCTCGGTTGGCGTTA
>CANFGH010000186.1 GCA_947446285.1 Chloroflexota bacterium
CAGCGGGACCTTGCCGTGAGCCTCTTTGTCATTGCGCGACATCTCGGACCCACCAAGTCGACCACCGACCTTGATACGAATTCCCTTGGCACCCATCCGCTCGGCCCGCTGGACAGCCTGCTTCATCGCCCGGCGATGCGCAACCCGACGCTCAAGCTGCTCAGCAATACTGCGAGCAACCAAGCGAGAATCAATCTCCGGGTTCCGAATCTCCATGATATTGACACGAGCCTTCTTGCCAGTCATCGCCTCAAGAAGCTTGCGCAGCTCCTCAACTGCTGCGCCCTGCTTCCCAATCACAATACCCGGCTTAGCGGTATGGATTGTGACCTTGACTTCATTCAGGTGACGCTCAATCTCCGTCTTGCTCACACTTGCATTTGCAAGGCGACGTGTGATCAATTGACGTATATCAAGATCTTCACCAACCAACTGGGTATATCCAGCCTTGTCAGCGAACCACTTGCTCTCCCAATCACGGATCACTCCGAGCCGGAACCCAATCGGGTGTACCTTCTGGCCCACTCTAGTCCCTCACGCTTTCGCTACCGACACTCGCATGCCGGACTCTGGCTGATGGCGTCACGCAACGAGCGCTACGCCGGTTTGCGCTTGTATCCACGACGCGTCGGTTCGATATCGTTACTGACAACAACGGTGATGTGCGTCGTTTTCTTCTCGATCACGCCAGCCTGACCTCGAGCGCGGGGGCGAAGCCTGCGAGGAAGTGTCGGACCCTTGTCCGCAGTTGCGCTGACGACAACCATCCCCTCAGTGTTCAAACTGAAGTTGTTCGCCGCATTTGCAAGCGCCGAACGAAGAATTTTGGCCACCACCTCTGACGCCGCTTTGGGCGACGTGTCGAGGAATGCCAAAGCCTCAACGGCTGCACGGCCGCGGATTGCGTCAACAACCAACCGTGCCTTCTGGGGCGACATCCTCACACCGCGTGCGAGCGCTCGTACCTGCATTGAAATCTCCGATCCGGAAGCGACCGAGCCACCCGCTGATGCCAAGGCCGAGAGGCCCAACCATCAAACATGCAACTGAGAAGCGCTACCGACTACTGCGCTCCGTCTTCGTATGGCCACGGAAATGCCTCGTCGGTGCAAACTCTCCGAGCTTGTGACCGACCATATTCTCAGACACAAAAATGGGCACGTGCCTACGCCCGTCATGGACACCAATCGTGTGACCGACCATCTGGGGAAAGATGGTCGAGTCGCGAGACCAGGTCTTCAATACACGCTTTTCGTTATTGCGGGTAAGCAACTCGATCCGCGCAAGCAACCGCGCATCGACGAACGGACCCTTCTTGACTGAACGGGACACAGTGACCTCTTCCTTCTGATAGGTCGACGGAGACTACCGTCGCTTGTCGCGAACCCTGCTGATAATGAGCCGATCACTTGCCTTGCGCTTCCGCGTCCGAAGACCCATTGCGGGCCGTCCCCAAGGCGTCTTCGGCTGACCACCAATCGGCGACTTGCCCTCGCCACCACCATGCGGATGGTCGTTCGGGTTCATGGCAGAACCGCGGACACTCGGGCGACGGCCCATCCAACGTGACCGACCAGCCTTGCCCAACTTGACATTCTTGTGATCAACGTTACTCAGCTGTCCGATTGTCGCCATGCACGAAGCGTGCACGCGACGCAGCTCACCTGAGGGCAGCCTTATGGTGGCGTACCCTCCGTCCTTTGCCATCAACTGCGCCGAGGTTCCAGCAGAACGAACGAGTTGTCCGCCCTTGCCAGGGTGCATCTCAATGTTATGGATAACGGTGCCAACTGGCATAGCACTCATCTGCATGGCATTACCGGGCCGAATCTCCGCCTGCGGCCCATTCATCAACGTGTCCCCAACCTTGAGGCCAACTGGCGCAAGGATGTACTTACGGATCCCGTCGTGGTAGCAAATCAAAGCAATCCGAGCCGTCCGGTTAGGGTCATACTCGATCGTTTCGACCTTTGCCGGAACACCGACCTTCGTACGCTTCCAATCGATAATCCGATAGAGCCGCTTATGACCGCCACCACGATGCCGAACCGTGATCTTGCCTTGGTTATTACGACCTGCGTGCTTGAACAGCCGTTCGGTCAACGGCTTATATGGCTTATCAACAGTAATCTCATCAAACGAGGCACCGGTCGCCCCACGGCGGCCAGGGGATGTCGGACGATAGAGCTGCACGGGCATGGTTAACAATCCTTACGGTCAGCTGGTGCGCCGGACGCCCTACGCGTCAAACAACTCGATGCGCTCCCCCGGCTTCAGGGTCACGACCGCCTTCTTCCAGTCCGACTGATACGCAGTCCAGCGCTTCCAGCGACGAGACTTGCCAGGCATCACCGCGATGTTGACAGCAACGACACTCACCTTGAACGCCCGCTCAATCGCCTGCTTGACTTGGGCCTTCGTGCAATCGGGATGAACCTCAAAAAGGAACTTCCCTTCAGCAGCGAGGGCCGTGCCCTTCTCCGTGATGAGAGGACGGCGGAGCACTTCCCAGATATCACTAACTGGCATTTGGTCTACTCCGCTTCCTCATCATGTGAGTGACCATGATCGTGGCCATGCCCATCATCCATCGGCAATCCATAACGCTGTTCAAGCTGCCGGGCTGCCCCAACCAGCATGACCACACGCTGGTGCCTCAGGATGTCATACACACTGATGTTCTCTGTTGTGATCACCCTGACCTTGGGAAGGTTCCTGGCGGACAACCGGACGACATCATTAGGACCGTCGAGAACGACCAACCGGGATGTCGCCAACGCAACCGTGTCGAGCAAAGCCCTGACGGCCTTGGTGTTCGGTGCATCCATAGTCGGAAAGCCCTCAATCAACACCACCTCTCCTGCGAGAAGCTTTGCGGACAACGCCGAACGAATGGCACCAGAACGCATCTTCTTCGGGAAATCCTGATGATAGCTGCGTGGATGTGGGCCGAATACCACGCCGCCCTTCCGCCAATGAGGTGCACGCTTGCCACCTTGGCGGGCACGACCGGTGCCCTTCTGGCGCCACATCTTCCTCGTGCTACCGGCAACCTCACCGCGGGTCTTGGTATCGTGCGTTCCCTGCCGGGCATTTGCAAGCTGTCGCTGCACAGCCTGATGCATCAGCGGCACGTTCGGAGTAACACCGAACACATCATCGCGAAGCACGGTCGACGAACCACGCGCGCCGGACGAACTAAACACGCTTGTCTCAGGCATGATCATGCCCCTTGCTAACCATCACCAGTCCGTCCCGTGGACCCGGAACCGCGCCCTTGACAAGAATCAGGTTCCGATCAAGGTCCGCACGAACAACCACAAGATTGCTCACGGTCACGCGCTCATTCCCCATCTTGCCAGCCATCCGCAACCCCTTGAGCACTCGACCCGGGGTCGTGCCCGATCCAATAGAGCCTGGAGCACGGAGGCGGTCCGACTGACCATGTGTCTTGGGGCCACCGGCAAATCCGTGACGCTTGACAACTCCTTGGAAGCCCTTGCCCTTTGACGTGCCGGTCACCTTGACCTTCTCGCCAGCACTGAACAAGCTCGCGTCAAGACGCTGGCCAAGCGAAAACTCGCTTGCGTCTCGGACGCGACATTCGCGCAAATGCCTGAGCATCGGAGTCTGCGAAGCCTTGAAGTGACCCTCCTGCGGATCCTTCACCCGCCGGGTCTCTTCAAAACCAAGCTGGATGGCCTCGTACCCGTCAACCTTCGCCGTCTTCACCTGGGTGATCCAACATGGCCCAGCCTCGATGACGGTGACGGGAATAACATTCCCAGCCTCGTCAAACACCTGGGTCATACCCACCTTACGACCAATCAACCCGGTACTCATCGGTATCCGTTCCTGCAACCTTCACGTGGCGTTCAAATCAGCAGCCGATGCCACTCGCTTCTGAAGCGTGCCTACAGTTTGATCTCAATATCCACGCCAGCCGGAAGGTTGAGGCGCATCAGCGCATCAACCGTCTTCGGTGTCGGCTCAAGCACATCGATCAGCCTCTTGTGAGTGCGCATCTCGAAGTGCTCTTGGGAGTCCTTGTCGATGAACGGCGACCGCATGACCGTAAACCGCTTCATCTCCGTCGGAAGTGGCACCGGCCCGGCCACATCAGCCCCGGTCCTCTGGGCCGTCTCGACGATCTGTCGGGCGGACTGATCAAGGATTCGATGGTCAAATGCCTTGAGCTTGATGCGAATTCGTTGCTTCGCCACGAGTATTGTCCTCTCAGGAACACCGAACTACAAGAGCCACCCATTGCTACGCGATGATCTTGGTGACGACGCCGGCACCCACCGTCCGGCCTCCCTCGCGGATCGCGAACCGCAACCCTTCCTCCACCGCCACCGGCACGATCAACTCGATCTGCAACTCCACGTTGTCCCCAGGCATCACCATCTCCACCCC
>CANFGH010000187.1 GCA_947446285.1 Chloroflexota bacterium
AGACCGGAGTCCTTCTCTACGCCCGTTCCGGTTCGGTTTTTTACGCCTGATGGGTCCGATGATCCGCGTGGCGTTACAGAGGTCGCAGGGTGCGTACTCGGTGCTTTCCACCTTGAGGGTGTTGCTGACGCGCGCGTCGGGTTGCACCTGGCTGCCGCCGGGACGCTCGTTCCTGGCGCGTTCGGAGTATTTGACACTGGACCGGTCGCACTTGATGCGGAGACCGGTCTTCTCTACCTGACTGCCGCTGACGACCTCGCTGGTTGTGCCATCACATTGGCGTGGCTTGCGCGGAGTGCTGCTGCCGGAGTCGGATTAGACCTTTGCGGGGCGTTCACCCGTGCGGAAGAGGTTGGACTGGTAGGCGTAGCCGCGCTTGTAAGACGTCGAGGTCTCCCGGACGACGCACTTGTGATCTCAATTGAAGCAAGCAAGTCGCTACCGGGCGCGGAATTGGGGATGGGCCCGGTGATCCGGGTGGGTGACGCTGCGACCACTTTCCATCCCGAGGGCGACGCAGTCCTCCGGGCCGCTCGTGATCGTATTCGTGGCCGTGATGCCGACTTCAGGGTGCAACGCCAACTCATGAGCGGTGGTGTCTGTGAGGCCACTGCCTACGTTGTCGCGGGATACACGACGGGTGCGGTGTGTGTGCCACTTGGGAACTACCACAACCAGAAGCCAGATGGAGGCATTGGGGCGGAATACGTCCACGTAGACGATGTTGATATGTGCGCCACGCTGCTTGTGGAGGCTGGTGTGGTGATGTCCGAGGGATTCAAGTGGCCGGATGATGACCGCACAAGTCGGCGGTTTGCCGATAGACCGGACGTGCAATTGCAACGCTTACGAAATTCCGGTGTCCAGATCACCAGTTCTGAGTCGTAGGCCTGCGTGACTCGAAGGGGTGCGCCCGGTTCGCAGGATTAGCCGACCAGCGCAGCAATTGCCGCGTTGTGCACGTTTGCACGAAGCGCGCGAATGCGCGCCTGAGTATCACCGTGGCGGGTCGGGTGGACCCGGTTCGTTAGCAGGACAACCCAGGCGTCGTGTTCTGGATCGATCAGTACCGACGTACCGGTAAAACCGGTGTGGCCATACGACCCGGGTGATGCGAGATCCACTGGGGCCCAGAATGGGTTCGGGGCACGGACCCATCCGAGGCCTCGCGATGCACGAGGGTTGATCCAAGAGGTGTGATCCCTAATCGCTGCCCTCACCGAAGCCCTGCTCAGGCATCGAACGCGGTCGTTGCTTCCTTCGCGGGCCCACATTGTCGCGAGGCGGGCTGCGTCTCCGATGGAGGCAAAGAGACCGGCATGCCCGGCCACGCCATTCAGTGCATTTGCATTCTCGTCGTGAACCTTGCCGACGACCGTTCCACCACGCTCCGTGACGACCTCGGTCGCCACGCATGACGTATCGGCCCCTGGGCAGAACCCGGTCTCGCTAAGTCCGAGAGGTTCGAAAAGGTTCTGCGACGCAAGTTCATCGAGGGCAAGGCCAGTGACTTCCTCAAGAATGAATGCGAGGGTCATAAAGCCCAAGTCCGAGTAAACGACGTCGACGTCTGGGGCGGATGCAGGGAGCGTAGCGAGTACGGCTCTCCTGACGTCACGGGCACTCGTGGCAGTCTGCCAGAATTGGATGTGCGCGGGCAGTCCGGAGGTGTGGGTCAGGAGGTGGCCGATTGTGATGCCATCCTTGCCACCGGCCTCAAAGGCAGGAAGTAATGTTGCTACACGTTGCCCAAGGTGAAGGCGTCCGGCATCGATCAGTTGTAGCACAAGGGGCAACGTGACGAATACTTTCGTGAGGGACGCAAGGTCAAACCGATGGCTTGCGCGAAGCAACCGTGTCTCTGGTGTCAATTCGGCGTGCCCGTACACCGACTGCCACGCGGTACCGCTCTTACTCCCGATCGCAATTGCAACCGAGGCAAAACCGCCAACGGTGGTTGCATGACGCGCTAGTCGATCCAGTGATCCAAAGCTAACTGAAGTTCCGGGTTGGAAGGGTCCGGCCAATGATGTTTCAGTGCCCGTCATCTGCCCAGACTGTACAATCTGGTCACTATGAACAAGCGACGTCGTGTGGCATTGAAGAAGCGTCGGAAGACCCGTGAAAAGGCTCGTGTCAAGGCACGGGCCGTGAAGCTAGCGACCTCAGCAACGACCCGTCGTACTGCGGTTTCCGTCTAACAATTCGCTTCAGGCTGCAGGTATTGGTCTGCCGTCAGAGCCGTCGCTTCATCGACGGCTCTTTTTGTTGAAGTAGCCCTTTTTAAGGTCTCTGGTGACACAACCGGGCTTATGGCGATATTGGCGGAATGGTTCGCGTTATGGCCTTGGCTTCAGTGGTTCGATGTGATTGCATGTTGCATCGGTCTTACGTGGAAACAGCACTCCGGTATTATCCGCGCGATGGATGAGCGACGGCGTGCTAATGCTTCTGTTTCCAATGTCTTGGTCACGCTCGTTCGTGGGATCGCACGCAGGCACTCCCCCATCTTGGGCTTGACACGGTCTTTTGCACGGACCTCTACTGCTGGTTTGGTGGTCTCGCTCGGGATTGTTCTTGGATGCGCTCCATCTGACCCGTTTACCCCACGGATGACATCGGATGTCGGTTCGACACCGATCGTCACGCCCGTAAACGAGACACCAGTGCCCATGACCGGCGTCAATGCTGGATTGCGGCCTATCACTCCCGAACAGGGGTTTGGTCTGGTTGCAAATGCTTGGCTCGTCTTTCTAAATGAGTATGTCGAGCAACTCGATTACACGAAACTGCTGGCCGCAGCGTGGAATGGTTTCGTGGGTGGACTGCCTCCGGGCACCGCGATAGTTGACCCGCCCGAATTCACTGGAGACGACCCTCAGGCGGATCTGAACAGCTTTCAGACCGCCTACCTAGCCCAGGCCGCAGCGCTGGGCGGAACGTCTCCGCGCCAGTCGGGTGCGGCGTACGACGCGATCCGGGCAATGGTCAAGGAGATCGGTGACTGCCACACCGGGTTCACGACACCGACCCAGCTGGCGGAACAGAACCAAAGGATGGATGGAACGGTTCGATTTGCTGGAATTGGCATTCGGATCAAACGCAAGACTGGGGAACCCGCAGTCGTCTACGAACTCATTGAAGGCGGCGCGGCTGGCAAGGCAGGGATCAAGCCAGGAGACGCACTTCTCAAGGCCGACGGTGTCGATCTTTCAGAGATGCCTCTCGACGAGATTGCCGCTCGGATCCGAGGCAAGGAAGGGTCGTCTGTAAAGCTGACCATTGCCCACGTGACCGACAACAAGCCTCGCGACATCTCGATCAACCGAGTGGCGATCTCAGAACCAGCGGTCGAATCGCGGTTGATTGGCAACAATCGCGTCGCCTACATCCGGATGAACAGTTTTTCAGCATCGGCACAGGATGAGGCCCTCGGCGCAATTGGCACGATGCAGGCGAAGGCCACAAAGGGAATTGTGATCGACCTCCGGACGAATGGGGGAGGCGACCTAAACGTCTTCCTCTCGTTTCTCAGTAAATTCCTGAAGGACGGGCCGTTCGGGTTCGAAGTTGGGCGCAAAGGGGACCGGATCGCGCTTGGCCCGGACGGGACGTTTGTCGGGACCAAGGTGCCGGTGGTTGTCCTGGTGAGTGACAGCACCGCATCAGCCGCCGAACTGTTTAGCGTGGCCGTCCAGCGCTACAAGGTTGCGCGTGTCGTTGGAACGAAGACGGCGGGATGTGTCGGCATCGGCTCCCGGTTTGGATTGCCCGATGGTTCGGCGATTACCGTTACGACGCGAAAGCTCATCGGGCCTGAAGGAGAAAACCTCAACAAGGTCGGAATTGCCCCTGACGAGGTGGTTGAGGTCACTCGCACCAATATGTCGGACGGCAAGGATCCGCAGTTGGAAAAGGCCCTCAGCCTGCTAGGAGCCTAATCATTGACGTGTCCTCGTCCTGTGGGATCCAAGTTAAAGCGCAGATTGTCACGGCTGTGTCACGAGATGGGCTTGATTCCCGGCCGAACTGTTCGCGCTTAGCAGGGAACCACCAACGGTGCGAATAGTCCACCAAGACTACGCGGGTGTGAGTAGAGCCCCATCGAGTTCGGCGATCCGTTTCTCGAACTGCGATGCCGAAAGATCCAGGGTTCTTGCGGCGGTCTCGATCGTGTGTGCGCCAAGCCGGAACAGCGAGATGACCGTAGCTTCGTGATGCTCGCGCTCATCGAGCGGAGTTGTCGGAGTGTCGGCTTTTGACCCGGCTGTTCCGATGGTCGCGATTGAAACGGTAATCATTGGCAGCCGGACCGATCTATGATCTTCGAATGAATTACCTATTACATAGGGATCGTCAAATGGATGAACAGGCGACACGAGCAATGCTGTCGATGTGACATACGCAT
>CANFGH010000188.1 GCA_947446285.1 Chloroflexota bacterium
AATGTGGCGATCGGCATGGTCGCGATGGCGGCAGTCGTGCGCATCGTCCTGGCCGTCTCGTTGGTCTTGCCTCTTGACCGCATCCCGTTATTTGATGCCGTTTCGCTGACGATCGCGGCACTCCTCACGCTTGCGGGGAATGCGGTTGCGCTGCTCGTCTTGGTCTCCACCGAACGTCGGGGAACTGATTCCCCTGCGAAGTCGGCGATTGCCCAGGTGCGTCCGTTGATCGGGATGGCGTGGATGGTGCTTTTGACCGCGCAGGTGATCGACCTCGCCTCGGCGGTGCAGGTGGTGCGCGGTGGGTCGGTGGCGGTGTTGCCGGTGGGTACCGATGATGCGGTCCTGACGCTCGCCGGGTTCGGGTGGTTTGTGCCTCTGGCGGTCGCATTTGCATCACGGACCGTTCCGCTCTTCCTGCGGACCCCGGTGGTTTCGCCAACATGGCTTGTTGTCATCCTGCCCGGGTATGTGATGGGCCTTGGGGCACAGGTTGGTGCCAATCTCGGGTTCGTGCCTGATCCGGTCGGGCTGGCAGGATCGGTCGTGATGGGCGTGGGGTTGCTCGGGTGGATCCGTGTGCTTGGCGTGTTTGGGCACCGGCCTCCCCGCGCGGGACGGATCGCTGATCCGGCGGTCCGGCGGGCGGAGGCGCTTGTGGGTGGTGCAAGCGATCTGGCCATCGTGATGGCATTGGTCTGGTTGGCTGTCGCCGGGGGTCTGCTGGTCCTGGTGGGCGTCGCTGGATTGACGGGTGTCTTTGCGGCTCCATCGGGAGATGTGATCCGCCACGCGATGGGTGCGGGGGTCCTGTTGCCTCTGGTCGTGGGGATGTCCTTGCGCATGCTGCCCGGTTTCGCGGGTCTGCGTCCGGATGCAGTCGGAATCGGCGCGTCGTGGGTGGCCTCGGGTTTCGCGGTGACCGCCGGTCTATCCAGGATCGGTCCGGGGCTGGTTTCGTGGATCATGGGGCTGTAGTGAATCGCAGAGACAGCTTGGTGGGATAGGGCTGAGCATCGTGTCGGTGTCCAATTGACGCTGGCACTGCCAACGGCGCGGTACGGTTGCTAGGTGACTCACACCTTCGTATCCGCATTGGTGTTGCTGGTGCTGATTCTTGACCCGCTTGGGAACATTCCGCTGTTCGCCAGTTTATTGCGCCCAATGGATGCGGCGAGACGCTGGCGGGTGATTGTCCGCGAACATGCGATTGCATTCGTGATCCTTCTGGGGTTCCTGTTCTCCGGTGAGGCATTCCTGTCGGTGCTGGGGTTGAGCAGTGTCAGTCTGCAATTGGCTGGCGGCGTGGTGCTCTTCCTGATCGCCATCCGAATGATCTTTCCGCCAACCGGTGGGTCCGAAGAGGTTCTGGCGGGAGAACCGTTCATCGTTCCCCTCGCCGTCCCTGCGATCGCCGGACCGAGTTCGATGGCGACGGTGATGCTGCTGGTCAGCCAGCAACCGGCGCGGATTCTCGAGTGGGCGGGTGCACTCACCGTCGCCATGATGGTCAGCCTGGTGCTGCTGCTAGGTGCGAACCGGATCCAGCACCTGCTTGGGGACCGGTTCGTGCTGGCAATGGAGAAGCTGATGGGGCTGATCCTGGTGGCTGTAGGAATAGAGATGCTCGTGCGTGGCTACCGGGCACTTCTGGCAACTCTCTGATCGATGGTGCGGAAGCGAAGCGCATAGAAGCTAGGTGGGGCAGCGACCCAAGCGAAGCGCATTGAAATCAGGCGGGGTGGTGCTGGGGTGTGGAGACGGGGCTTCAGGAGGAATGCCCTGTGGATCATCGCATCGGGGTGTGCCGGGCTAGTGGCGGTCGGCGCGCTGGCGTGGGCACTCCGTCGTGCCTTGGAAGCGCCCTCTCGAACATGACCTGTCCGAAGTGCAGATAGGCTAGGCGGGTCGGGCATGAACCCGATAGCGGCCCTGCTGGAAGACGATCGGCCTCGTTGAGATGGGTTCGAGGACGCGGCGGACGTCGGGATCGGCCTTGATCCACGCATCGGTAACGTCGTCGAGGATGACGAAGCGGGCCTGATCGGCTGCCGGACGGAACCGCCACCGTGAGGCGGGCATCCCGGGAGGATAGAACCCGAGGCTTGCTCCCGGGACGGTCACGATCACCGACTGGAGGAAGTCGGCGACGTCGGCGACGTTGATCAGCCACGTGATCGCCGGTGAGGTGATAACAACGTCACGTGGCCGGGCACGCGCATTAACCCATGCGGCTGCCGCACGTGCGTCTGGTAGGTCCCGGGCAAGCCATGGGGTGATTGGGAGGACGAGTCCGGTTGGCGTGGTCAGCGCACCGACCGTGTGGATGGATTCGAGTGCGAGCGGTAGCAGGAGGACTGACGCGAGAACCGATGCGCCGAGCCGTGGTCCCCACGCGCCACGGCCGATTGTCGCGCCGCAGAGGTCGAACGCGATGGCGATGGCTCGGTCGAGGATGACGCCGAGGCCCCAACCACCCAGTCCAAGCAGGGGCAGGGCGGCGCGGAAGTATGGGTCGACCGGACGGATGGCGAAGGCCGGTAGGGCAAGCAGGGCGAACAGACGCACGACGGTGGCACGTCCCCCCTTGTCACCCGTGGCGAAGATGCCGATGAAGGCCGCGGGCCACCACCAGGAGGCTTGGAGGAGGTGCCCGATGTTCGTCACGATGCGGATGCCAGTCAGAGTTGCGGTTGCCACGACTGACCCGGCACCGCCAAGCAGGGTCATGAGTTGGTCGCGGGCGGCACCAAGGGCCGGATCGGTGGTGGCGTTCAGGCGCGTGAAAATCTGCTGCCACTCGGTTGCGGTGCTTTCCGGGTCGGCGAGGAAGAGGCCGGCGACGACGATGAAGGTCGGCAGCGAGGCGGCGATCACGACCCGCACGGCATGCCCCCATGATCCGGTGCCGAGGCGGACCTCGTAAGCGACGAACGCGATGAGAGCTAATCCGGATTGGTCGGAAAGCCATCCGAGTGAGGCGAGGATCACGGCGTCACGGATGCGTGCCGGGTTCCCGGACCGGCGCCAGGAGAGGGTCGCGTGCAGGCAGAGGGCGGCAAGGAGGCCGGTGAGGGCATAGGTATAGCCAAGTCGACCGTACGCGACGGCGAACGGCGCAACGGCGAGGGCGAGACCACCCAGGAGACCGGCACGCAGCTGTCCGGATCGGGCCAGTGCCCAGGTGATCGTGCCGGCGGTCAGTGACGAACAGATGACGGCCACGGTTCGGATGACGGCAAGGTCCCGACCGAACAGGTGGAAGGCGGCACCAGTCATGACGTAGAAGAGGGGTGGATGGGCCGCGAACCGGTAGTCAAGGGCGAACATCTGGGCTTCGCCCCGTGCAAGGTGCCAGGCGATATCGAGGTTGTAGGCCTCGTCGGCATCCCATCCCGGGGTATCCGCAAGGCGCGGCACCCGGAATGCGATGGCGATCAGGATGACAAGGAGTGTCGCAATGGCGAGACCGGCCGTCGGGAAGGACGGCTGTCCAACGGTCGCACGGGATCGGGACGGTCGTGGACCGGCTGCGGCAGGCCTGTGTGCACTTGATTCCATTTGGGTATTCCGTAGATCGGTACGTGCCGGGGAGAGGATCTCACCCGCCACGCGTGGTTCCCGTTGCGTCGGTGGAGTCTGGGGATAGTGGTGGTCCGTAATGAGGGGGCGTTGCTGGGTGCGGGAAGTCCTCCATGCCTAATGCGTGGCTCCCGTTGCGGCTGGAGAGGGGAGCGCGGCGCCGGGTGCGGTGGTCGATCACCCAAGCTCCAAGCAGGATCACGGGCCAGACGGCGCGGCTTCCATCTGGCCACAGGACCGCCAGTGGCAGGGTAGCGATATTCGTGATCCCCCATGTGACGGCGGGTGTCCATCGCCACGCAGCGGCTGCATGCAGGACGCTTTCCCACTGTGCCCGAGAGAGGTGCCTGGTCACCGGCGCGGGACGACCGAACGTCCCCAACTCGCCGCTCCTGTCGGACCGGGCGGGCGCATCTAGGCGGTTGCGGATCAATGGGACCAGGATGAGGAGGCCCACGACGTGGTTCCACTCGTAGACCGGGGGGACCATCCATGCGCCGATGAGGATCCCGGCTGGGAGCAGTGAGTGACTGGTGCGCGCTGACGGTCCGGGGGCGAGGAACACGGTGGCGAGCACGGCACCGATCAGGATGGCCTGGATGAACGCGTTTGCTATTGGCTGGCTTGTGATCACCGAGGTGATGATCCCGACGGTGGTGGTGGCACGTGCGGTGACGGCGTAGCCATTGAGGCCATTGAGGAACGCACCGGGCCAGTGTGGGAGCGCAACCAGGCTTGCGGCGCCGACCGCGGCGATCGTCACCATGAAGGCGTCGATGCCGTGCCAGTTGCGTATGTCATTGCCCCCACCTTGCCCCCCC
>CANFGH010000189.1 GCA_947446285.1 Chloroflexota bacterium
CCTCGACGAACCGTCGGTGGCACCCCTTCTGGCGAAGCTGCTGCACACCCTCGAGTCGTTCGTGCAGATCGGCCTCGGGTACCTCTCGCTCGACCGCTCCGCCGGTTCGCTGTCGGGCGGCGAGGCGCAGCGCACCAAGATGATCCGCCGCCTTGGGTCGTCGCTCACCGACGTCACCTACGCCTTTGACGAACCGACCATCGGTCTCCACCCCCACGACATCCAGCGGATGAAGCAACTGCTGCTTCAGCTGCGGGACAAGGGGAACACCGTCCTCGTGGTGGAACACAAACCCGAGGCAATCGCCATCACCGATCATGTCGTCGACCTTGGTCCGGGCGCCGGGAAGGCGGGTGGTACCGTCTGCTTCGAGTGAAGCGTCGCTGGGCTACGGGCCAGTGCCACCCTCACCGGGCGCCACCTCGACGACCGCGCGTCACTCAAGCCGACCGTGCGCACGCCGAAGGGCACCCTAGAGATCAGGGGCGCCAAGACCCACAACCTCCAGAACGTCGACGTCGACGTCGACATCCCGCTCAAGGTGCTCGTCGTCGTCACCGGGGTCGCCGGATCCGGCAAGAGTTCGCTGATCCACGGGTCAATCCCGGCCGGCGCCGGCGTCGTGTCGGTCGACCAAACGCCGATTCGCGGGTCACGTCGCAGCAACCCTGCCACCTACACCGGACTTCTCGACCCGATCCGCACCGCCTTCGCGAAGGCGAACGGTGTGAAGCCTGCCCTCTTCAGCGCGAACTCCGAGGGGGCCTGCCCGGCGTGCAACGGTGCGGGCGTGATCTACACCGACCTCGCGATGTCGGTGACCGAGGCCACGGCATTCTTCGGGGCCGGCGAGGCGCGCACCCTGGGCGCGCACGCCATCTTGCGCAACCTCGATGACGTTGGCCTCGGCTACATCAGCCTGGGCCAACCGCTCACGACGCTCTCCGGCGGCGAACGCCAACGTCTCAAACTCGCCATGCACATGTCTGAGAAGGGCGGCACCTACGTCCTCGACGAACCGACTGCGGGCCTGCACCTCGCCGACGTCGAACACCTGCTTGGCTTGCTCGACCGTCTTGTCGAATCCGGCAAGTCGGTGATCGTGATCGAGCATCACCAGGCGGTGGTGGCCCACGCCGACTGGATCATCGACCTCGGACCCGGCGCCGGCCACGATGGGGGGCGAGTGGTGTTCGAGGGCACGCCGGCGGCTCTTGTCGCCGCCCGATCGACCCTCACTGGCCAACACCTCGCAGCCTACGTCGGCGCCGTCTGACGTCCCGACGGGCTGCCTCGACATGGGCGGCCAGTTGGCTTGACCGCCCTGGGGCCCGCATCGATGCGCGCCGCAGGGCGTCACCCGACAGTGGCGGGTACGTCACGATCTGGGTCACCGGCGATAACGAGTACGGCCACGTGTCGGGCAGGTCAACCGTCGCCACCGACGCACCCGTCCACCAAGAGCGTCCCCATCCCTTGGGGTGCGCCGGTATGCTGGCTCACGTGTTCATGCGCTTCGCTACTGGAGACATCCCGATATGAAGATCACCAACCTCACCGTGACCGACATCCCCCTCGGGCCCCGGTCAGAACCATACTGGAACTCGATCATCCACACCGGTTCGCACGGCTTCGCCCGGGTGGAGGTGCATACCGATGCCGGTATCACTGGCATGACCCTCGGAGGCCTTTCGGGCGCGCACGCCTCCCGGTTGCGTTCACTGATCGTCGGTCAGGATCCCTTGTGTGCTGATGCCCTGTGGGAACGGATGTACGGGCACAACCGGAAACCGGTGGCAAAGGGTGACTACATCAACGCCATTGGTGTAGTTGACATTGCCCTATGGGACCTGCGCGGACGCATCCTCGGACAACCGTGCTGGAAGCTGATGGGTGGGCACCGGCAACGGGTTCCGGTCTACGCTGCCGGCGGGTACTACGCCGAGGGGAAGGGCATCCCGGAACTGGTGGCGGAGATGACCGGGTTCCTGGATCACGGCTACAGGGCGGTCAAGATGAAGGTGGGGTGGGAGGGTGCCGGACTGCGCCACGATGCCGAACGGGTGCGGGCAGTGCGCGCGGCAATCGGACCGGACATCGACCTCATGGTGGACGTGAACAACGCGTGGGACGCCACCACCGCGCTGCGGTTCGCACGGTCGATCGAACGCGAGGAACCGTTCTGGCTTGAGGAACCGACCCCTGCCGATGACTACCGCGGGCAGGCGATGCTCTGCGCATCGCTGGACATGCCAGTTGCGAGTGGCGAGAACGAGTTCACCCGGTGGGGATTCCGCGACCTGATCGAGGCAAATGCAGTTGACATCGTCCAGGCGGACCCCCGGACGTGCGGGGGATTCACCGAGTGGCTGAAGATCGCGGCGATGGCCTCGGCGTACCACCTGCCCCTGGCGCCGCACGGCGGCCCGCACGTGGGTGCACACGCCGTCGGTGCGGTGCGGGGTGGCCTCATCGTCGAGAGTTACGTGCATAGCATCGAGACCCACCTGAACGAGTTCGTGGAACCGCCAGATATCAAGGATGGTTTCGTGACGCTGCCGGACCACCCGGGTCTGGGACTGGTGTGGCACGAGAAGGCGATTGCAAAACGGGTGGGGTAAGTGGTGATGGGGGGTGAGGCGTCGCCTCATCACCTCTGGGTAACGCGATCTCAGTCTCGAATGATGACCGAACGTGCCCATGACGGTGTCTCGGGTGGGTTCCCGTAGCGGCAGATCAGGCCGACGACCACCCGCATGCCATAGGGAGGGAGGGAGGGCCATGGTGTGTGCCCGTCGGTGAGGACAATCACGACGTCGGGACGCGGAGTAAGGTTGGATGCCCCCTCGATGCCCCGGCCCATGTGGGTGCCACCGCCACCCTTCACGACAACTTGGTCGGCGTGGAAGACCTTGCGGCAGGCTTGCACCTGGGCATCGACCGACAGGACCGTGCATTGGCGGTTGGTTCCCGTCGCATTCAGGATGCCGTTGATCTCGGCGAGGGCAGTGCCGAGATCGTAGCCCCACATGCTGCCACTGGTGTCAACGACGACCGCGATGTTCGGGACAGGTTGGCGCAGTGAAGGCAGGATGATGTCCGGGAACGCGGACTGGCGACGGGATGGCCGTCGGTACCGGTAGTCGGATGCCCCCATCGCATCAGCGGTGGCATTCCTCACAAGGGTGGCAAGTTCCTGGCGCCAGTCGACCTTCGGATCGGCGAGGTCACCGGCCCAACTTGACAGGTGTCCCGGCACCGATCCGATCCCAAATGACCGGATCTGGTTGGCCACCGCTTGCCGGACGACCTGCGCGTGGCCCGGAGACAGACCGGCGTGGACGGGATCATCCCCGGAAATCTCCGCGAGGGTCCGGGTGGCATCGGTGAACCACGGTTCGGCAATTCCCGTCGCGCCCGGTCCACAGCGAGAATCCGGTGCAGATGCAGTGCCTTCGCCGGCATCGACCCTCTCACTATTCTGGGGGATAGCCAGGAAGTACTCCTCAGCGGTCAGGTTGTTGGGTTTGCCGAACTGTGCTGGCAGCACAGGCGTGCCAGGCAAGCGGATCTTCTCACCAACGAGATCGTCGTTGATCTCGGCATCGGCTGCGAGGTTCCACCGGCGAGGATCATGAGTGATCCGTCCACGGTCGGCATGATTGCGAAGCAGGTGAAGGATCTCGTGATAGAGCACACCGGCCGTCTCGGCGACCGACCAGTTCACGACAACCGCCGGATCGTAGAAGAGACGCCATCCGGCATCGACGGCGACGGTGCCAAGGCCGGGACACGGGATCCTTGGCACAACCCAAAGCGCAGTGCCAAGGTACGGGTGGCTAAGGGCGAGGGAGAAGGCGGCGGCTAGCATCCGGGTCGCCACTTCCGAGGGATCGATCTGCACCGTGGTGATGGTCAGGGCTGTGCCAGTCATGACGGCAGCCCCGTGGTCGACTTGCCATTCGACCCGACCGAGGCGATGATGCCGACGGCCTCGAAGATCGGAAAGAAGGCCTCGAAGTCCTTCGGGAGAGGCAACTTCGCCGAACGGATAGCGACAAGAGACTGCATCGCCGGTGTGGCAACGTCGGTGCCACCGGCCCGGGCCGCTGAACCCAGGACCTTCCAGGCGGCGCGCCACCGCGGTGCGGTCGGCCGGTCAATGACGGCTTGCGCGACCGCGGTCAAGACGGCCCACGAGATGTCGCCGCGATTGCTGTGCACATACGCGTCAGGATTGGTCAGGAGGACCTCCGGGTCCGGCAGGTCCGCGGCAGCAAGCCAGGCTAGGAACCCGGCCGCCGGCCCTTCACCC
>CANFGH010000190.1 GCA_947446285.1 Chloroflexota bacterium
AGGTGACCCAAGTCCTTGAACCGGATCCCAAGCAGTTCAGCGAGCATCGTCTCATCGAGGTGCAGTTCTGTGGGTGTGAGAGGTGTCGATGTCATGGCCCATCGTCCCGGTTCACTGGTCCCACGCTCCACCACCGTGTTCGCGAAATACCGCTATCGGCAGGACGTCCCGCTTGGATCGTCCCGGGATAGAACGTGTTGTAGAGCAGCACTCCTATAAGAATGGTGATGACCGCTGAGAGCGCGCCACCGAGGACAAACGCGAAGGTCCCGCGGTCCGGTTCCGGCCATGGCAGTCGTTCGATCACGCCCGCAAGCACGACCGCGACCGTCACGCGCATCGTGAATCGGACTGCCTCTCGAAGGAAGCGGGACAGCATCTCAACCCCCCGGATCCATTGCCGTTGACCGCGTGACCCTTGGATCGCGGACTTGGCCTCCCTGCGCAATCCGCGCGCTCAGTGCGAAGCCCTCTGGCCAGTTTAGCACCATGTCTGCGCCCGAATGCTTGCCAATTTGTTGGCCAGGATGGAACTGGTGCACCGTGTCAGACCGGCACAAACACGAGAGGAACCCTTCGTGTCTTCCGTCGATAGACTTGGCGCATGGTCATCGGGGTGTGCCGTTTCGAATTGCTGCTGGAAGACAACGGCTCACTCAAGGGCAAGCGTTCGGTGATCCGTCCTCTGGTAGCCCATGTGCGACAACGGTTCAATGTTGCGATTGCCGAAGTTGACGATCACGACGACTGGGAACGGGCCGTACTTGGGTTTGCGGTGGTCTCGACCGACGCAGCCCAGACAAGCCGGATGGTTCAGTCGGTAATTGACTTCATTGAGCGGGACGCCGACGCGGCGCTTGGGTCCTACGAAGTTGAACACATCCACGCATTCTGACCGCTTATGGGCAGGTGTTAGTGATCCTGTGCCGGTCCGGCAAGTGCGAGGGTGATTGCCCGCTCCCACTCAAAGGTTGTCCCAACCGGATGCAGATTGTCGGTCGCGCTCCGGAGCCATAGCAGGAACTCCACGTTCCCGGCTTGACCGCGAACTGGTGATGCGATCAGTCCTTGGGGAACGAGGCCTAAACCCACCGCGGCGTGCGCGACCGTGCCCAGCACTGTGCGGTGAACCGCTGGGTTGCGTACCACGCCACCCTTTCCCACCTGTGACGCACCCGCCTCGAACTGCGGTTTTACAAGTGCCACGACGTCTCCGTGAGGGGCCAGGATGCGCGTAACCGCTGGGAGGATCAAGGTCAATGAAATGAAGGCGACGTCAATCGTCACGATTGAACCCATTTCCGCAAGCATGGTGATCCCAGGATGAGCTTGTTCGCCAGCTGGCCCCGGCGTCGGACCGTGCAGGAACCGGGCGTTTACCCCTTCCATGACAACCACTCGGGGGTCGTTGCGGAGTGTCCATGCGAGTTGGCCATGACCTACGTCAATCGCATAGACGCGGGCAGTCCCTCGCTGCAGCATGACATCGGTGAACCCCCCGGTGCTGGCTCCGATGTCCACACCTACTCGGCCTGCCGGATCAATGGAGAAGGCATCAAGGGCGTACGCCAGCTTGAGACCACCGCGTCCAACATACTTGTGTGGGTTCGTTATCTCGATAATCGCGCCTGCCGGAGTTGGGGTTGAAGGTGCGGTCGCACGGTGGCCATTGACAGTGACTTCCCCGGCGACGATCAGGCGTCTGGCACGCTCCCTGGTCGTTTCGAGACCTCGTGCGACGACTGCGACATCGAGGCGCATTCGCCCGGTGCGTGACGTCGAGTACGCCCGGTCTCCGCGCGAGTGTTCCACGGGCCGGCCATCGTGCCCGGAGGGCAGCGAAGGCGTCTCCCGTTCGGGGTTCGTCATGCCTTGAAGTGTGCCATCGGCCAGACCGCTTGTTTATCCGTCGGTCCCTCGCCCGTCACGGCTGGGTGCATCGGTGGACTTCAATCCCGTCACGATCCAGCACGACGACAGCGCCACCACTATCGGGCCAGAGACTCCGCCGACCGAGCACGATCCGTCGTGGGCCGGGATCGGTTGGCACGTGTGCGTCGTTCAGGAGAGGTAATCGAGGTGCACGGTTTGATCACCAGGCCTGATGGCATGGGATAGGAACCCGTCGAAGATGCCGGGCGCAGGTCCAACCCGCAAGGTCCTGAGGCGCGGAACCCCGGTTCACCACCACGACCTGCTCAATGCCACCTATGGGTGCGACTTGCTCGATCTGGATGCTGGCGCCCGCTGCGCGCATGCCGGCAGTTGATCCAGATGGCGTCGGGCGCACGGCACGCGTCACGGTGGGTTCAGCCGTCGGCACCATCGTAGAACCCTCTATCGCAGTCACCGTGGTGGGCGGAGTTGGAGTAGCGGGTATTTGGGTGACTGTTGGTATCGATTACGTTTGTACGGGCGTGATAGCCTCCTGCAGTCCGTGACCCGATGACGCAGCAGTTGAGCTTATTCGACAAGCCACGGATGACATCGACCCTTTCACCACGAGTTGGTTCCCCACGAGTCGGTCAGGTGCCTTGGCGTCGTCCGGAAGCGCGCCACGGAGACGCAGCACAAGTCCGACACGTGCCAGTGTTGGTTCTGGACGTGCGGTAGCCTCCTGCATAGGTTCGTGCTCCAACACACCTCGTTCGAACCGCTGCCTACGCCACACCCCAGTGACCTGAAACCGTGAGGCTGGGAGACCGAGGAGTTCCAGGACCGATGGTCCGGGGGTTGAGATCAATAGGTTCACCATCGCGTGAGCCTGCAATAGCCCGCTGGTAGTACCGATCTCGGAACCCGGGGTCGGTTAGCCAAGCCATTTGGTGGAGGGCTTCCTGCGCAGTCAGGGCGGCTGGCACTGCAGTTGGCAAACCAATCTCGGCAAGTTTCGGGTCAATGCCTGATTGTCGAATGAACTCTCCCGCCGGGAGGACCGTGACTCGATCATCATCAGGACGCCAACCCAAGGCGCCTCGGTCGAACATCTGGTTAGTCCATTTATCGGCGGTCGTGGCCGGGCGGGCGACCGGGTTTCCGAGGACAGCCATCCCTCCATGCCGCGAATGGGTCGACGCGAACGCCGGCCCCGATGACGCATCGACGACTGCGTATCGGGACCTCGGGCTGGATACCGGATGGAACCAACCGTGGACGATAGGAACAGCTTCGGGAGAGCTGCCGAACGCTTGCAAGCCCCGGAGTGCACCCTCACCGAGCCTCGTTGCGGACACTTCCGCCAAAGGCCCTGCCTGGGGCACGTACTGGCCATCTGTTCCTGTCGGTACCGAACCAGCGTCTGCAAGGACTTCGCCAACCCGCATGTGAAATCCGCTCATCACATAGGGAAGGGCTGGCCAAAGCACGATTCGCGTCCAGTGCGAGGCAAGTGACCGGGAATCGCGGTCGGTGAGGCTTCCTCACGCGCCATTTCCGCTCTGGAACCGGGTTTCGGCCGTCGCCATGCCAGCCGGCATGGCGTCCGGTTCGCATTCGGGCGCGCGGCGGCCTCCCCTGCCAGCAGCGTGCGCCGTGCCATCCAGAGGTTCGAGAGCGCAAACAGGGTCACCAGCTGTGACCCGTTCTTCGCCATGCCCCTGTACCGCGCCTTCACGTGGCTGAACTGCCGCTTGATGACCCGGAACGGGTGCTCGACCTACGCGCGGACCGAGGCCTTGGCCCGTTCCACCACCGCCTCGGGCGACCCTGGTGCCAGCAACCGTCGCCGGCCCGGTGGCATGGCCACCATCCAGGCCACGCCGGGGGTGTCCCACCAGCGGGCGACGCCCCGGTACCCCGAGTCCGCGTGGACCACCATTTCCCGGCCATGCAGCAGGGATCCTGCCACCGCGAGATCGTGCACGTTGGCCGGCGTCGCCACGACCGTGTGGACGAGGCCCGAGTTCCGCGTCGACCCCGATGTGCGCCTTCATGCCGAAGAACCACTGGTTCCCCTTCCGGGCCTGGTGCCCGATGGAGGACGCATGCCCGTCCGGTTCTTCGTCGAGCCTGGGGCACGGGTGATGGTGAATTGACCAGCGTGCCCCGGCGGACCATCTGGCCACGCGCCCCGAGCAGCGCGTTGACCTCCTGGAGGACTGCGGTGGCCAGATCATGGCGCTTAAGGAGGTGGCGGAACCGCAGGATGGTCGTGGCATCCAGGATGCCGGTGGTGCCGGGGTCGATGCCCGCGAATGCGCGGTACACGGGGATGTCGTACAACGCTTCACGGGCGGCCTCATCAGCGAGCGAGAACCACTGCTGCAGGAAGTGGACCCGCAGGAGCAGCGGGACCGGGTACGGCGGTCGTCC
>CANFGH010000191.1 GCA_947446285.1 Chloroflexota bacterium
GTGAGCAACAAACATGAGGCCTCCTCGAGTTCACCGGGAGCTGGTCCGTCGCTTCCTTCAAACGCGACAACGTCGACGTTCAGGGGAGAGTCCACTCAACCTCCATCTTCTGGAACCGGCACCCCCTTCGACCCATTTTCAGGATTCTTTGTCAGTGGATGGCGCTCCCGGGGGACCAAAGATTCTGGAGATCACAATATCCCAAAAGGTCCGCCGGACGGACCGCTATTCGCCCTCATCTTCATAATGTTGGTGTTGGGGATCTGCGCAATGCAGAGCGCGAGCTTGGTAACCGCATACACCCAGTTCAGGGATCAGTTGCATTTCCTGTGGCGCCAGTTGGGATCGGCGGCTATCGGGATCGTGGCACTCTGCACCCTGTGGGCTTTTGACTACCGCATAGTTGCGAGATATGCCCGACTAGTTGCGATTGCGCTGGTTATTACGTTAGTCCTGATCTCGGTCCCAGGTTCGGATTTGGGGGTCAGGGTAAACGGTGCAGCACGTTGGATGAATCTGTTCGGCACACAGTTTCAGCCGAGCGAGTTCATAAAGCCAATCCTGGTGATCGTTTTGGCAAGTACCTTTGCGGCATCAAAGACCGGTTCCCAGACCACCAAGTCCGGTCTCATCCCCTTTGCCCTCATCTATGGCGTGGTCGCCATTCTGGTGATGCTCCAACCCGATCTCGGCACAACAATCGTGATAGTGGCAACAGGTGCTTGCGTCTATCTCGTCGCTGGTGCGCCTTGGATGGTATTCGGTGCGATGGGAATAATGGGCGTCGGCATGGCTGCCTTGATGACGTGGATTGAACCCTATCGAATGGCACGGTTCACGACCTTTCTCGCGCCGTTCAACGATCCCCAAAAGGACGGGTATCACGTTGTGCAATCGCTGCTTGCCCTTGGTTCAGGAGGACTGACGGGTGTCGGGTTCGGCATGGGGAGACAGAAATTTTTGTTCCTGCCGTATCCAAACACGGACAGCATCTTTGCGGTCATCGGCGAGGAGTTTGGTCTCATCGGGACCCTCATCACGCTCACCATGTTTGCAGGGTTCCTCTATCGAGGAATGGTGATCGCGGGACGTGCACCGGACGCCCTCGGGCGGTACATCGCCACCGGGCTGACAATTGGCATCGCGTTCCAGGGGTTTCTCAACATGGCTGTCATGACGAGTAGTGTTCCCTTCACCGGGATTACACTCCCGTTTTTCAGCTACGGTGGATCCTCGCTCATCACCACGTTAGCCTCGTGCGGTGTGCTCCTCAGCATCTCGGCGCACTCTGGGCACTCGGCGCCCACTTCGGGGACTGCTGTCGGATGGTGGCGCCGTTCGGTGGCGGCCATGCGCGAATCTCGGTAGACATCGACTGGCTTCAAGACCTTGGCGTCCGTCAATCCAAGGCATTTCGTCGAGGCAATCCACGCCTCCGTGCTGTCAGCAATCCAATCAACTCAGCAAGCGTCACCCCGCCGATACGCCGGCGTCTCCCTGACGATTGACGAGATCTCTTATGAAAGCCACGTGATGGGCAACGCAGTTGGACCAGTTCGAGGAAGTCCCCTCCGCGTCGTGGTGGGCGGGGGCGGAACAGCAGGCCATATCTATCCCGCCCTCGCAGTTGCCGACGTTCTCAGACGTGAGGACTCGGCTCTCTGGCCAAACGCCAAACCCTTGGCTGAGGAGACGATTTCCACTCGGGCAACCAGAGGGAACGCCGCCCTCTTCCTGCATGGGTCGTCGCGCATTGACACTGAAGTGTTCGCTCATGCAGGTGTAGCCCATCAGTCGCTCTCGATGTCGCAATTGCGTGGTGTCTCTGCCCCACGGCTCGCAATGGGTGGCGTCCGACTAATACGAGCAATCACCCAGGCCTCCCGTGCCATGGGTGTCTTTCATCCCGATGCATGCCTCGTCACCGGTGGCTACGTCAGTGCCCCCGTGGTCATCGCCGCCCGCTTGCGCCGCATCCCTGTGGTGGTGTTCCTGCCTGACGTGGTGCCGGGCATGGCCATCAAGACGATTGCGCCACTTGCATCACGCATCGCCGTTTCCTTCCCGAATACTCGTGACCACTGGAAACATTCCCGGCTCGTCGTCACCGGCTACCCGGTAAGGCCAGAGTTCCATAACGCAAGCCGCCAGCGTGGTCGAGACGCGTTCAAGATTTCGTCTGACCGAAATGTCGTCATGGTGATGGGGGGGAGCAGTGGCGCTCGGAGCATCAACTTCGCGATTGCCGACATGCTCGAGCCACTTCTCCACCACGCCGACGTCATCCACCTGTGTGGTGAACCGGATGAGCCAAGGCTCCGATCAATCCGGTCCGGCCTTGGCGAGCAGCTCAGAACCCGCTATCACTTGTTCAGGTACCTCCACCGAGGGATCGCTGACGCGCTTGCAGCCAGCGATTTGGTGGTGTGTCGCGCAGGCGCATCTACATTGGCTGAGTTGCCAATGATCGGTGTTCCGTCAATCCTCGTGCCTGGATCGTTCGCCGGAGGCCACCAGGCGCACAACGCATCCGTGCTGACCGAACGCGGTGCCGCAATCACGATCTCTGATGAGGCGCTAATCGGCGCCAGCCCATCCGATCCTTCAGCGCTCTGGCCGACAATTCAAAGTCTCCTCCAAGACCCGTCACGGCTGCAAAGCATGCGTGATGCTTCACAACTCCTTGCCCGCCCGGAAGCCGCAGACAACATCGTTTCGTTGTTGCGATCAGTCGCGGGACAATCCGGATGACGGACAGTCTCGCACCGAAGGACGATCCGATGAGCATCCCCCGCGCCAATACTCCCCGTCCAGATTTCCGGCAGGTTGATGGGGCGTCTGGCGGTCCCCGTGTTGTCCACCTCATAGGGATCGGAGGCGCGGGCATGAGCGCGCTGGCCAGGCTCTATCTCCAGATGGGGTGCACGGTTTCGGGATCAGACGCAAGTGACTCGCCTACGATTGCACGCCTGAGACACCTTGGCGCCATAGTCCAGATTGGGCATGATCCACGCTTGGTGACCGCACTTGCACAAGCGGAAAACCCCTTGGTAGTCATGTCGTCAGCGGTTCCTTCAACAAACCCCGAGGTACATGCCTCACGCGAACTCGGCTTACCAGTGAAAAAACATGCGGAAGCACTCGCCTGGTTCGCAAATTCCAGACGCACCATCGCTGTCGCGGGGACGCACGGCAAGACCACGACCACGGCAATGATCGCCACCGCAATGCGACGGGCAGGAATCGACACATCCTTCCAAGTCGGAGGGGAACTGGTCGACCTCGATACCAGTGCATCATGGGGAAACTCTGAATGGATGGCAATCGAGGCAGACGAGTACGACCGCAGGTTCCTCGCCTACACACCAGAAGTGGCGATCTTGACGAATGTCGAGCCAGACCACTTTGAGTACTACGGTTCCGTGCCCGAAATGGAACAGGCATTCGTGGACTTTCTTTGCAGGGTCCGTCCCAACGGAATCGTCGTGGCATCGCGCTCACCGAACCGCGACGCGGATGCCGGGATTGAGCGGGTACTCACTAGTGCTCGCGCACTAACACCTGATCTACGCGTTACAAGATACGGCCGGCTGGATGACGGCTTTGATGTCCCCAATGACCGTTCGCAGTGGTGGATCAGCGACGTTCGTGAACACGCCGGCGGTTCGACATTCCGTGTCTGGACTGCCAATGATTCGCGCAAGGGGGACGACCCTGGCGGACCACTTGAAGGCCGATTGTCGGTACCGGGCCAACACAACATTTTGAACGCCGTCGCATCGACAATTGCGTTGGTGCACTCCGGCGTTGAGCCTCACGTTGCGCTCGACGCCTTGGCAGCCTTCAACGGCGTCCGTCGCCGTTTCCAGCTGGCAGGGTCTCACCATGGAGTTCGGGTTTTCGAAGACTACGCCCACCATCCCACTGAAGTGAAAGTCACCCTGGATGCAGCCCGGCACTTTGCCAATCCCGAGGACTCGGGTGCACCACGCGGACGCCTGTGGGCCGTCTTCCAACCCCATCTCAAGGTACGGACCGAACGCCTCTTCGACGAGTTTGTACAGGCGTTCGACGGCGCCGACGCGGTCATCGTCACCGACGTGTACTCGCCACCCGGACGCGAACCAGACGGCGCATACCGAGGAGCAGCCGAGCTTGTCAACGCTCTGAACCATCGGTGGAACCATCAATCCGCGCGTCGCGCGCGTCGCGCGCGCAACATTGGCGTACCCACTGACGCGATGTCGACCCTGATCGAAGAACTTCAGCCAGGGGATGTAGTTCTCGTGATGGGCGCCGGGCCA
>CANFGH010000192.1 GCA_947446285.1 Chloroflexota bacterium
GAACCGGCCGGCCGGCCACGCTTGCGGTTCCACCGCTCGGCTGCGAACCGCTCGACGTCACCGAGCCGGTAGCCGTAGATCGGCACATCCGGCGGGCCGAGTTGCAGGGCGGCTACCCATCCGAAACGGCGCCACTTCTGGACGAGGCTGACACTGCAGTCAAGCCGACGCGCCACCTGCGCCACCGACATGAGACGATCGGGATCTTCGCCCGGGGCGAGGGTGACCGCATCGCCGTCCACCCCCTGGACGGCATCCCCGATCATCCCGTCATCGGCGATGGATACCGGTGCCACCTTTGGTGAATCACGTCGAGCCACGGTACAGCCCCTCCCCGTTTCAGTGCGTCGGAAACAGTGTAGCGCGTGTACGGTTGCGTGCGTCCAGCAGCGAGCGTGACCTTTCAGTGATTGCGACTGGTGGCAGCACTCGAAAAGGTGCTACCGGCTGCCAAGAATCTCAGGGAAGACCGCACACACCACTTCGTCCGCAAAACTGCCTCCGCACCTGATGCGCATAACCGCGGTATCATGCATCATGGCACGGACGACGGTCGATATTGCCGATCCAGTACTCGCAGAACTCCGGCGAGTACAACGGTTGGAGGGCAGGTCGCTAGGCAGTCTCGTCTCCGAGTTGCTCGCGACCGCGCTCTCAGGTCGTGCGCACGCCGAGACTGAACCGCCGTCTCTCGTCTGGGTTTCCCAACCTATGGGGACACCTCGGATTGACATTGACGATTGCGATGCGCTTTACCGTGTTCTGGATGAAGCGAGCGATGCCGAAGGTCGTGAACCAACCGTCTCCTCAAGAGCCATCGACGCGTGAGCTACTCTGTCGACGTCAACATCCTCGTCCACGCATCAAATGAGACGAGCCCGAACCACGAGGCCGCAACGCGGTTCATGTCAGGCCGCACCAAAGATCCGGACGTCTTTTGCCTCGCTTGGGTGACCATCATGGGGTACCTCCGGATTGCAACACACCCGTCAATCTTTCCGGTTCCGCTACGACCGGACAGTGCATTGGCGAATATCACGGCACTCCTGGCCCTACCCCGGGTACGCGTTGTGACCGAGGGTGAAGACTACCGCGCCTTCCTCGATGTGTACCGGACCAGTTCTGGCATCCCAGGGGTTCGTGGCAACCTTGTGCCAGACGCACATTTGGCCGCAATCCTGCAAGCAAACGGAGTGCGACGCCTCTACACCGCTGATGCTGACTTCCTTAGATTCAACTTCATTGAGGTACGAAACCCGTTCAGTGGTTGATTTCCCGATACACATGACAGGTCGTGCACGGACGTTCGCGCACAGTGATCAAGTCTGATGGCACGTCAGACTGGGTTCTCCACTAGTCACCACGAATGGGGGTCGAGACGAACGTTCCCCTTTTGACCATCCGGGAGATAGGACTTACTGCGGACTTTGGGGCCGGCGGGGGCGCCGGCGCTCCCAGGGAACCGTGCACCATTGGCTAGGAGCCGGCGCTCCTGGGGAACCGTGCACCAACCGTAACCGGGCGTGGCACGCGCTATCATGCGGGAAGCGGGTGTGGAACCGGACAGGTGCCCGCGGGATGAGAGATCACGATGGCAGACACCATACGCGTGGCCGTGCTTGGCGCCGCCGCCTTCTCCGAAGTCGCACACATCCCCGGCGTGAATGCACACCCCAACGGCGAAGTAGTGGCGCTCTACAGCCGCGACCTCGCACGGGCCCGCGTCATGGCCGACCGCACCGGCGTGCCGGACGTCACCGATGACCTCGACGCGCTCCTCGCCCGCACGGACATCCACGCCGTCACCGTGCCGTCCTCCAACGACAACCACTACACCTACACCATGGCGGCCCTGCGCGCCGGCAAGCATGTCTTCTGCGAGAAGCCGATGGCGCTCAACGCCGGCCTCGCCGCCGAAATGACTCGCGAAGCCAATGCCCGCGGGCTCGTCGGAATCATCGCCTTCATCTTCCGGTACACCTATTGCATGCAGGAGGTTCGCCGGCTGGTCGCATCGGGCGCCATCGGCACACCCCACTACGTCTCCATTGATAGCCAGGGGCAGGGTTGGCACCGGGGGACCGATGCCACCTGGCGCACCTACGCGGGCGTCCACGGGGCCGGACAGCTGGGTGAGATGGGATCGCACCTCTACGACTCGATCAACTTCACCGTCGGACCGGCTGCCGGGTTCATCAAGGAAGTCTCCGCGGTCACCTACACCGTCCCGCGCACCGTGACCGGCCCGGACGGCCACCCGATCGCCGTGGAGACGCTCGACCTCGCCTCGGCCCTCGTGCGGACCACCGGAGGACTGCAGGGCCAGATGATCACCAGCCGTGCGAGTGCCTCGGCCAACCCGACCGGCATGGGCGGACTGGTCGTTACCGGCACCGAAGGCGCACTCTTCACCAACTTCACCCGTGGCGACAACGAGATCCTGCGCTTGCAGAAGCCCGGCGGGCAGTGGGAAGACCTTGACCTGCCCGAAGGTGCGCGCGATGGCAAGCCCCACGGCATCTACCGCATGCTCGGCAACTTCATCGACGCCGTCCGCCGGGGTCACGCAGATCCGGACCATGATGGCGACTTCCACGACGGCTACCGTTCACAGGCCGCCATCGACGCAACCATCGCAGCCGCAGCCTCGCACACCTGGGTCAGCGTCGATACGGACGTCCCGCACGCGTGACCGCAGCACCCGGGAACGGCGCGATTTCCACCGCAACACCCCCGACCCCGCCATCCGGCCGGGCCGGGGGTGCCTTGATGACGCGCCTCTTCACCATCGTGCGGTTCGTCCTGGCGGGCGGTGGATCGCTGGTCGGTGATCTCGTCGCCCAGGCAATCCTCTTGGAAGTCCTCGGCGTCGACGCGTGGCTCGCGATTCCCGTCGCCTACGAGATATCGCTCATCGGGCACTTCTTCCTGAACGACCGGTGGGTCTTCACCCGCGAACACGGCCTGCGCCAACAGCACGCCTGGCAGCGGTTCCTCACCTTCCAGATCGCCGCCTTGGTGCCCCAGTTCATCACCAACGGCATCGCCGTGGGTCTGGTCAGCGGCCCATGGGCATCAGTGTTCGACGACTGGTGGGGACCGTACGTCGCGAAGATTCTGGGCACGGGTGCCGGTTTCGCATGGAACGTCGCCGTCAGCTTCGGATGGATCTGGCGCGCCGCCCCGGCAACTCCCGACCACAAGGAGTGACGGACGCGCGGGATCGTGGCGATGGCACTGATGGGGTCCGGCAGGCGCCGAGGCGTGTAGGCAACCGTGACGGAAAGGTCATGACTGGTACGCGGTCAGCCGTGCCCGGTTCTCTGGCGATTGCGCAATTGCAGTCCGGGGGCCCAACCCTGGGAGCGCCGGCGCCCTCGCCGGCCCAGTATCAGCGCGTGGAATGGTCCAGTCCGGGCGGGCATGAACCGTCCCAGACTACGGATCAACGCCTGCCACCGATTGACTGGTTGATCAGGGTACGCATCGCCTTCTTAAGGGACCGCCAACGCCTGTGCCAGCACGCCCCGTAATGGTCAGAGGCCATCCCCGCCTCGTTACCGTACCGACCGGTCACGGTGGCTCCGCGGAACGCGCGCCCACCAAACGAAAGTCCGTAAAACGGGGTAGAGTCGATAAGGTCAACATAACAAAGCGGCCGCGCGTGGAAGCAACCGAGGACGCGGCACCCGCTGCTGCTGCTGGAGTACCCGACATCACTCGACAGGATTCCGCGACACGCCCGACCCGGGTCGTGCACTTCATCAAGAAGCTCCCCGGTACACCCATCGTCCAACGGGGAACCGGCGTGGAGACGCATCGGTGCCGCACGCAGAACACTGCCAACCGTGCCACGGATGGCCCATCCTTCCAGCCCGACCACCGCTGCGCCGACATCGTGGCTTGCGGATGCGCGAATTCTCCGGGGCCCTCCGATCCGGACCGGTTGGTTCCGGTGACCGAAAGGACGCCAAAGGGCCGCACGCACGCACCGCGCGGCCATTGCGATCCCCCGTCGTGGCCATCACCCAGGCTGTCACCGTTGACGGGTCCGCGGGTGGGGCGCACCCGGAGACTGGCCTCGAAACACCAGGGAGGCGCGGGATCAGGCCGGGGTCAGGAGCGTGGCGTTTCCGCATCCCTTCGTGATCCGATGGCCTTGACCACCGTCGTGTCCTGGAGACCCATGCGTTACCTGCCAAGGCTGCGCGTCGCCGGGACATGTGTTGCCAATGTGCCTCATGCGGTCGACGCCGGGATCGCTGATCCAGCGATGATC
>CANFGH010000193.1 GCA_947446285.1 Chloroflexota bacterium
AGCGCGGGGCTGACCAAGAGTTTTCAGGCGCTTGAGTCGTCGATGGTTTCCGCGCCCTCATCATCATCGTTGTCGACGATGCCGGCAACGACCGTCGCTGGTAGCGACACGGTGAACATGCTGCCGGCATTGAGACTACTCTCGACCGTGAGTGTGCCTCCGTGCGCATCGGCGATCCAGCGGGCGATTGCCAGGCCAAGCCCGCTTCCGGTCGTATGGCGGGCGCGGTCGGCGCGGTAGAACCGCTCAAACACGTGGGGCAGGTCATCCGCCCCTATCCCGACCCCGGTATCAATTACGCTGATCTGGGCGGTCACGGTGGCCGGCACCTCGGTCTGGTTGGTCCGCATGGGATAGGGCAGCGCTCGATCGGCCGACAGCCTCGACGATCCGGATACAACTGAACGGAGGGCAAGACTGACCGATCCGCCGTCTGGCGTGTACTTGATCGCGTTGTCTGCGAGCGCAATGACGAGTTGCCGCAGGGCGTCCGGGTCGCCCTCAACCATCAGGTCACCGTCGCCGGTGTACGGTACGACCGACACCGTCAGGCGTCCGGCGCCGAGTGTTCGAGCCTGGAAACCGACGGACTCCACAAGGGGTCGAAGCATGACCGGGCGTCTGACGATTGAAAGGCCGGCATCGGCGCGAGCCAACGTCAGGAGGTCCGTGACAAGGCGCGACATCCGGTCCGCTTCGCTGGAGATCTGCGTCACCATCTCGCGTGTGTCTTCTTCAGTGACTCCAGCACTACGTGCCATCAGTTGTGCATTGCCCCTGATCGTGGTGAGGGGAGTGCGGAGCTCGTGCGATGCATCTGCAACGAAGCGTCGCTGTGACTGCAGCATGGCTTCAAGGCGGGAATTGGCACGCTGCACGGCTGCGAACGAGTCTTGCAGCCGGTCAAGCATTGCGTTAAAGGTTGTGGCGAGGCGACCAACCTCGGCAGCACTCTCGCTCACATGGTCCGAGAGTCGCCGGTTGAAGTCCTGATCGGCTCCGATTGATCCGGCCTCACGCGCAAGGTCATCAATCGGTCGGAGGGCACTTCGTGCGACGACCCAGGCGAGGATGGCACATACAATGAGGACGATCCCGCCAACGCCGACCAGAACGATTTGAAGACCACCAAGGACGAGTTCGGTCGGTCCAAGCGGGCGGGCGACCAACAGGACGCCAAGGGTGTCTCCGCGCCACACGAGCGGCGCCGCGTGGACACGCAGTTGCACCTGTTCCACCGTCACCGTTTCGAAGAACACCTCCCCACGCTGTGCGGCTGCGAGTGCGCCACGCGATACTTCAAGGGTGACCCGCCCGAGAGACGCGGATCGAACAATCGTGCCGTCAAAACCCGTGACCTGCACCACGGCACCGCCAGCGGCGATCGCATCGACATCAGGCAACTGGATTGAGAGGCCGTCTGGAGCGGCAGTCACCGTGATTGATGCGATGACGACCCGCGCGCGGTCTGCGATCGCACGGTCCACCTCCAGGCTCAGGGATCTGTCAAGCGTAAGGTAGACCAGCGTTCCAGATAGGATGAGCCCGGTCGCGAGGAGCGCGGTGGCAACGGCTGTCAGGCGAAGACGAAGGGTTGGTCCGTACCGGGCGGGTCGTCCGGTGGTGTTCACGGGCTCGGTTCGCGCAGGACGTACCCTACGCCACGCACGGTGTGGATCAGGCGTGGAAGGCGCGTGCCCCCAGAACCCGGCAGTGTTTCCAGTTTGCTGCGCAGATACCCGACGTACACCTCGAGGACATGGGTGTCAGCATCGAAGGTAATCCCCCAGACAGCCTCCAGCAAGCGTTCACGGGTCAGCACAATGCGGGCGTTCCGGATGAAGTAGGTCAGGAGTTCGTACTCCTTGGTGGTCAGTTGCACGTCGCGTATGCCCCGGCGCACCTCGCGTGACGCGGTATCCACCGACAGGTCGGCAAACCGTAGGGTGCGCTCGTTATCCGGTTCACGACGGCGACGCAGGGCCCGCAGGCGCGCTGTGAGCTCCTCGATTGCGAATGGCTTGACTAGGTAGTCATCGGCGCCGGTGTCCAAACCGCGTACACGGTCGGCAACTTCGTCGCGGGCGGTAAGCAGAAGTACCGGGATCATTGTTCGCTCGCCCTTGCCCGAACGTACCCGTCGCAGGACTTCGACCCCGTCGTACCCGGGAAGCATGATGTCCAGAATCACGAGATCTGGCGACAGTCGCTCAATATCCCGGTTTGCATCGGGACCATTGGACGAGGTCTCCACGTCATATCCCTCGAGCGTGAGGGCACGTCGAAGCAGGGCGGTGATATTCGCATCGTCGTCGACAACCAGGACAACCGGACGAGCGAGTGGTGATCGTGAGGTCATCGTTGATGTCCGCAAACCGAGGAGGCACTGTCCCAAGTCCGTCACCACCCCGATCGAGGTACGTCAGGTAGGGACACCAATCGCCCCGGCGACTGGAGCAGAGGCCTAGCCTGGACCCGGCACGCCAATGCTACGGCACCTCGTCACTCATTTGTGCGCTGGGTGCTTCCAGTGGGGTACGAACGGGTCATTTGCGCTTGACCCGAGTGGTGGGTCCCGGGAGTGGCGGTAAGGGCATCAATGAGCCGTTTCACCAATCAACGCCCCGTGTTCTCTATCCTAGGGTGATGGATTTCGGCGTGCAAGGCGCCCGGGCCGCAGCGGCGCGGAGTGTCCGCGTCAAGTCGATTGGTCCGGGCGCACGCAAGGGATGCAGGGAAGCGGTCTCGGACCGGAATGGGACGTGGCCGAAAGGGCTGAATGGACATCCAGACGCTTGCCGGGCTTGTGGCGGTCATCGCCTTGGTTCTGGCTAACGGCTTCTTCGTCGCGACGGAGTTCGCGATCGTTGCGGCGCGACACAGCCGGCTTGAGCAGTTGCGGAACGAGGGCGTCCCGGGCGCCGGCGCAGCCCTTAAGATCGTTGAGCACCTCGACCAGTACATTGCGGCGTGCCAGTTCGGGATCACGCTGGCGTCACTCGCCCTCGGCTGGGTTGGCGAACCGGCGATTGCCCATATCTTTCTCGGACTGTTTTCTGGGATTGACGATTCAACTGCCGTTGTATCGGCACACACCCTCGCTGGTGGCATAAGTTTCGCGCTCATCACCTCGATGCATATCGTCCTGGGCGAACTGGCTCCCAAAGGCGTCGCGCTGCAGCGCCCTGAAGTGACGGCGCTTTGGGTTTCTCGCCCAATGACGATCTTCACCGTGGTCTTCCGATGGCCGGTAGTCTTGCTCAACAGCATCGGGAACGGGATGCTTCGTATGGTGGGCCTCAATCCGGCCTCGGGCCACGAGATGGTCCATTCCGTCGAGGAGTTGCGCCTCCTGGTCACCGGCAGCCAGAGGGCGGGTGTCGTTGAGGCAAGCGAGGCGCGGATTGTCGCACGGGCGTTCAGTTTTGCCGACATCACCGCAAACATGGTCATGACCCCGCGGACGGAAATCGACAGCATCCCGATCGAGGCTTCGCGTGCCGAAGTCCTCGAGGCTGTGATCCGGAGTGGGCATCGACGCATTCCCGTCCGGGATGGCTCGATTGACCGGGTTGCGGGGATCCTTCATGCCCACGACGTCCTGTCAGTGCTCGCTAGCGGACCTGATTCGCCGATCAATCTCCGGTCGCTCGTCCGCCCTGTCCTTGCCGTGCCTGGATCCAAGGGTATTGATGACTTGCTCGATGAGATGCGCGGTTCTCGCCAGCAAGTAGCCATCGTCCTCGATGAACACGGTGGCACCGCCGGTTTGGTGACCTTGACGGATCTTCTGGAGCCACTTGTCGGACATTTCCTGGAAGAGGCGGTTCGGCCCGGTGATGCGCCGGAACCGCCTCCACTCGCGCGTCAGGACGACGGTTCCATTCTGATTGACGGACTTCTTCGTTTGCCAGAATGGGAAGAGGCGATTGGCACGATGCTGCCTGCCGGTGACCACGAAATTGCCGATACGGTTGGTGGTCTGATCATGGCGAGGCTGGAACGCATGCCGGCAGTTCTGGACCGTGTTGAGATCGGTGGTCTCCTCCACGAGGTTGTGGCACTCGACGGACGGCGGATCGACCGCGTCCGAATCCTCAAACGGTCAACCAAGGCGGACAAGTTGCCATCGACCGCATCGTGAAATCCGAGGGTTTGCCCGGTCGCCTGGAGTACATCGTGACGGAAGTCGACCTTCCTGAATCCAG
>CANFGH010000194.1 GCA_947446285.1 Chloroflexota bacterium
AGCCTGCGGGTGATCGAGGCCGCTCCGGCGAGTGCCGGTATATCCTCCATAGCCCTACCCAATCGCCCATGATTCGGAGTGGGAGGCCAGGCGTTCGCACGAGAAAGATGGTGGGTATGGGGGACCAAGGCGGGAACCCGCCTACCCCCAACCCCCCTCCCGACGCGGGAAGGGGGAGCAGGCAGGCAGGGATGCCCGCGAACCAAAGTGCGGCGAAGCCGTCGCCTCTTCATCCGGATCGCGACAGTGTTGGTCGGCGCACAAGCCCCAGTAGGGAGAGGGAGTACGGTTCGGTTGGTGAACTGGCACTGCTCCTGATTCCCATGCACTTCGCTTTGCACGACATTGCTATATTCGAAAAGGGTTCGGACTGAACCACCTTCGCCCGCCGATGGAGGGCCTCCACCACCTGCCTCTCGTCGAGAGGGAACGGGGTGAGGCGTTCCGGGGGCCAGATCGAGATCAAGATGGCAACCGCAGCCAAGAAGCCCGCCGCGGCGGCAAAACCGAAGAAACCAGTCGTCGCTGACGCGACCAAGGCGAAAAAGCTCATCATTGTCGAGTCCCCGGCCAAGGCCAAGACGATCGAGAAGTTCCTTGGTCGGGGGTACTCGGTAAAGGCGTCACTCGGCCATGTCCGCGATCTGCCCAAGCGCCGGCTTGGGGTGGACATTGACGAGGAATTCGCGCCGAGTTACGTAGTGCCCAAGGAGAAGAAGGACCTGGTCAAGGAGTTGACGCTTCTTGCCCGTGGTGCTTCGGAGCTGCTGCTGGCGACTGACCCTGACCGGGAAGGTGAGGCGATTGCGTGGCACTTGCTGCAGGCGGTGCAGGCGAAGGGCAAGCCACCGATCCTGGCGCGACGGGTGGTCTTCCATGAGATCACGAAGACGGCGGTGCAGGATGCGCTGAAGCATCCCCGCGAGATCGATCTCAATCTCGTGAAGGCGCAGCAAGGGCGCCGGGTGATTGACCGGCTTGTGGGATACAAGTTGAGCCCGCTGCTGTGGAACAAGGTTCGCAAGGGTCTGTCCGCGGGGCGGGTGCAGTCGGTTGCGGTGCGCCTGATCGTTGATCGTGAACGGGAGATCGAGGCGTTCGTGCCGGTCGAGTACTGGACCGTGGAGGCACGCCTGCGCAAGCAGGTGAAGGAGGCCAAGGCGGCCGCCCGGGGCAAGGCCCCACGTGAGGAGTTCTCGGTCGGTCTGGTCCAGCGGGACGGTGAGAAGATCGAGCTGACGAACGGGACCGATGCGAATGCGGTGGTGGAGGATCTCCGCAAGGCGTCCTATGCGGTCTCTGAAGTGCGGAAGCGTGAACAGTTGCGGAACCCGTCGGCACCCTTCATCACGAGCACGATGCAGCAGGAGGCGGGGCGTCGACTGGGGTTCACCGCCAAGCGCACGATGACGGTGGCGCAACAGTTGTACGAAGGCCTTGAGGTGCCCGGTGAGGGAACCATCGGGTTGATCACGTACATGCGTACCGATTCGCCGCAAGTTGCCGGGGAAGCGCAGGAAGAGGCGAGTGTCCTGATTGGCGAACGCTTCGGCGCCGAGTACGTGCCGGCGCAACCTCCGGTCTACAAGACCAAGGCGAAGGGTGCCCAGGAGGCCCATGAAGCGATCCGTCCGACGTCGTGCCGGCGGTTGCCAGAGGCCCTGCGGACCCACATCACCTCTGACCAGTACCGGCTGTACTCGCTGATCTGGAAGCGGTTCATCGCAAGCCAGATGGTGAGTGCCGTCTTTGACACCACGGCGGTCGATGTTTTGGCCACACCGCCGGTTGCGGACGCGGGCGGTCACCAGTACCTGCTGCGGGCGAATGGATCGGTGATGCGGTTTGCGGGGTTCCTGAAGGTGCTTGATGCGCCTGAGGGCGAAGAGGGTGAGGACGACAAGCGCACCCGCCTGCTGCCAGACCTTGCGTCCGGTGAGGATGTGTCGATGGATGGTGTGGCGGGGACGCAGCACTTCACGCAACCACCGGCACGGTTCTCCGAGGCCTCGCTGATCAAGGCGCTTGAGGAGGATGGGATCGGCCGTCCGTCGACCTATGCGCCGATCATCTCGACGGTGCAGGAACGCGGGTACGTCGAACGGACCGAACGGGTCTTGCGCCCCACAGAACTCGGGATGATCGTCAACGATCTTCTGGTGGAACACTTCCCGGATGTGGTGGATGCGGGTTTCACCGCCCTGATCGAGGGGCAGCTGGACCAGGTGGCGGATGGCGAGGGTGACTGGGTGCCGGTGGTGCAGCAGTTCTACGAACCATTCGCACTGAATCTGGAGAAGGCGCGCGACCTGATGGAACGGGTCGAGATAGCCGACGAACTTTCGGACGAACTCTGTGAGGTCTGTGGTCGCCAGATGGTGATCAAGCTCGGGCGGTTCGGGAAGTTCTTGGCGTGTTCGGGCTTTCCGGAGTGCCGGACCACGCGTACGCTGGTGACCCGTATCGGGGTGCCGTGTCCGAAGTGTGGATCGGATCTTCTGGAACGCAAGACGAAGCGTGGACGGACCTTCTTCGGGTGCATGACGTACCCGACCTGCGACTTTGCGATCTGGCAGCGCCCGGTGCCGGAACCTTGCCCGGTGGACGGCCAGATGCAGACCCTCCAGGCAGGTGGGAAGGTCGTATGCACCGTTTGCGGGCATGTGACGGTGCGGGTCAAGTCCGAGGAGGATTTGCCGGTTGATGGTGACGATGACGAGGATGGCAGCGATGCCCCTGACGTCCCGGTGGCACCGGAACTCATCGCCGCGGGCGCGTAGGCGATTGACGTCGACGCGCCGCGCTGCATCCCGGTGACCCGATGACGGTGCCGGGACGTGCGACGCGAGCTGAGGTGGAGGCGGTCTTCCGTTCGGCGCCAGCGGTGTACCTCTACGGCATCGGCGACTTGGCCGACCACTTCTGGCATCGCGCCGTATGGTGGGCGACGCCACGCGCGGCCATTGGTCTCCTCCGCCTTGATGGGATCCCAGAACCGATCATCTACGCGCAGGGATTTCCAGACGACCCAGAGTTGCTTGCCCTTGCGACATCGGTTGCGGAGCAGCTGCCCGATGCCTGTGCCGGACAGGTGGCGATTGGCATTGACCGGGCGCTGTCGCCGTGGTTTGACGTCGTGGAGTCGGTGCCGTTGCGGGGCATGGTTCTTGCGCGTCCAGATCTGCTGGTGGGTGACGGCATTGGCGACCGGTTGGGGATGGATGACTACCCACAGCTCAGGGCGTTCCTGGATGCCACCGTTGACGCGGAGGGGTTTCTCGGGCCGGACATGGTGACGACTGGTCACTACCTTGGGTCGCGCGATGGATCAGGCGCCCTTGTTGCGGTGGCGGGAGTACATCTCGCCGAGAAGTCGCACGGGGTAGCCGTGATTGGAAACGTGGTGACGCATCCGGATCATCGTGGCCGGGGTCTTGCCCGCGGGTTGGTCACGCGCCTCGCACGTGCCTTGCACGAGGTGTACCCGGTGGTCGGCTTGAACTGCCGGGCCGAAAACAGGGTCGCAATGCGCCTATACGGATCCTTGGGGTTCGGCCTATACGGCTGTCACGCATTCGTGCACCAACGGTTCGTGCGCCGCGTCTGACAAGGCGTGATGGTTGCCTGGCTAAGCGCGGGTGCGACGGCGTCCCGGGTCGGTCGCAGCGACGGCGAGACCGGCGGTGCCGAAGATGGCTATGGCGAGTGCCCATGCCCGGCCATCGTCCTCGATGTGCTGGTCAACCGGACGAACCGCCTCGAAGAGACCTTTGCGGAATCCAAGGTAGTCGAAGGACGGGTCGACGCTTGACCCGTTTCCGGGACCGGGCACCATTGGCAGGACGGGCAACGGCGGTGCGATCCGCCAGAGGCCAGTGGCAGTGACGACCGGCTCAGGCGGGTAGATCGTGAGCAACTGGTCGTGGTCCCTCTCGGTGGCGACCGCGAGGGCGTAGATGTTTCCGGCAAAGACCGTGAGTGCAATGGCAAGCGCGGCGATCTGGATGGGCGCGACGGTGCGACCGGCACGGGGCCCAAGGGTGGCGAGGGCGACCACGACACAGGGGTAGGCGACGGCAGCGTGACGGTAGAAGGTGATCGGCGAGAAGTTGTCGGCGGCCAGCATCGTCGGCGTGAGGAAGATCACGCCAGTGCCGAGCACT
>CANFGH010000195.1 GCA_947446285.1 Chloroflexota bacterium
ACCTGTTCGAGACCCTGTGCGATGTTGTCGCGGTTCGTGACGCAGATGTCCCGGTGCATCGTGGCGTCGCCGCTCGCAAGACGAGTCGTGTCCCGCAAGCCGGTTGCCGCGACTGGCGCCCATTCCCCAAACCTGGTGTTTCCAATGACCGCCTCGGAGAGCGCGATTGAGATCATGAACGGCACATGGCTTACCTGCGCGACCGCCATGTCGTGATCATCAGCGTTCATCGTAATGACCTTCGATCCGGCATCCGTTGCCAAGCGGACAACGCGATCTACCGACGATCTTCCCACAGCGATTGAAGGAACCACAACCCAGACGCGGTTGCGGAAGAGGGCAGCATCCGCGTACTCAATCCCGGCAGTCTCCCGCCCGGCCATCGGGTGACCCCCGACCCACTCCACGTCGGAGGGCAGAATGTCTCGCGCCCACTCCTCGACCGACACTTTCGTCGACGCGACGTCGGTGACCACGGTTCCTGCCGCCAAGTGGGGGGCGATATCCCGGAGAAGCTGCCGAATGGCCAGGACGGGTGGTGCCAGGACCACCACGTCGGCTTTGACAACTGCCTCCGCCAGGGTTCCAGGCGCCGCATCGACGAACCCTCTGGCGAGGGCGGTCTCTCGCGTCGCGAGGCGGGGCCCCCATCCGGTCACCAAGTGGCCAGCCTGTCTCCAAGCCGCTGCCGCCGATGCGCCAATTAGCCCCAAGCCAATGACGGATATCCGCAGGCAGTTCGGTTGCGAAGACATCAGAGAATTTTCTCGGCCATGAGCCCGTTCACGCGCCACGGCCCGGTTGTTGATCTAGTACCCAATTTGAGTTAGGCGTAGTCGACGTGGTTGCCAGCCTTGCGCCACACGTCAACACCGCCCTCAAGGTTGTAGAGGGTCTTCATTCCGATCGCAGCAGCCATTTCGCACGCGATCGCGCTTCTCACGCCTGCCTTGCAATAGAACAGGATGTTGTCGCCATCAAGGTGGCTTGTGGGGTTCGCGAGGAACGTGTTCAGTGGCACAAGGCGGGATCCTGCGATCTTGCCATCCTGCGCGATTTCCCGTGCCTCACGGACGTCGATGATATGCACGCCTTCGGCGATGAGATCAATCGCGCGAGCAACATCCACACGAACAAACGGTTCACTTCCGCCACTTGGCATGGCCCGTCTCCCTAGCTCACTCGTTCACTACTCGTGGGCCCGGGTGATCAAACCTGCCCCGGACCCGGAGTGAGTGTACGCAATGCAGGCAACCATCGGCGGCGGACCGCGCCTCGGCGCGCACCTGAACGGCGGCATCAGCGGAGCGATCGAGAGTGCCCGTCGTGTTGGACTAGGGGTCGATGGTGCACCTGGCGGTCCCATCCAGGTGTGGTCACACAATCCAACCTCGTGGCGAGCAAGTCGACCGACCGATGCGGTCATCTCGAGATTTCGGCAGGGGTGTATCGACCTCGATCTCGCGCCAGTCGTTACCCACGGCATTTACCTGATGAACTTCGCTTCCCCGGATGACGCCCTGCAGGAGCAATCCATCAACGCGCTCATCGAACACCTTGAAGTCGGCGCACTCATCGGCGCGACGGCAGTGGTTATCCATCCCGGATCCGGCGTGACGCTTGGCGTTGATGAAGCCGTGTCCCGATGTGCGTTGGCGCTGCGGTCCGCACTCGAACGCACGGAGTCACTGGAGAACCGTCCACTCATTGCGCTTGAGACGTGTGCGGGTGCTGGCAAGACGATCGGCCGGACGTTCGCCGAACTTGCCGCGATCATCGCTCAGGCAGGTACGCACCCATCCCTCGCCATCTGTCTCGACACCGCACACTTGTTTGGCAGCGGGTACGACCTCGCCTCCGAGGACGGGCTCATCGCGACGATTGCGGACCTTGACCTGCACCTGCCAGATATCAGGATCATCGCAATTCACGCGAACGATTCCAAAGTGCCACTAGGGTCACAGAAAGACCGCCACGAGAATATCGGAATGGGGGAGATTGGCGAGGCCGCTTTCGCGCGCATGCTTGCGCATCCCCGGCTCCGAGACATTCCCTGGATCATGGAAGTACCGGGATTGAGTGGCGGGGGCCCAGATGCCGAGAACCTTGCGGTCCTTCGCCGGTTGGCGACGAGTTCCTAGACCCAACTTAATCAAGCGTGGTCGGTCATTCCGTCGCGAGGCGATGCGTCGCGCGGGAAAAATAGACCAGCGGGTGTGGGGATGACGCGTGTTCGGCGCCACACTCGACGACTTCACCCACCAGGATCACGTGGGTTGTACCGCCCGGGTGTCTTGCGACCACTCGGCAGTCAAGCCATGCGAGGCTGTTCCTGATTACTGGCGACCCGGTTTTGCCGGGTTCAACGGGCTCACCTGAGGCTGCGAATTTGTCCTCAATCGAACCCTCCATGCCAGCAAAGACCCTGAAAGCCCGTTGCTGATCCTGCGTGAGGACGTTCACGCTAAAAGCGCCTGATGCCTCAATGGCACCGAGTGACCTTGACCGCTGATCGACACAGACCAGGATGGTTGGCGGGTCGGCCGAAACCGACGTGAAAGAACTCGCTACGAGGCCAACATAGCGGCCGTCGTGACCTGCGCCAACGACCGTCACACCGGTCGCCCACCGGCTCATCACCTCGCGGAATGCCTGCTTCACATCCGACATTTGGCGCCTTCTCTATTGGTGCATCCACCCGGTTCCGGGGCGACTGCGCGTGCGCACGATACCCCAACGGACCACTTCTATTCAGGCGGGTCGCCAGAACTTGATACACGGAGTCCGCACGGGTGCTAACATATAGGATACAGTACCTTGTGAAAAGTTTCACAAGGCAAACGGCTATTGAGTAAGGACGCCTACGCGAATGTCAGCGGACCCCGTCACCGTCGCCAGCCCAACTGGTGTGCTTGTTGCCGGCGCTCAAGAGCAGGGGGCAATCCCGATAGTCCCCGCCGGCGACGAGGCGTGTGGCTACGAATACAGCTATGCAGACCTGTTCACCGAACGTCTTCGGGCAGCCGGTCAAGCAATATCGACCGTCCAGGTGCCACTTCCCCCTGAATACATCCACATGGCTCCCGAGGAACTGGACGCCCGGATCTATCGCGCAAAATCATTGCTCGGCGACCGATTGTTCATACTCGGGCACCACTATCAACGCGATGAAATCATCAAGTTTGCCGACGCCCGGGGTGACAGTTTCAAGTTGTCCCAGCTGGCAGCAGCGAGGCCCACCGCGTCTCATCTAGTGTTCTGCGGCGTCCATTTCATGGCAGAGAGTGCCGACATCCTGTCTGGCGCGGACCAGCAGGTCATCCTGCCAAACCTGTCCGCGGGTTGTTCGATGGCAGACATGGCGTCCACCGATGATGTGTTGGCGTGTTGGGACCAACTGACGTCGGAACTCGGGGATGACCACGGGATCATTCCCGTCACCTACATGAACTCCGCGGCTGCCCTCAAGGCGTTCTGCGGGCACCATGGCGGGATTGTGTGCACCAGTTCCAACGCTCGTTCGGTGCTGAACTGGGCTTTTGAGCGTGGGCGCCGTGTGCTGTTCTTCCCTGATCAGCATCTTGGCCGGAACACGGCCCTTGCAATGGGCATCCCCATCGAGGAAATGGCGTTATGGACGCCTGGCGCGTACCTCGGAGGCCAGGCACTGGACGCGATTGAGCGCTCGCGGGTCATCCTTTGGCGAGGCCACTGCTCGGTGCATGGTCGTTTCCGTCCCGAACAGATTACTGCTGCCCGATCATCAGACCCGAACGTCAACATCATTGTGCATCCCGAATGCCCACGGGAGGTCGTGGACCGCGCCGATTACGTTGGATCTACTGAGTACATCATCAAGGTGGTTACTGAGGCTCCGGAAGGCACGTCTTGGGCAGTCGGCACCGAAATTCATCTCGTGAACAGGCTTCAGTCCGAATTGCCGGGCAAGCGCGTTGTCTGCCTGGACCCAGTGGTGTGCCCGTGTAGCACCATGTACCGGGTTCACCCGGCGTATCTTGCGTGGGCGCTCGACAACCTTGTCTCAGGCAATGTGGTCAATCGAATTCAAGTCGACGAGACGGTTGCCCAATGGGCCCGTATTGCGCTTGACCGAATGCTCTCCGTGCCCTGACTGGGTTCGGAGCC
>CANFGH010000196.1 GCA_947446285.1 Chloroflexota bacterium
CCGGGCTGCACCGCCGAGGAGTTGCCAGACGGGAACGCCGAGCATCTTGCCCTTGATGTCCCAAAGGGCCATCTCGATGGCGGAGATGGCCGAATTCAATACCGGACCACCTCGCCACCGCGGGTACCGATACATCGCCTGCCAGAGCCATTCGATGTTGCGAGGGTCGCGACCGATGAGGAACCGTTCGTGTTCGCCGATGGCGGCGGCGATCGTCTCGGCCTTGCTGGTAACTGTTCCCTCGCCAAGGCCGGCAAGACCGTCCTGGTTGGTGTAGACCTTGACGAAGACCCAGTTCCCGCCGTCCGGGCTCGCTGCAACGATGAAGGTTTTCACGCCGGTGATCTGGATGTCCATGGTTCGCCTTTCCGGTTCCTGCGCACGGTACCGCCCAAGGGCACGCGCCGGCGGAACGGTCTTCGAGAACGCGCCGGCATGACGCTAGCCATCACGTTGGCCCCGGGGCGGATGCCCGGCCGATTTCCGGATGATTGCCCCGCCCCATGCGTGTCCCTATTCGTAGATACAGTGCCGGACATCTCGGGTTCGAACCCAAGCCCGGCTGGTCGGCTCAGGCGTGGGTGGTCATCGCGAATGGGGCCCGCGCGATGGCCTCCCGGTGTCGACGGCAGGCGCCGCGTTGGCCGGACTGGCGGGAGCTGGGGACCATCCGGTGACGGGGCAACCCGTTCACGTTCTCGTCAGGAAAGGGGCCAAACAGGAGCAATGCCGGCATTGTGACGGTTCACTGCTACCCTTTCCTGAACATCACTATGGTTGAAATAACATCCACCGGCACGCAAACCGTTCGCCATGACCTGCGAAACATCGCCGTCATCGCCCACGTCGACCATGGCAAGACGACCCTCGTCGACGGACTCCTGAAGCAAAGCATGGTGTTTCGGGATGCAGAGTCTGCCGGGACGCTGATCATGGATTCCAATGAGCTGGAGCGTGAGCGCGGGATCACCGTGTTCGCCAAGAATGCTTCGATCCAGTTCGGCGACGTCAAGATCAACCTGATCGACACCCCAGGCCACGCCGATTTTTCGAGCGAAGTCGAGCGTACCCTGTCCATGGCCGATGGCTGCCTGCTCCTCGTCGACGCGGCCGAAGGTCCGTTGCCCCAGACCAAGTTCGTCCTTGGTCTTGCGTTGCAACTCGGATTGCGCCCGTTGGTCGTGGTCAACAAGGTCGACCGCAAGGATGCGCGGGCCGAGGAAGTCGTCGAGGAAATCGCCGATCTCTTCCTGGAACTCGCGACCGAGGATGCCCAGCTCAGCTATCCGGTCATCTATGCCATTGCGCGTGAGGGCCGCGCCGGGCACGCGGCTGATGACCTCGCACCGGATCTCATTCCCCTGTTCCGCGCGATCATCGAGCATGTCCCGCCCCCGGTCGCGAACATGGAGGGGCCGGTGCAGGTCCTCGTGTCGGCCCTCGATTACGAGACCCATCGTGGGCGCATCGCCATCGGACGGGTCATCCGGGGCACCCTGACGCGTGGGATGTCGGTCCGGTGCCTCGGCAACAATGCGCCCACGATGCCCCTCAAGCTCCTTGAACTCTTCACGTTCCAGGGTCTCGGGCGATATCCGGTCGAGGAAGTCCGCGCCGGCGACCTGGTCGCGATCCCTGGCGTCCCAACGGTCACGATCGGTGACACGATTGCCGACGCTGCCGAACCCGAGGCGCTTCCCCGCCTGGCGATCACCGAACCGACGGTCCAGTTGACCATCGGCCCGAACACCAGTCCGTTCTCCGGCCAGGATGGCCGGGCGGTCACGTCCCGCCAGTTGCGCGAACGCCTCGACCGCGAACTCGAGACCAATGTCGGCCTGCGCATCCGCAGCAGTGCCGAGGCCAACGACGGGGCACCCGCTGACGGCATCGTCGTTGCTGGCCGGGGTGAACTGCATCTTGCAATCCTGCTCGAGACGTTGCGTCGAGAGGGCGTCGAGTTCTCCGCCAGTCGCCCGGAAGTCATCATGCGCCGTGGCGAACGAGGCATGGAGGAACCTTTCGAAGAGGTCGTGATCCTCGTCCCCCAGGCCTACATGGGTACGGTTACCGAGTTGCTCGGTCCCCGCCAAGCAATCCTCCAGCAGATGTCGCCAGACGAAGGCCGTGGCGCGCGACTGACGTATCGCATGCCGACGCGGGGACTCATCGGGCTGCGCGGAGCGCTGCTGACGGCATCCCGTGGGACGGCGACACTCAATAGCCGGTTCATCGAATACGCTCCCGCCGGTGGCACGATCCCGCGTCAACGCAACGGTGCGGTCGTTGCCACTGAGGCCGGCATGACCACCGCGTATGCGATCTCCGGCCTGCAGGAACGCGTCCGCCTGTTCATCGGACCCGGGATCTCCATCTATGAAGGCATGATCGTCGGCCTGAACAGCCGTGAGCAGGACATGCCGGTCAACATCTGCAAGGAAAAGAAGCAGACGAACATCCGGAGTTCCAACTCCGACATCGCGGTTCGCTTGGAACCACCGATGGTCCTCTCGCTTGACCAGTTCATGGAGATGATCGGCGAGGATGAGTTGCTGGAACTCACGCCCAAGAACCTGCGGTTGCGCAAGCGTCACCTCTCAGCGCAGGCGCGTGAACGGGCGGGTCGCACTTCATCGGTGGGGTAGCCGAACCCGTTCGTGGCCCCCCGGCCGGTATCGCCCGGTGCGGGTGGATCCGGGCCTCTGAATGGTGTCCGCGGCGCGCACCGTGGATAACGGTCAGCCTCCGGCGGCGAAGTAGGCGTGGACACTGCGTGCGACCTGCACGATCGCGGTCTCGCCTTGCATCGCATTGCGCCGGTAGTCGGTAAGGATAACCACGACGTAGCGGCCGGTCGGGCCAAACACGATTCCCGCATCGTTACGCACGGTGTCGAGTTGTCCGCTCTTGTGGGCCACCGCGACGGTTGACGGAACGCCGCGTGGCAGCCATGCGGCCGGTTGCACTTGTTGCAAGAGGTCCAGCATCTGGCCGGTTGCCTCTACCCCGGCCAGCCTGCCGGTTGCGAGCAGGGAAAGCAGGCGTGCCATGTCGACGGCGGTCGTCGTGTCAGGCCGGTCATCAATGTAATAACGCGTGCTTGACAACCCGAGACGCTGGTTGTTCGTGTTCACCCGGTCTACGCCAATCCGGCGCACTATGGCGTGCGCTGCCGTGTTGTCGGAGATGCCGATCATCAGGCGCAACGCGTCGGTGATCGTGACCTGCGTCCCGATCCGCCCTTGGAGGATCCCGGCGCCTGGCGCCCAGTCGATCGGCAGGAGGCGCAGCTTCTCGTCCAGGCGCAATTGCCCGCCTTCGATCTGCCGGAACGCTTCCACCAACACCCCGACCTTGTAGAGACTTGCCGGCACCGCAATCCGGTCACCGTTGACGGTGGCACTTGCACCGGTTTCAAGATGGACCACAGCGATTGAGGCGGCATTCCGGTCGATTGGCAGCGATGTCTCGATGGCGTCCAGAAGTGCCGCATCGGATCGGGGCAGGATCAGGTCACGGGTCGTCACCGGACTGACCGCAACCACCTGCAGTTCAGGCGTCGGTGGGACAGGCGTGGACGGGACGGACGTGGGCGGGACGGACGTCGGTGGGACGGACGTGGGCGGGACGGACGTCGGTGGCACAGGCGTGGACGGGACGGACGTGGACGGGACGGACGTGGGCGGGACGGACGTGGGCGGGACGGACATCGGTGGGACGGACGTCGGTGGGACGGACGTCGGTGGGACGGAGGTTTGTTCGGGTTCCTGCATCCGGACTGTGGCACGGCCATCTAGGTCGATCGTCACGGTGGCGGTGAATCTGGCCGACGGATCGGATCCTGGTTGGGTCGCGTCGCGCCACGACGGGCCTTCG
>CANFGH010000197.1 GCA_947446285.1 Chloroflexota bacterium
GCAGGTCAAGGATCAGGCGGTCGGCAGATGGTGGGGGATAACTGCCAATGGCATCACGCAGGCTTGTGCGCCACGTGGGATAAGGGATCACCACGTCAGTGACATCGAAGGTGATGTAGGCACTCTGGCCGGGGCGCGGTGAAAACCGGTAGCCGTCGGGTGTCCATCGCAGGCCGATCAGGTCGGACCCCTTCATCCGCCACCACAACTCCCCGAGATAGGGCGATGCGAAGGTCTCCACGAACAGCGTTGCCGATGGCGGAGAGATGAAACGCAGGTAGACAAACCCACCGGACGCACCAATGAGGATCGACGCAAGGAACGCGATGATCGTGCGGACCACGTATGGCGACTGCCAGTTGATCGGCGGGATGGCTTCGAACGGGTCCCAGTCGTCATCCCAGACGTCAGGCACCTTGGGCTTGGGATCCGCTTCGGCCGTGGCTGCCACCGTGAGGGTTCCCACCGCCGCGTCGGGCAGGGACGACTGCGAACCAAACGCCGCCGTACCTGCATCCGGGGTGGGCAGGCGCGACGAATTCGTTGTGTGGTCGGAATCCCGGCTGCTCATGTCGATCCAACGATAGCGCGTGTGGCAACGCGGCGCATCAATACTCCGGGAAGACCGGGCCTTCGATTTATGTGACCGTTTATGTGACCGTCCAGAACTGGATGACCACTTGGGCGGGATGGCGCGCGCCAGTTCCCACAACCATCGACCGGGTCAACCATGCCAGGGCGGGTTCGGCCGTCTCGAAAGTGGCGACGGTGCGGAAGTAGACCAATGAGGGATTGACGGCCTCGCCGGCGTTCAGGCGGACCATGACCCCGGCCGGGGCATGACGCAGGCCTCGGTTCACGACCGTCACGAGGGCACCGGCATCGGTTTCCAATAGGTAGCGTGCCTCAATATCAGAGACCCCATCCCGCCGAAGCACCTGCCAGCCGGCGCCGGCATGCACGATGCCTCGCAGGTGCGGGCCTTCAAAGCTGCCTCCGAGGATTGGCACGATCCGACGGGTTCCGGCCGGGGTCTCACCGATCGTGACCGGAGTGCCGACATCGGCCCGCGCCTCGAACGCGAAGGTGAGACCGGGTGGTTCAGGCGTAGGCATCATCATCGGCCTCCGGAAAGAGGGTGTCGCCCTGCCGGTTTAGGGCATCGGGATCGAAGCCCGCCAATCGCTTGTAATGGCGGGCCGTGTCGGCGAGTTCGGCATCGGAGATCACGTCGGAAAGATGCTTGAAGCCGTCGGGCGCGCGTTCCTCGACCATCTGCATCACCGCCTCGGGTCCCTGCTGGCGGTTGGCAAGGACGATTTGCGAGGTCGGGCCAAGGCGCGCAGCCTCGTAGTTGGTCAGGGCGTCTGCAAGGTCCGCACCCGGTTCCGCGTGGCGTAGGGCGTTCGCAAGGGCGAGGGCATCCAGAATGGCTTGCGAGGCACCGTTCGAACCGACGGGGTACATCGGATGGGCGGCATCCCCAAGCAGGGTGGAGCGACCGAAACTCCATCGCCCGACGGGGTCGCGATCGGACATCGGGAACTCATAGACGGCCCCGGCACCACGGATCAGGGCGGGGACATCAAGCCACGGAAAGCGCCAATCCTCGAACCATGGCAGGAAGTGGGACGGGTCGACAGTGCGGTTCCAGTCGCGGACCACTGGTGTCGCATCGGTCTCGGCTCCGCTTGATCGCCCCCGGTTGGAAGGATCCGACACGCACCGTTCGGCAATCCAGTTGATGCGCATCCGTCCGGAGGATCCCGGACCAATCGGGTAGGCAACGAACTTCTGGTTGGCGTGTCCGGCCATGATCATCGACCGTCCAGTGAGGAACGGGTCGGCCTCGGTCACGCCCCGCCACAGGAGGCGTCCGGAGAAGACGGGTTCGCGTTCATCGGGGTAGTGATGGGCGCGCACGACCGAGTGGATGCCATCGGCACCGATCAGGAGATCACCGTGCACATTCGCAACGGTGGCACCTGAAGTTCGGTCCGTGAATGTGGCCTCGACACCACTGGCAGTTGTCTCGAAGGAGACCAAGGCGTGTCCGGTGTGGACGCGGTCGGGCCCGAGACGGGTGCGGACGGCGTCCAGCAGAAGCATTTGCAGTTCGCCCCGGTGAACCGAGTATTGGGGCCACCGGTATCCGGCGTCGATGCCTCGCGGTTCGGCCCAGATCGGTTCACCCCGCCGGGTGTAGTAACGCAGGTCGGCGGTGGCAATCCCGGCAGAGGCCAGGGCAGGACCGAGATCCAGGGCGGTGAGGATGCGGACCGCGTGTGGCAGGAGGTTGATGCCCACGCCAAGGGGACGGATCTGCCTGGCGGCCTCGAAGACAACCGGATGCAGGCCCGCCCGGTCGAGGCAGAGGGCCGCGACAAGTCCGCCAATGCCCCCGCCACAGATGAGGACGACGGGTGGCCGGCCCGGGGAAGGAGACCGCCTAGACATCCCCGCCATCCCGTCGCCCCTGATTGCAGGACGCTTCACCATTGGCGATGGGCATGTGGGGAAGCAGCATGATCATGCAGGAAGGGTACTGGGTTGGGTGTGGGCATCCCGACCACCCAGTTGACAACCATGCCCCCGCGTGACACCATGCGCTGGCTTGTTGCAAACGATTCGCAGGAATGCGCCCCGGCCCTGCCAGGAAGTCGACCGCCATGACCGCATCCCCCAACGGAACCGCCCCGGCGTCGATTCCCCGGCGCCTTTTCGCGCAGACCGACGGGGTCCGAGGACGCATCGCCCTCGCCGCCGGGTTCGGCCTCCTTGCATCGGCATCGGGTGTCCTCCGCCTGTCGGTCCAAGGCGTTGCCCTTGCCAGTCTCTTCGCGGGCAAGCCATTCGGCGATGTGGTTCCGTGGCTGCTTGCCGTCGTCGCATTGCCCCTTCTGCGGCTCACCTTCGTTACCTTGCAGCAACTCGTCGGGCATGAAACAGCCGCCCGCATGAAGGTCCGCCTGCGAGGACGCATCTACGCGCACCTGCTCGACCTCGGTCCAGGTTCGCTTGGCACCCGACGCACCGGTGATGTCCTTGTCGCCGCCGTCGAGGCGGTCGAGCAACTCGACATCTACTTCGGGCGCTACCTGCCCCAACTCGTCGTCTCGTTCGTCGCACCGGTCGGCATCTTCCTCCTCATGGCGTGGATCGACCTGCCGTCGGCACTCCTCTTTCTCGCCTTTGCCGCCCTCGCGCTGCTTGCCCCCAACCTGTTCCGTACCCGCACCAATGTCACCTCCGTCGAACGCCGTCGCGCGTACGACGACCTGGCTGCCGAGTTCGTCGATGCCATCCAGGGGTTGCCTACCCTCAAGGCGTTCGGGCAGGGCGGTCGCACCGGCAAGGACCTCGCGCGCCGGAGTTGGTCCCTCTTCGAGGCGACAATGTCGGTCCTCGCCCTGAACATCGCCGAGGGCGGCGTCTCGAACGTCGCCATGCTTGTCGGTGCAGCGGTCACCCTGGCGTGGGGTGCCGTCCGCGTCGAGGCTGGTGACCTTGGCCTTGCCCCGCTGATGATCCTCCTCTTCCTCGGCGTCGAGGTCTTCCGGCCAATCCGCGAACTCCGCCAGTTGCGCCACGAGAACCTTCTGGCAATGGCCTCGGCGATCGGTATCTTCGATCTCTTCGACACCCGCCCGGTCGTGACCGATCCCGCCACATCTGCCGTCCCGGCCGGGCAGGTGATCGAACCGGTGATCGCATTGCGCGACGTCACCTTCACCTACCCGCGCGCCACCGGTGGGGCCGCCCGCCAACCGGCCCTTGGGCGAA
>CANFGH010000198.1 GCA_947446285.1 Chloroflexota bacterium
ATCCCCCGGCAACACCCTCATGGCCAAAAAGATCAGGAGGGTGATGCCGAACAATGTGACGATCGCACCGGCGAAGCGCGTGGCGAGGTACCGGGTCATCGGACCTGACTACGAATCGATCCAGGCGGTCTCCGTTCGCCCCCACTGCACAAATGCACGGTAGTCGAGCGCCAGACCCTTGACTACACTTCGCCACATGGGTAAATGGAACGTATATCCAAGATGAAGCCATGGCGGGTCCGCATCCAGGGCGTCCTGTGCCTGTTCGGCCAGCTGCATCCGGTCTTCAAATGATGTCGCTGCCTCGTACTGGGTGAGCAGCGAATCCACCGTGGCGTTGCTGTATCCACCGTAGTTGCGGCTGGCGCCGGTCCGGAAGACCGCGTTTCCGATTGGAGCCAAATCGGAGATGTTGTGGGTCACGGCATCGAGAACCATCTCGAAGTTGCCTTTTTGCTCATCCTCGACTAGGAGTGCTCGCTCCATGACGCGGATGGTGCAGGAAATGTTGAGATTTTGCTTCAGTTGCGCTTGGAAGGCTGGTGCGAGCAATTCAGCATGAGGAGCAATCGATGCGCACAATAATTCCATCCCCGAGATGCCATTCGGGTAGCCAGCTTCCGTCAGCAGCTTCTTCGCCTCAGCGATGTCATCCTGCTTGCTTACCCGATACCCGGGCAAGCGGACAATCACATCGGACGCGGTTGCCAGCTCGTTCCCATTGGGAATCCACCTGGTCAGGTTGATCATCTCCTGCGTCTCGAACGCGGTGATCAGGTCCTGCCGGCTTACCCCGAGATGGATCGCCCGGCGCACGCGTGGGTCAGCCAACGGACCCTTCTTCGTGTTGAAGATGACGTCATACCCGCCGAAATTGGGTATCCGTGTGGTGCCGAACTGGGCCTTTTTCTTTGCCCCCTCATCCCACGTCTCGCGCGAGACATTCCAGGAGATGTCAAGTTGCCCTGACAGCACACCGGTTCCCCGGTCAGACCACGCGGCGGCATGGATGAACTCGATGCGATCAAGGTACGGAAGCTCGGCATCCCAGTAATTCGGGTTGCGTTCGAACACCCAGCGTTCGGCGGGAAGGTGTTCCTTGAACACGAACGCACCGGTGCCTGGTGCAACGACTTTCCTGAGGTCACCCTTGTTCTCGTCGAGCGTCTTCTTGGAATAGACGACGTTTCCGGGATCAGCGAGGACATTCAGGAAATAGGCGCATGGCGCCTTCATGGTGAACCGGACCGTCATCGGATCGAGTGTCTCGACCTTTTCAACCGCGGCAAAGTTGCCCTTGTTGACGCTGACGATCCCCTCCGGCGGCGTGATGATCCGCTGGAATGAGGCCTGCACGTCTTGGGCAGACATCACGTCCCCGTTATGGAACTTCACCCCGGGTCTCAGCGAGAAGGTGTACTTCAACTGATCTTCGGATATTTCCCAGGAGGTCGAAAGGTCAGGGAGAATTGTCCGCAATCCATCAACGATGTTAAAGCGTAATAACCCATTGTATAAATGCGCCATGACACTGACATTGCCGCCCTGGTTGATGTCAAAATGCGGGGTCGTCACGCCAAAACCAAACCGCAAGGTTCCCCCACGCTTGGGAAACGGCTCCGGTGCGCGCATGAGTCCCGCACGCTGCACGTCCTGCGCAAACCCGACCGGTGCCATCGTGGCCAGGGAAGCAAGCGCCGCCGCCCCGGTCAGTACACCGCGACGCCGTAGCGCCGACCCAAGAAATGTTGCCTGTGCGCCGCCGGTTATCGGCGGCGTATCCCGATATTCCATGCCAATCCCCTCGTCACAAGGTTGCTAGGTTCACCTGGCATTCGCCTCGCCACCCCAACAAACAGTGGTGACCCCCAAGCGGTGCCAACCTGCCCTTGCGACGCGTGCTAGCCTATCCGCCCGCCATTGGTTGCGCAAGTACCCACATGTCCAGGTGTGTCACGGCTTCGGCACGCACCTTGCCTGACCAATTGGCATGTACCCCACGTGACTACCCGGGTCACGGGGGCCAGAGGCAAACGAGGAGAGGGAATCATGGCCAAACCATCCGGCAACGGTCGCATCCGGATCGGCATCATCGGCAGCGGTGCCATCTCGCAGATCATCCACCTGCCCACGCTCAAGCAGTTGCGCAACCAGTTTGAAATCGCCGCCCTGTGTGACATCTCTGCCGAGACGATGTCCGTCCTTGGGGTTGAATACGGCGTCCCGGCCCACGCGCAGTTCACCGACTACCGCGCCCTGTGCGCGTCCGATCTTGTCGACGCGGTCCTCATCTGCCCGATGGGCACCCACGTGCCCTACGCCATCGAGGCCCTCAGGCACGGCAAGCACGTCCTGGTGGAGAAGCCCCTCACCTCCCGTCTTGACGAGGCCGACGCCTTCGTCGCTGCCTCGCTTGAGGCCCGTGAGAAGCACGGTGCCGTCACCCTCATGGCCTACATGAAGCGCCACGATGTGGGATACCAGTACGCACAGCGCCTGGTTCGACCGCTCGCCGACAAAGGCGAGATCCGGTTCGTGGAAGCTCACCACATCCACAGTCGCAATGAACGCTACATGGACTATTTCTCGGTCATCCGGCCAAGTGATATCCCCGCATCAGCGGTCGAGTCCATGAAACAGCAGTACGCGACCGACGTGGAGCTGGCACTGGGTACGAACCCGGATCCACGTGTTGCACGCGCCTATCACATTATGACTGGATCATCGATCCACGATCTCTACACACTGAATGGAATGCTCGGCCGTCCGGTGGGTATCGTGGCTTCAGAGGCGTGGGATGACGGGTTCTGTTACCGGACGATGTTCGAGTTTCCCAATGGTACGAAAGTCAACTACGCCTGGATCGACATCCGTGACGTGCGTCGTTTCCAGCAGGAGTTCGCCTGCTACGGGCCCGATATTCGCGTGAGCATCTCATTCTGCCAACCATTCATTGCGGGTGATGTGTCAACGGTCCGCGTGCAGCAGATGGAACCGTCACCCGCGGATCCCGCACCGTATGGCCGCCATGATGGAACCGCACACGCCGGAGATGCCAGTCCCGGCCTCGTCCTTCCCGGTGGCGAGGGATGGCCCGCCGCAGGGACCGCCCATACCGAGAAGTGTGTCACTGCCGGGTTTGACAACCAGTTCAAGCGCGAATGGCAGCACTTCCATGCGTGCATCACCCGTGGGGTCGAACCCGTGGTGGGTGCGCAGGAAGCCCGTGATGACACGGCGTTCATCATCGAATGGGCGCGGGCCACGCGGGGCGTCTGACGATCATCGCCTCACCGTCCCCTTCGTAGGGAGAACCGATCCTCGACCCCCAGCGCCGTTGACTGGCGAGACGACCCGATGGGCACCATCGTCGCCGTCCCGCCGGTCCGTGCCCGCTTCCTGCGCTTCGAACCCTTCTTACACACTTCCCGGTACACTACCCACGACGCTCGCGAGCGCCTGCTCCGCGCGACGCCGTGGCTCGAGCAACGACGGGGCGTAGCTCCCGTCGCGCACCCGGGGGACGCGCAGGTCGATCGTGCCGACCCGGGTGTCCCATGCGCGCTCGCGGTAGCCGTTGCGCTGGCCGGTCCGGGTGGTGGTGCGCTCGTGCGGGGCGGCACCGACGTGGGTCTCCACCTCCGCCTCCATCAGCGCGTGTGCCAGCATGCGGACCCCCTCGCGCAGGATATCCCCGTCGTGCATCCCTGCCAGCTTGCGCGCGATTGCC
>CANFGH010000199.1 GCA_947446285.1 Chloroflexota bacterium
ATGTGAACAGCATCTCGGGGGCAACCCAGACGGCCCGAGGGTTCCGTGCCGCGATCGCCTCGGCCATCCAGAAGGCATTGTGAACCAGCCTCGCGGTCCGGTCAGCCCCATCGCCCCTACTTATAGACGCTTGGCTAGGGGGCTGGCCGGAGCGTCTTTCAATCAGGAACATCGGTGAGTCGGATGGTGACCGGAACGCGGATCATCATGGGAATGCCGATCATCGTGGAGATCGTTGATCGCGGTGCCACCGACCGGGAGCTCGATGCCCTCTGGGCCTTCTTCACCGCGGTTGAGGCCCAATTCAGCACCTACCGCGGGGACAGCGAACTCTCCCGCATCAACCGTGGCCTCCTTGCCATGGAAGACGCATCCCCGGAGATGCGCGCAATGATCGACCGTGCCGTCCGGACGGGCGATGAGACGAATGGGTACTTCGATGCCTGGCGCACCGGAACGTGCGACCTCTCCGGAGTCGTCAAGGGATGGGCCATCGCCGAGGCCGCCAACCGCTTGCATGCCACCGGGTTCCACCACTTCTGCGTCAATGCCGGTGGTGATATCCAGACCGCGGGACTGAACCCCGACGGCATGCCATGGAAGATCGGCATCCGTAACCCGATGGATGTGACCGAGATCGTGAAGGTCGTCCACCTGTCGGGGGAAGGGATCGCCACTTCCGGCACCTACGAACGTGGTGACCACATCCATCGCCCCCACGGGAGTGCGATCGAGAATGACCCGGTGGTCAGCCTGACCGTCATCGCGCCGGACGTGTACGAGGCTGATCGCTTCGCAACGGCCGCCTTTGCGATGGGTCGCGAGGGGGGATCCGTTTCATCGGAGGCCTGAGCAAAGCGCATGCAAGTCAGGGGAGCGGTGGTGTGGAGGCCCAAGGGGAGGGTATGAGTGACCGGGTCGATGGGGCCGAATGGGCGGGCTTCGAGGGTTACCAGATCCGCGCGTCCGGCATCGCCACGTCCACTCCCGGTCTCCGGCGCTACCTGACTCCCCCCACCGTGCTGCGGTAATCAGATCCTCTTTCAATCTGGGCTTCTATATAGAAACAGGGATGGTGAGGCCAAGCGAAGCGTAAAGAAGTCAGGGGTGACTGGGACCCACACCGACTACACTTGCCCCGCGACCCAAGCCAAGCGAATGTACATCAGGGGCGATGGGGCCGGGCGAAGCAAAGCGTATATAAGTCGGGGGCGATGGGGCCGGGCGAAAAAACGTGCATTCCGGCCAGCTATCACACCATGGGGAGAAACGATGAAGGCTGCTGTCACTACCGCCGCGTCGCACATGGAGATCCAGGATGTCCCGGATCCGCACGCCGGTCCCGGTGAGGCACTCCTCAAGATCGAAGTGGCGGGAATCTGTGGGTCTGACCTGCACTTCTACGACGGGCACAATCCATACGCCAAGTACCCAACCATCCAGGGGCACGAGTTCTCCGCCATCGTGGCCGGCTTCGGTCCCGGGTATAGCGGCGCGGTTCGGGTCGGCGACCGTGTGACCGTGGAACCGTTGCTCTCCTGCGGCACGTGCTATCCGTGCCGCCATGCCCGTCCGAACTGTTGCACCAGTCTGCGCGTCCTCGGGATCCATACCACCGGCGCGTTTGCCGAATACCTGTCGGTCCCTGTGACACATCTCTTTCCGGTGGGATCCCTCGATGCCGAACTGACGACTCTCATTGAGCCGCTTTCGATTGGCATGCAGATGATCACGCGGGGTCAGGTCGGCCCGGGCGACACGGTCGCAATCTTCGGCGCCGGTCCGATTGGCCAAGCGGCGATGATCGCCTCCATCGACCGTGGTGCCCGATGCCTCGTGATGGACCGCTTGCCGTCGCGTCTGGAACTGGCGCGCACCCTCGGTGCCGAACGGATCGCTTTGGCCGCCGACGGGGCCGACGCCGTGATGGATTGGACGCATGGTGACGGCGCATCGGTCGTGATGGACGCGACCGGTGCACCCGCGGTGATCCGCACCGCCGTGGATGTGGTCGCCTATGCCGGACGGATCGTGATCGCGGGCATCTCACTGGAGGAGGTCAGCCTGCCGGTGTCGCTCTTCACCCGCAAGGAACTGACCATCCTGGGCAGCCGCAACAATGCTGGGGTCTTCGGCCAGGCGGTCGATATCGTGCAGCGGCGAGGCGAGGCATTGCGACCGATGATCTCGCACCGGTTCCCGTTCGCTGAAGCACCGGCGGCCATCGCTTTCGCGCACGACCATCCTGCGGAGGCAAACAAGGTCCTCCTGCGCATGACGCCCGCCTGACGCACTCCCCGGCGGTTGCACCATGGGTGCGAATGGCGGTGTGGTGGGGCATCCGGATTGGAGAAAAAGATGTGGCCCCGTCTCTCCCCCCTGGGAGACGGGGCCACCTGTCGCCGTCCCTACCGGCGGATGATGTCCATGATCGAACCGGGTCGATCAAAACCCATCACGTATTTCAGGGACACGGGCAAGCCCGTGGTTGCCCGTCCCGCTACTTGAGAAGTTGCAGGACCGACTGGGGCGACTGGTTGGCCTGTGCCAGAACGGCCATCGTCGCCTGTTGGAGGATCTGGGTGCGCGTCATCTCGGACACCGCCTGGGCCACGTCGGCATCCCGGATGCGGCTGTTCGCCGCTGCCGTGTTCTCCGACGCCACGCCGAGGCTGTTGATCACGCTTTCCAGACGGTTCTGCATCGACCCGATCTGGCCGCGTGATGTACTGACGTCCTCGATGGCCGCATCCAGAAGGGAAATGGAGGCGTTTGCCGACGTCTGGGAGGCCACGTCTAGGGTGCCATCGGTACTGGAGGAGATCGAGGTGACACCGGTCAGGGTGGATGAAGACGCGGTGTTCCGGATTGCCACCATCGTGGAGGCGGTTGTTGTTCCCACTGACAGTGGGCTTGTGACGCCAAACTCTGTCGGTGTCGAGGGATCTAGGATGACATTGCTACCGACGATATGCTTGAACTGGAACGCCCCGCCGACAAGCGTCACTGTCGCAGTGGTCTCACTCGTCGCCCTGAGAGCCGTTTGCATGGCCGCCGCCAAGGCATCGAGGGTCATCGTGCCGGAATAGTTCACCGTGGAAGAAAGACCGCTACCGCCGCTGTCCTCAATATAGAAAGAACCGGTTGAACCGGTCACGTCGGCGACGGTGGACGAATCACTGATGGTGCCGGGCGTCCCCGAAGCCGGCAATCCCAAGGCGGTGACGAGGTTCCCCGTATCCCCCGAGATCGTGAACGCCGCGTTGCTCGCGAGGACGAGCTGGCCACCGGTCACGGACGCCGTGACGCCCGAGGTGAATGATTCGTCGTTGATGGCATCCCGTACGTCGAACACCGTATCGACCGATGGGTTGTACTTGATGGTCGATCCACCGACGGTGAAGGTCTTTTCGATGGAACCTGTCACGCCCAGTTCACTGAGGAGCTTCACATCGCCCAGATCCTGCGATCTGGCCGCACCGATGCTGAACTGCAATGCGTTGTCGCCCGATGACGTGCTGGCCGCACCGCTGACAAGATTGGTGTTCGCACCGATGTGGAACTGCAGGGCGTCGCCGGAGTTGTGCAGGGTCACCGCACTGTCCTTGTTCAGGAGTGCGATCTTGTTGTACTGGGTTGATGCCGCGATGCGGTCAATCTCCGAGACGAGTTGGTTGACCTCGTTCTG
>CANFGH010000200.1 GCA_947446285.1 Chloroflexota bacterium
CGCGGTTGCCGGGTCGACCAACCACAAGCTCAAGAGCCTTTCGGACATGCTCCGTGGCAAGCAGGGCCGGTTCCGCCAGAATCTGCTTGGCAAGCGGGTCGACTACTCCGGCCGTTCGGTCATTGTTGTCGGCCCCGACCTCAAGCTGCACCAGTGCGGGTTGCCGAAGAAGATGGCCCTCGAGCTGTTCAAGCCATTCGTCATGCGCAAGCTTGTCGAGCACGGTCATGCTCCCAACATCAAGAGTGCCAAGCGCGTGGTTGAGCGAGGGCGAGGCGAGGTCTGGGATGTGCTCGAGGAGGTGATCCAGGGGCATCCAGTGCTCCTGAACCGGGCGCCAACCCTGCATCGCCTCGGCATCCAGGCATTCGACCCGGTCCTTGTCGAGGGAAGTGCGATCCAGATCCATCCGCTCGTCTGCACGGCGTTCAATGCGGACTTTGACGGGGACCAGATGGCGGTCCATGTGCCGCTTTCCGAGCAGTCGCAGCGGGAAGCGCGCGAGCTCATGATGGCGAACAACAACCTGCTCTCCCCGGCGAGTGGCGAGCCGATCGTCGCGCCGACCAAGGACATGGTGGTTGGTCTGTACTACCTGACGCTCGAGCGTGACGGCATGGTGGGTGAGGGACGTGCCTTCGGTTCGTTCGAGGAAGTTATGCTAGCCCGCGACCTCGGCATGGTGGATCTCCATGCGAAGATACGCGTGCGTGTCACCGACGAGGACTTCCCGGAGCCTCCGGTTGCGGCCGGGGTGACGTACGGATGGTCGGAACTGTTCCCAACCACCGTCGGCAGGATTATCCTGAACAGTGTCCTGCCCAAGCGCCTGCGCTTCTACAACGACATCCTTGACAAGACCAAGGTCAAGGGTCTCGTCTCGAGCTGCATGATGGCGTCACGCCATGACCCCTTGCTTGATGACGCTCAGCGACTTCTCGACTTGGGTGCGCGTTTCCGGGAGACCGCCGAGGTTGTCGATCGGCTCAAGTACCTCGGCTTCCGGTATGCGACGGTCTCCGGCATCACGATGGCCATCAGCGACATCCACATCCCGGTGGAGAAGAAGCGCATCGTGGCCGAGGCGGACGCGGAGACCGACCGCGCTGACCGGAACTTCAACCGCGGTCTGATCACCGAGGCGGAGAAGTCGTCGAAGCTGGTGGAGATCTGGACCCATGCGATGACCGAGGTCGAGCGGGCGGTCAAGGCGGAGCTGGACCCCGACGGGCCGGTCCACATGATGGCGTCCTCCGGAGCGGCCAAGGGTGGGTTCCAGCAGATCCGGCAGGTTGCCGGGATGCGTGGTCTCATGGCTGACACGAAGGGACGTCTCAAGGAAGGCCTACCCGTCAAGACCAACTTCCGTGAAGGACTGATGCCACTCGAGTACTTCCTGTCCACCCATGGTGCCCGCAAGGGTCTCGCGGATACGGCCATGAAGACCGCGGAAGCCGGCTATCTGACCCGCCGCCTGATTGACGTGGCGCAGGATGTCGGGGTCCGGGAGATTGACTGCGGGACATTGCAGGGCATCCTGGTCCTCCGGCCGGATGACCGGTCGGTTGCAAGCACGCTTGCGAACCGCGTCCTCGGACGCAAGACGGTTGAGCATGTCGTCGATCCCGAGACCGGCCAAGTCATCGTCGAGGCCGGTGGAGAGATTGACGAGCGCGCAATCAAGGCGATCGAAGGTACCAAGATCCAGGTATTCCGGGTCCGGTCACCGCTGACGTGCGAGGCCCGCTACGGGATCTGCAGCGACTGCTACGGACGCAACCTTGCGACCGCGCGGCCGGTGGAGCTTGGAGCCGCGGTTGGTATCGTCGCTGCCCAGTCCATTGGTGAGCCTGGTACCCAGTTGACCATGCGTACCTTCCACACCGGTGGATCGGCTGCGGATGCACAGAAACGCACCATCTGGGCGAAGGACGGCAAGACGATCGAGCGGGAGGAGTATGTCGCAGTCGACGTGACGACTGCGGAGGGTGGCCTCAAGCGCGTCGAGGAGCTGTTCGAAGCACGGGTGCCGAAGGGTGCGGCGATCATCAGCCACATTGAGGGACGCGTGGAGTTGCTGCCGGGTGACGCATTGCGTGTCCGGGTCGTATCGGCCCAGCCCTTCTCCGAGCCGGTTCGGTTGCCCGACGGGTTCGCTGTTCTGAGCGGACTTGAGGGGAAGACCGTCGCGGCTGGTGACGTGGTCGCCTATCGCGCCACCGAGGCTTCTGCCGTCGAGGGTCTTGGAGGACCGAGTTCATCGGTGAATCTGGCCCTGCTATCGAACGATGACAAGGTCGTCGCTCCGGTGGCCGGCGTGCTCACCATGGAGGGCAGCGAACTTGTCGTGCGCTACGAGGAGGTTGACGATCGGGAGTACCTGATTCCGCCGTCGACCCGCTTGCTTGTCTCCACCGGCCAGATGGTTCGTGCCGGTGATGCCCTTACCGATGGCCCGAAAAACCCGCAGGACATCCTTGCGGTGCTCGGACGCGAGGCCGTTCAGCACTATTTGGTTGCCGAGGTGCAGGGCGTCTACCGGAGCCAGGGCGTGTCGATCAATGACAAGCACATTGAGGTCATTACGAGGCAGATGCTGCGCAAGGTGCGTGTTGATGCGCCTGGTGATACGGAGTTGCTGCCGGGCGAGATCGTGGATCGCTTCCACTACGAGGAAGTGAACCAGCGTGTCTTGGCTGAGGGCGGCGAGCCTGCGGCAGCCCAGACGGTCCTGTTGGGGGTGACGAAGGCGTCACTTTCGACAGAGAGTTTCCTAGCCGCGGCTTCCTTCCAGGAGACCACGCGGGTCTTGACCGAGGCGGCTGTCACAGGTGCCAAAGACAAGCTCATCGGTCTCAAGGAAAACGTCATCATCGGCAAGCTGATCCCTGCCGGGACTGGCTACATCAAGCGTCTTGAGCGTGCCGAGCAGCTTCGTTTGGCGGCGCAAGTCCAGGCCGAGCGTCTTGGCGAGGCTGAGGCAATCGAGGAGGCGGCCCGCGCCTTCCTCGGCGTCGGTACATCTTCAGATGGTGACGACAACTTGCTCCTTCCATTTGCCGGAGGTGGTGAGTAACACGTCGCCGGCTGGGTGGTTGCGCGGACGTTGTTTCGCGTGATCACCCTTCGCGGCGGTGCGGTCAGGCATACATCAACGGTGATGATTGCCGGTTAGATAAACTACGAGATATACTTGGGTGTTGTGGCCGCGTCGGCAGACGATGGCGGCTGCAGGAGAACCGGATCGCTTCGAACCAACGGCGACAGAGTGGCCGTGGAGGATGCAGGTAGCGTGCCAACAATCAGTCAGCTCATTCGGCACGGGAGAACCCGCGCAGCCAGGAAAGTGCGGGCCCCAGCCCTCCACTTCACCTACAACGCACAGACGGGCCGCACTTCCCGTGCCAACCCAGCTCCCTTCAAGAGAGGGGTCTGTGTGCAAGTCAAGACCGCCAGTCCCAAGAAGCCGAACTCGGCGTTGCGCAAGATTGCGCGAGTTCGTCTGTCGAACGGGATTGAAGTCACGGCGTACATCCCTGGCGAGGGTCACAACCTCCAGGAGCATTCAGTGGTGTTGATTCGTGGCGGACGTGTGAAGGACCTCCCAGGTGTTCGCTACCACATCGTTCGCGGCAAGCTTGACGCCACTGGTGTGAAGAACCGCAAGCAGGGCCGGTCCA
>CANFGH010000201.1 GCA_947446285.1 Chloroflexota bacterium
CCTCAAAAGAAGTGATGTATCCCTCTGACTTCAAGATCTCAGCAATCCTGCGCTTCAAATGGGATGCAGGTATCGACGTCGATACATGCCGTGCGCGCGAAGCATTTCGCAACCGCGTCAACAGGTCAGCAATAGGATCGGTCATCATTGGCGGTGATCTCCTGACTCGTGTAACCCGCCTGGGTCACGTGGCCGGTCCGAAATATTCAACAACAGACGTGTACAGCGGAAATCCTCTAGATTGAGTGAGACGCGCCAATCTAACAAGACTCCTACCAGCTAGCCTTCGTAACGCCCGGAAGCTGTCCAACAAGCGCCAGTTCGCGAAAGCAGATCCGGCAAAGCCCAAACTTGCGGATGAACGCGCGCGGACGTCCGCATCGACGACAACGATTGTGCCGCTGGACCTCAAACTTGAACGGTCGCTTGGACTTCTCGATCTTGCACTTCTTGGCCACGGATTGCTGTCCTTACTCTGAGCGGATCAAGCCCGCTGCTCACGTGAATGACCAGTCGTACTACCGGGCAGCGCGCTCGGTGGGTTGGGTGCGGAATGGCATCCCCATCAACTCGAGTAGCCTCCGGCCCTCATGGTCGGACAATGCGGTGGTGACGATCGCTATCTCCATGCCACGAAGCCGATCGATCTCGTCGTACTGTATCTCGGGGAAAATGAGCTGCTCGCGAAGGCCAAGCGTGTAGTTACCTCGACCATCGAAGGAATCGGGCGAAACACCAGAGAAGTCACGGACACGAGGAAGCGCCACGTTGAACAACTTATCAAGAAAATCAAACATCCGAGCGCCACGAAGAGTTACCATGCAGCCAATAGACTGCCCCTCACGCAACTTGAACTGTGAAATCGAACGCTTCGCCTTGGTAATGACGACCTTCTGGCCAACAATGGTCTCGAGGTCCCCAACCGCCGCTGCCATGGCATTGGCGTTGCTAAGTGCCTCGCCCATGCCAATATTGATCACCACCTTGTGGAGACCAGGAGCCTGCATCACGCTCTGATAGCCGAACTCCTTGACGAGCTCCGGGCGTATCTCGGCGTCGTATTTCACACGCAAGCGCGGAATCTCGCGGGGACCGACCGGAACCGGAGGAAGCCCTTGGGCACCACGACGCACACCAGTCCCGCCACCCGCCCGCGCAGAACGCGAGCTCGAAGCCATCGCAGGCGCGCCGCGTGCCGGCGAACGAGGCGCCTTCGCAGAACCCTTGGACGAACTACCCTTCGACCCCGAGCCCTTTCGATCAGCCATCCTTGACCACCTTCTTCTCAATCACATCGCCGCACTTGCGACACGCGCGAACCTTGGTGCCATCCGCAAGCAGCTTGAAGCTGACCTTGACACCACGCTTGCACGACTGACAGACGACTGCGACGTTGGAGATGGCGACTGGAGCGAAGAACTCGATACGCCCCGCAGGCTGCCCTGGCTGTCGAGCCTTGACATGCCTGATCCGCGTATTGATGTTCTCGACAACGACTCGGTTGTCAGCAATGAGCACCTTGGTAACGGTGCCCTCCTTCCCCTTGTCACGACCGGTGAGCACAACCACCGTGTCATTCTTGACCACCCTTGCGGCCATGCTCGTATCCTCAAACTCTCCGTAGTCGAGCCCGATGTGACCACCGACCCCGAACCACCTATCCCGCTCGCCAAACAGCTACAGGACCTCTGGCGCCAGTGAAATGACCTTCATGAAATTCTTGTCGCGAAGCTCACGGGCAACAGGCCCGAAAATCCGCGTCCCGCGAGGGTTGCCCTGAGGATTAAGAACAACAGCAGCATTGTCGTCAAACCGAATATGGGAACCGTCCGGGCGCCCAAACTCTTTGGCAACTCGCACGATTACCGCACGAACGACATCACCCTTTTTGACACCAGCACCAGGAGTTGCCTCCTTCACCGCAGCCACGATGACATCACCAATGTGGCCGTACTTCCTAGCGGAACCGTCCAGAACCCGAATACACATCAATTCACGGGCGCCACTGTTGTCGGCGCACCTGAGCCTCGTCTGCGGTTGGATCACTTGCTCATTCCCTCAGCCGGCAACGCACTCACCGTGGACACGGTTCGAACCACGCGAATGACATCTACTCGACACCAACAACCGGTGCCGGGGTCGCCGGCAACGCAACCCGCTTCCCGCGATCAGCAATCCGCTCCACGATTGCCGTTACGACAAAATGCTTGCGCTTGCTAATCGGACGTGACTCACGGATTCGAACCATATCCCCAACTGAACTCGACGCATGCTCATCATGGACGAGGAACTTCTTGGTATGGCGAACCATTCGCTGATACAGCCGGTCACGGCGAAGTGACTGGACCGCTACAACGACCGTCTTCTGCATCTTATTGCTGACAACCCGCCCGACCAGAACCTTCTTGCGTTCACGCACAACCAGATACTCCCTACAACAGAACTGCACGCCTGCGGCGCACAAACGCACGCCACCGCAGCGTCAACTCTGGCGCTGCTGCTCAGCAATGGTCAAAATGCGAGCGATTTGGCGTCGCACCTCGCCAAGCCGGTTGTGGTTCTCCAACTTGCGGGTCGCAAGCTGGAACCGAAGATTGAACAACTCTTGACGAGCCTCGCCAAGGCGCTCGGCCAGCTCTGCAGCCGTCAACTGACGCAACTCCGAGGCTGTCATAGCCATTACTCAGAATCCTCTTCACCAACCGACACGACCGCCGCTCGACTATCAAGAGCCTGCTGAGCCTCCGACGCCTGCTCATGGTCAGGGAAATCTGCACGAGTGACAAATTTCGTCCTTATAGGAAGCTTGTACTGCGCCAAGCGAATGGCCTCGCGCGCTACGTCCTCCCGAACGCCCTCAACTTCAAAGAGCATACGTCCCGTCCGAACGACACAGACCCAATGGTCAGGTGCGCCCTTGCCGCTTCCCATGCGTGTCTCCGCTGGCTTGGCGGTGACCGACTTGTCCGGAAACACCCGTATCCAAACCTTGCCTCCACGCTTCATGTAGCGCGTGATGGCGATTCGGGCAGCCTCAATCTGTCGGCTGTCCATCCAGCACGGCTCGAGCGCCTGAAGGCCAAACTGGCCAAACGCAATGAAATTGCCACGGCTCGCAGCGCCGCGCATATTCCCGCGGTGCACCCGCCGATACTTGACGCGCTTTGGCATCAACATCGCGTCATGATCTCCTCAATCCCGTCCAAATCGCTCGCCGCGCCAAGCCGAACAATACCGACCGGCAAAGCGCGATAACAAACTATCGCGCCGGGGGGGCGCCTCGCCCCGTGCCTGCGCCGCGGCCTTGTCCGACACTCCGGCCACCACTGCCGCCACGCGGACCGCCACCAGCGAACCCACCACGAGAACCACCACCCCCACCACCACGAGGCCCGCCAGACCGGCTGTCGCTCGACCGCCGTGGCTCCTGGACAGCCGGGTCAACGACCTTCTGGCCAGGTGCGACGTCGCCTCGGTAGATCCACACCTTCACGCCAATGCGGCCGAACGTTGTGGCCGCCTCTGACTGCCCGTAGTCAATGTCCGCGCGAAGCGTCTGCAGCGGAACCTTGCCGTGAGCCTCTTTGTCATTGCGCGACATCTCGGACC
>CANFGH010000202.1 GCA_947446285.1 Chloroflexota bacterium
AGGAGGCGATGCTTGTCCGCCCGCAGGCGGACCAGTTCGGCCTGCCCGGTCTCGCAGAGGGTTCTCTCGTGCAGCTGGCGCGGGTCGCGGCGGGCCCGGGTGATCCAGTCGCGCAAGCTATCATTGCTGATGCCCAGTTCCCGGGCAACATGGCTCACGGGAACAGTGCGGGACCGTGTCAGCAGGACCGCCTGGTGGCAGAACTCCGGGGAATACGGGGCAACGTACGGCCGGATGATCGGCACGGGCAGATCATCGAAGGTGGCGGTGACAGGTCCCGGCTGGTCGGTGGAGGACGTTCCGGTCCCCGTGCGGGTACCGGAACGGGAACAATGCGTCGATGGGCCATGATGTCTCCTTGCCCGGCCAGTGTGGCCGGTGCGCTGGCGACTATCCACTCCTTGGATGCACGTCCACATCGACCAGTGTGCCCCGGCGGACCATCTGGCCTTGCGCCTCGAGTACCTCGTTCACCGTCCGGAGGAGTGCGGTGGCCAGGTGGCGGCGCTCGAGGAGATGGCGGAAGCGCTGGATGGTGGTGACATCCGGGATGCCGGTGGCGCCGGGGGCGATGCCCGCAAACGCCCGGTAAACCGGGATGTCGTGCGACACCTCACGGGCCACCTCGTCGGCGAGCGAGAACCACTGCTGCAGGAAGTGGACCCGCGGCAGCAGTATGACCGGGTACGGCGGGCGTCCCGTGGTCCCCGCTGGGGTGAAGGAGGCAATCCGGGCGACGAGGGCGTCCCACGGGACAACGGCGAGCATCTCCTCCACGAAGGCCGGCCGGCGCGTGCGCTTGGCGGATCGTTCGAAACCGTTCGCGAGGCTCAACTGGTTCATGCCACCATGATTCCTGCAACGGCACAGACGCCACTCCCACTTGCAGTCAATCCTTAGCCCCGCATGAGGATTGAACTCGAGCCCCGCTGCATCGCCGTAGCGCGTGCTCCAACTGGATGCAGGTTAGCGTCAAACGGTTCCTTCGCCAGCGAGCGCATGGGGTGGGCAAAGGATGTGAACAAGGTGCGCAGCAGGACGGTCACCAAGGGAGGTTGCCATACGCGCTTTTCCGTCCCAACAAACATGTTGGGTGACAGGTGCAAATGCACTTGTCACCCAACGACCTTTGATCGGACATTCACCCTAGGCACCCTGGGAGCGGATCAGCCCTTCACGCTGCCGGCTGTCAATCCCTCGACGAGAAACCGCTGCGCCATCGCGTAGAACGCCACCACCGGAACCGACATCGCAACCGAGGCTGCCATGATCGGGCCCCAACGGAACACGTCCCCAATGATCCATCGCCCGAGGCCGACCGGGAGGGTCGTTCCACTGTTGCTTTGAATGAACACGAAGGCGAAGAGAAACTCGTTCCACGCATTTGTCAATGCGAACAGGGCAACAGCCATCAATGCCGGAAGCACAAGCGGTAGCACGATGCGGAAGTACGCTTGGAAGCGGTTGCACCCGTCGATCAGCGCCGCTTCCTCGAGTTCCTCGGGAATGCTACGGTAATAGCCCATCAAGAGCCAGCACGCGAAGGGCAACAGGAACGTGGGGTACGCAACCATCAGGCTCCCCAGCGAGTTCGTGAGCTGCAGGGCCGCAAAGATCTGGTAAAGCGGCACCACGAGCATGATCCCGGGCATCAGGTACGTCAAGAGGATTGCCGTGGAAACGAACCCGGCACCCCGCCACCGCAGCCGTACGAGTGCATACGCCCCGAGGGCGGAAGCAATCAGGCTAATCGCCATGGAGACGATGGCAACCCTCACCGTGTTCCACAGCCACAGGGGAAACTGGGCGGTATTGGTGAAGATTTCCTGATAATGCACGAACGTCCATGGTGTGGGCCAGAAGATGGACTCAAACTTCTGGAACTGAAGCACCGACTTGAACGACGTTATGATGATCCAGTAGAAAGGATAGAGTTCAAGGAAGGTCACTATCAGGATTGTCAGGCTAATCCCGATGGCGGAGAGGGCGCGCAATACCCGTCGCTGCGACCGGGACGCCACCACCGATCCTGCCGGGAACAACGCCCGGCTTACCAACCCGAACGACGCTTCGACGACCTCATTGATCGCCCAAAAGATGGAAACGGCAAACCGGATGATCATCTTGGCCGGCCACACGACGAACAGGACGCCCTTGTAGATCGCACTTTCCTGTTCCTGGCCACCACGCTGTCCCGCCCGGATGAAATGCCCTAGGACGATGACCGCAAGACCAAGGAGCGGCGCGACGAGCAAGGCAACGGCGACGGCGTGTCCGTAACGCAGTGTTCCGATCAACTCGTATGCCCGAACCGCGTACAGGCGGGTGGCACCGCCAGGACCACCTCCGGTGATTAGGTACACGAGACCAAAAGTGTTGAACGTCGAGACCGTCGAAAACAGGGTCTCGACGATGATCACGTACCGGAGTCCCGGCAACGTGATGTGCAGGAAACGTTGCCACGCGTTAGCGCCATCCACGGCCGCCGCGTCGTAGAGTTCGGCATCGAGCGACTTCAGTCCGGCGAGTGAAAGCAGCACGAAGAAGGGAACCCCCTTCCAGACGTTGACCGCCACCATCGCGTGCAGGGCGAGGTTCGCATCGCCGAGCCAGGGAATTCCCTTGAACGCCGGCCCCCACACCGCCGCGCCACCGATCAGGTCGTATACCGCTCCGATGGTCAGATTCAACGCACCGAACTGGGGGTTGTACATCAACCGGAAAGTCGCTGCGGTGACGACCTCGGGAACGATGTACGGCGCAAGGATGAGTGCGGTCAGGATCCCGGAAAAGCGCTTCACATTGTGGAGGGCAAGTGCCGTCGCGAGACCGATGAAGAACTTGACGAGAACGGCCTCCGTCGTGAACTGCATGGTCAGCCAGAAGGATCTGCGGAAAATTGGGTCTTCGATCTGTGTCTGGTAGTTACCCAACCCCACAAAGGCGCCCCAGCGATCACCGATGACGTTGTAGAAACTCATCCGCGACGCTTCGATGAGCGGCCATGCGATCAGGCCGCCAAGCAGGAGCAGCATAGGCGCGGCGAACACATAGGCGGTTGCCCAGTCCTCACCGAACGCCCGACGCATGAAGACTGGTAAGCCACCCGGCCGACGCACACCTGACGTTCGCGTCGCGGGGAGAACTGGATCAGGCTTGATCAACACTGCCATTGAGACCCCTGTGTCGGGATATGGGTAGTTGGCGTTGAGTACGGGATCACCTCAGTGACCCGCACTCTGGCCATACCTCTTGGACCGTCCACGGCTGCCCTCCGACGGTTCGGATGCCAACGCCTCGGTGGGCCTACTCGCCCTTCTTTCCGAAGTCCTTGTAGATCTGGACGGACCGGACATGTGCGTCGCGGACGGCCAGGTCGACACGCTTGCCACCGAGAATCTCGCCCATCATGTCGGTCATGACGTTGGAGTCGTTCACTGCTTCGGACGCCTCGGAAAGCGGCCCGCGCCATGCAAGCCCCTGGAACGGCGGTTCGTTGAACGCAACCTTCCTGAACGCCATCGCAATCCGGTTGCGGGTGACATCCGGGTGGTCCCAGTACTTGGCCCACGCCGGCACCAC
>CANFGH010000203.1 GCA_947446285.1 Chloroflexota bacterium
AACCGGGTATCCCGATGAACCCGAAGCCGTGCGCGAGGAAACCCAACGCGCCACCCGGACCTTTATGCCCGCCAAACTGTTCGCCTCCTGGTGGAAGATGGCCCTCCCGGCCACCTTCGGCCCTGAGATGAGGCGGGGGACGGTCACCTCGCCGGATCTCGCCAGTTGCCTCCGGAGCAGGGGTCGCACCGGTCCCGGTCAGGCTTCCAGTTGCAATAACCGAGGTGGCGGCGAACACGATGATCGACGCCGCGAGGATGACGAAGGGCGGGATCACCCAACGGGTCAGGAAACTCATCGGCTCACCTCTTCAACACGCAGGTTCCGACGCTGTGCCGGCATGCCAGCAACGCGCCTGACGGTCCGGACGATCCATTGCCACTGCATTGCCAAGTGCGCGCCAATGATGATCAAGACAAATAGTGCTGAGAACGAATGGATGCCTCGCCACGTGTACGACCCGGTGACGTTGAACCCCATCCACGGCAGTGCTTCCTGCGAGATCAGGACACCCGAGACAATCGCGATCACCATCACCACGAACATGAGCGAATTGAGGACGGAATTGATCCGCGTCTCAAGCGGCAATCGTCGCACCAGCGTGCGCGTGACCTGCACGATCCACGGCCAGTTCAGCGTCAGGTGGAAGATGAGAACGGGAGCGATCACAATGCCAACCCACTCGTGGAGGGCAATGCCAGAAGCACGGGGATCGATGAGGAGGATCATCGCCAGGAGCATGCCGATGTCGAGAACGAGACGGCCGGCTTTGGGAATGCGTGCCCAGAACGACTGCATGTGGCGGGAAACCTTTCAGTAAGTTGCGAACAGCGATGAGGGGGCCCGTCCGGTCCGCGGGAGTCCAATCTTATGCCAATGCGAGCATTGCGCATGGGTCCCAATGACCAGACGGGCGAAACTTCGATCAAGCGAGCGTGCGATTGCCTTCACGACGCTGCAAGAAGAAAAACTAGGCGAGATACGTCGCCAGTCCCAGCAGACCGATCTCAAGAGCCGACTTGGTGAGAAGGGTGACGAGCACCATGATGCCACCCGCCGACCCACCAAGGTTGCGACGCCCGGGTTGGACCGAGCGAACGATTGCACCTGGTGACGAAGGGCCGCTGGCATCGCCTGAACGCGCGATCGGCCCCTGACTGGCGAGCCGAGCGCCGGACTCTGGAGCAGGTGCCGAGTTGAGGTTTGCCTGTGACAGCAATCCGCGGGGAAGCGAACCCGTCGCTCCGATTGACGTAACCGCGAACACGACACTCGCAGCGGCGAGGATGACAAACGGCGGGGTGATCCATCTCATGAACGTGTCCATCTGTTTGGGCTCCTGCGGGAATGTTGGCGATGATCCCACCGCGGGGTTGTGCTGGACGGAGTGAAGGGTTCTTGCGGACGGTCGTGCCGGCAATCCGTCGGACGGTGCGGATGACCCAGTGCCAGTTCATGGCCACGTGCGCCCCGATCAAGATGAGGGACGCGTTCGCACTCAGCCCGTGGACGTTCAGCCAGTCTCGGGATCCACTCGTCAGGATGCCGAAGGTCGGCAATGCGTCCTCGGAAATTGCAACGCCGGAACCGATCGCGACTGCCATGAAGATGAAGAGCAAGCCGTTCAGGATCTGGTTGATCCGCGTCTCACGGGGGAGGTTCGCGAACATCTTCTTGGTGACGGCGATGACCCACTGCCAATTCAGCGTGAGATGGACAAACAGGATGGCGCCGAGGATGATCCCGACCCATTCATGGATCGCAAGGCCGGACGCACGCGGATCAATCAGGGCGATGGTGGCGATGAGCATGCCGGTGTCGAGAATGAGCCGACCGGCTACTGGCATCCGGCTAAAGAAGCGTTGCATTGGAAACCTCCCTGTGGACCCGTTGCGGAAGAAGCCCCGCGCTGGTGTTCATAGAAGAAGTGTCATGCCCACATCACAACGGCCAGTACACGGCACGTCAACGCTTGGGGCAGGTCTTCACACCGCGAGTTAACACAATGTGGAGACCAGGGACGGGTCGGACCGAACCCCTTCCAAAGCGAGCTGCGAACTCGTTTACGATTGTCGGTGATGCTTCCGCCACACCATGCCCTCGCCACCGCCATCCTGGCCGTACCACTCTGGCGACGAGGATGGCCCCTTACCCGGATTGGCGCGCTCTTCACCGGTGGGGTCCTGATCGACGTGGATCATTACCTTTCTTACGTCTGGCACTCTGGTGATCTCTCGATTGTGCGCGCGTTCCGGTTCCACCGGAGTGCCTACCGGTCCCCGTTCTCTGGACGTCTCCACCCCAGGTGGCCACGGATGGGTATCGACCGCTTCCGCGAATTCCACTCGGTGCCAGCGATTGCAGCGGTCTTCGCAGCGAGTTTCCTTGCTGGGAGGTGGCGATCAGTCGTCTGCGCACTCGCGTGGGGCATGGTCTCCCACCGGATTCTCGATGAGGTGGCCGGCTGGATCCATCCACCACCGGCAGACAATGTTTGACGGAACTCCGCTGACGACTAATGCGCACCTCGACCCAATCTTGCCCACCCTGCCTTCGCACGTGCTACAATGTCCGTGATTGATGCAACTGCGAGCGATACGACGGCCCGGAAATTCGGTGGCCGTGCGGGAAACAGATCGGTGAGGGGGTGCCTTTGGCACCCCTTTTTTCTTGCCACACGCACTAATGGACATGGGCGCGTCCCAATGACCGCGAAGGTCACCGAGTCCGAGACGATCGGGACGGTAGGCATCGGGGCCGACGCGTCGAAGAGGTCTGTGGCATTTCAGGCACCACTAACCATTCCGGTGCCGAAACCGAACCCGCACGCCTTGCGACCCTCCGAGGACGGTCCAAACCGCGCGCAGTCGCACCAGTCGCAACCATGGACCCCGCATGGAGACGCACCTCGTTTGGTGCCCGCTGCGGTGTCCTACCCGGTGATGGCCCTGACGTTCGGCCTCACCTGCCACTGGAGGCCCTCGTGCTTATCGATACCATCCCGCCCCAACTCTCCACCTTCACGCGCGTCCCGACTTCAACCTCATTGACCCCTGGAAGCGGGTCCGCATACCTTCGTACGACAACATGGTCGTGTCTCGAGCGCGCGTCGGGAACGCCGTTCCGCGTGAACCCACCGGTCGGCAAGGCACCACCGCCGCGATGGGCCGCAATTGCGCCCAAGGCTGTTCCCCTCGTCACACGGGCAGTTTCGACAGTCCGCCCATCGGTTTCCGAAGCGAGCCCCCAAAAGGCGCCGGCACCAATCACGAGTGCCCGGCCTTCAAGGACCGACGACCAGCCCGGCCGTCATGTCGCCGGTCGCGATGCATCGGTTCGGGCCACCATAACCGAGGCAATGCCCGCCGACTGGACGTTCGGCGAATTGGACCTGACTGATCCGGTTCGGGCCGCTGTCTGGCTGGCCGGATACCGGGAACCCACCCCAATCCAAGCCAAGTGTGTCCCGATCCTCCTTGCCGGCAATGACGTTGTAGGACAGGCGCAGACCGGAACTGGCAAGACCGCGGCCTTCGGACTGCCAATCA
>CANFGH010000204.1 GCA_947446285.1 Chloroflexota bacterium
CCGGTGACGATCTTGAAGTTGCTCGTCGCCACGCCGGAGACCGACCGGCTGAAAGACACCACAAATGTCGGACTCGCAGATGTGGTGCCAACCCGTGCGTTCGATGCCCCGCGGGTGATAGACGAGATGCCCGGGTCTGCGGGAATGATGACCGGCAGCAGTTGCCTGGCGACCGACGAACCGTCTCCGATCTGACCGGATGAGTTGGACCCCCAACAATACGCCTTTCCCGTCAATGTAATCCCGCACGCGTGGGATCCACCTGCACTCAGCTGGGCCCACTTGAGCGAGGTCAGGAGGGCTGTAGGAGCCGAACGGTTCTGGGTGGCTCCATCACCAATTTGGCCATATCCGCCGGACCCCCAGCAGTATCCGATGTCAGACTTGTCTATTCCACATGTTGTCTTATTCGACGAACTTACCGAACGCCAATTCCGCTCACCGGAAACTCGTGCCGGTGATAGCTGACTTGAAGTCGTCGAGTTTCCGAGTTGCCCGTCCGAATTGGCTCCCCAGCAGACCATGTAACTTGGCGAGGAGGTACTGACGACCCCGCACGAGTGTTCCGCGCCCGAGGTGACTGACCCAAGTGGGTCGCTGTTTGATACTGGATGCAGGTTGGAATCCGAGCCATTGGTGCCGTAGCCAAGCTGCCCAGACCCGTTGAAGCCCCAACAGAATGTGGCCGTGGCGGTCGACTTGGCGCATGTGTGGTACTGACCCACCGAAATGTGAGTAAACGCCGAGCTACCAAGCCCGGCTGTCGTCACAGCGTTTGGTGACGTGCTTCTCACTGTCGTGCCGTCACCGAGTGCGTAGCTGCTGTTGTCTCCCCAACAGTAAGCGGTGCCGAATGTATCCAGGCCACAAGTGTGGCGAACCCCGGCAACTACCGTGGCCCACATAATGCCGACGGTGACCGGGGTCGGAGCAAGTTTGGATGTGGTCGTCGCATCGCCCAACTGTCCGTACGTGTTGGCTCCCCAGCAGTAGGCGGTACCACTGATGGCGACACCACAGGTGTGTTGGTAGCCAGCACTGAGGGCAGCCCAACGAGTCTCACCCGCCGGGAGCGCAACCGCTACCGGTGAAAACCGCGTAGTCGTCGTCCCGTCGCCTACCTGCCCGGTTGTGTTGTCGCCCCAACACCACCCTTCACCAATTGATGAAACGGCACACGTATGGCTGGAACCGGCCGAAATGCTCACGAAAGTTGATTCGAAAGTCGCCGAGGCCGCACGCATGAGAGAACTCCGCGCCCGGAGGGCAACTGGTGATGACTGTGCGATCGGCGTAGCAGTCACGGTGGCGACTGACATCGTCGGCGAGGCAGAAGCATACGCAGGGACAGCGGTCGCGACGTTCTTAGTGGCCTCGGTGGCCAACGCAAAGGTCGGCGACGCAGAGAGTGCCAGGCTAATCGACGGCGTCCCGGTTGTTGACGCAACTGCTGATGACGTCACTGCAGTTGTCGTCACTGCTACCGCTGAAGGAGTGACGCCAACGGCCACGGGAACCGACGCGGTCGGGAGGGTGGTGGTGCGTATGGGCAACTCATCGCCAGATGCGCCTCGCAGGTCCACTGACCCCGCCACCAGCGCACTGACCATGAGGAGGGCAGAAGCAATCCGGCGCAAGTGGTCGACTGCTTTCCGCGTCATGTCTGCTTTCAACCGACTGTGGGTATTGACAATATAGGACAGCATAAAGTCTCGAACCGACGCCGCGCAGCGGCAACGCGGAAAAGACCTGACCATGAACGTACCGTTCAGATGAGAAACGCGCAAACTGCTTCAAACTTAACCGGGAGATAATCGACATAATTAACCGGCTTCCGCACGTTACAGCAGCCATTCGTGACACGTCATCCATCGTATCGACGCTATATGGTGAGTGGCGGTGGGTGTGCCCCGACCGTAATGGCCCATGAGCGCCTCGTGGGCTACCTGAGCCGATTTCTGACCGATGAACTAGCGAACTAGTGGTCAACCGAACGCTGTCCGGTTCCAATCCAACCAAATCAGGAGTAGGATGGAAGTGCTCCATCCCGGAGCGCATCCAGACGGGCAGGTGGCGCGATGGTGGGCCGAAACGATCCGCACGCGTGGGGACCCGAATGTCCATGGGGTGGCAGCGCCCATCACGCGGTCCGTCTTGCGTTTATCGCGGGGTCTCAACCGGTACCACCTTCGGGGCGAGTGGCCAAAGACCAGGAACTTCGGAAGCCGGAAATCCGCAGGGTGACCCGTCTGGCGTGGGCTTGCAGTTTCACGAGTTTCGTGATCCTTGGTTTGATCGTTTCTTGGCTGCTTGCAATCCATGCAAAGGTTATCAGTGACGTGTCGAGCGCACGAATCCCGCTTGCATCGGCGCCGGGCGGGCTACTGATTGTCGCGTTGGCGTTCGGGATCGCCACGTGGGTGGGCGACATCCTCCCGTCCTGGATCCAATCAGACCGGGAACCACACGATCCCTCTCTCCCTCTACGGTTCCCCGTAGCATGTTGGTGCACCGATTGCAATCGGCAGTTCGTAGACATCGGGCCTGCGGCGGGAGCATCGTCGGGCCATTCACGGTCAGTGACCATTGGGAGTGAACGGGTGGCCAGACCCGCGTCGGTTGGTGAGCAACTTCACCAAATCGCCTCCGACGACGCGACCAGGTCGTCAACACAAGCGACCACCAATCTGAACTGATCCAAGTCAACCGTGCAGCCCAACTGATATCGGCTGCGTCGCTCCGCCCGACCGGCACGGTCCAAACAGATTTCGGCCAGCTTCAACGATTAGCCGGGCGCCTGTTCAACCGAACTTGGTACCGTTTCTGATCGCTATGACAGACGTGAAATGGTGGAACCCTCGGTGGGTTGCATCCGCGAGGAAAGGCCCACCACGCACTTCCTATTGCGACATTGTGACAGCGATTCTCGTGCTGTCGAGCCTGCTGATTGCAGGCCGTGGTACACCTCGAACATCGACTGCGGACACCGACTTCCCCTTTACTGTTGCGATGAGGGTGATCGATTCGACGACAGTTGACGTGGCAATTCCCGGGGTTGGGATTGAACAAGTGCGGATGATCGGTATCGATCCCGTTGGACCGGTATCGTCAGGCCAGGACACTGGGTGCCTCGTCGACGAAGCGAAGCGGTTCATCCAGACACGAATGCCTGCTGGCTCACCTCTTTTACTCGTTGCAGATCCAACCCAACCAGACCGAGACACTGACGGACGGTTGCTCCGTCATGTCATCATCGACACCGACCCGAACGCTGCTATCGTTCCTGACGCCGTTCCCAACCCAATGGTGCGCGCACCCATGAGCCTCGCATACCTGCTCGTGTCCGGTGGATACGCAAGAGTCCGCGCACTCCCAAACCCTTCAATCTTCACGCCTCAACTCAGGGTGGCCGAGGACAATGCACGTGCGGAGGGAGCGGGAGTCTGGTCGCCCGGTGGGTGCGGCAGTTCACTGACGGCTGATGGAATTACCGTGAACCCAGACG
>CANFGH010000205.1 GCA_947446285.1 Chloroflexota bacterium
ACCGCTTGGTGGTGACAGCCTCCGGGGCCGGAAGGCCTGGGAGGGTTCCTCGGTTCCCGGTGACGAGGATTGAGGAGGGGTGCCACGGGAAGGTTCGAGAGACGGTCGCGTGGTTGGCGTGCTGCCCGCGGGTCGCACGGACGCCCCGGTGCCGTTCTCAGTTGGGAACCCATTCACGTTGCAGGATCATACGCGACGAGGAAACGGTTTCAGGCACGACCGGTGGGCTACGATAGATCCACTCCTGGACGGACTGGGTTGCGGGGTTGTTCCGACGTGGGCCCGGAGCGGTCCATCGGGCATTCTTCAGGTGGTTTGATTGTGGCACGTGTGGGTTGAGGCGCAAGCGTGAAGGTCGATCGGATTTCCCCGGCACAGGAATACGCCCAGCGGGTTGCGCCGTCGCTCTTGGGCGTCGCCCGGCGTGTCATTGCCTTGGCAGGGATCGAGGAGGGGCAGACGATCCTTGATGCCGGGACGAACACCGGCCTCGGGGCATTCCTCGCGGCGTCACGGGTGGGCGAGGAGGGGACGGTGGTCGCGCTTGATCCCGACCCCGATTTCCTCGCGGTGGCCGAGGCACGGGCGACGGCCGCGGGGTATGGTGACATCAGGTGGCAGGCGGGCGCGCTTGGCGTGCTCAAGTTCGCCGAGGAGGCGTTTGATCACTCCATTTCGGTGCATGCGCTCGACCTCGCACCGGAACCGGTGACGCTGATCGAGGAGTTGCGCCGGGTGACGGTCGAACGCGGGATGGTTGTGGTCTCGACGTGGGGCGCGAAGCACGGGAATGAGTGGCTGGTTGAGGTGGAGCGTGCGGTGCGACGGTACGGCGGTGTGACGCTTCCGTCGCCGGCGCCGGCGTCCGAACCGGGCAACCTGGAGGTCCTGATGCAAGCGTCCGGGTTCGACGATGTCGAGGCGGTCAGGTACCCCGACCACCTGCGGATGGGGTCGGTTGAAGACATGTGGGAGTGGGTGAAGGCCATACGGTCATGGGGTGGGGCCCTGGCAGACCTGTCCGATAGCGTGTCGGTCCGAGTTCTGGAACACCTTCGCGACGAGTTCGGGGCCCGCATTCGCGGTGGTGAGTTGCTTGTAGGGCGTGAGATCTGCATTGTGCGCGGGGTTGTGCCGACGGCCTGACGGGTGCGCATCTGCCGGTCGTGGTTCAATCTGTACAGACGGTTGCGGTTTTTCGGATCAGGACTGCTGCCTTTTTCCTAGGAGTACGGGCGAGTGGCCGAGAAGAAGATGGTGAATGTCCGGTTGAACCCCGGCCTGTGGGGACGCGCGAAGGCGGCCGCCGGACACCGGGGGATCACCCTGGAACGGTGGATGTCGGAAGCAATCGAGGCGCACCTTGATCGTGTGGACCACACCCCCAGCGAGGCGGGTTCCACCGGGCCGACGGTTGCCGACCTTGCCTGGCGGGTGGCTGCCCTTGAACAGGCCATCGACTACCTTGTGTCGTGCATGGGCGCGGGCCTGCCCGGGGCGCACGCGACCTCCGGGGACTGACCCGGCCCCAGAGACTGCTGGCGGGTACACGCTCCGTGGTGCACCGTGCCCACCGCTCTCGTTTGCAGATGGTCGCGGCGGTATACTGCTTTCTAACTTGATGCATGAACGATGCAACATCCCGGGGTATTGGATCACCGGACACCGCATCCAGTTGGTGCCCGGGGTTCATCGACAGGAGAAGGATCATGAAGCGTAGGGACACCTTCGGGTTGGGCACGGCTGCCCTGCTCGCCGCGCAGTTTGGAAGCCGCATCCCATTGGCCTCGGCTCGTGGCGAAGGTGGCACGTTTGTCTTCGGGACCGCCGGCGACCCGGTTGGCCTCGATCCCGCCGTCGTAACCGATGGCCAGTCGCTCCGGTTTGCTGACCAGCTCTTCGACACGCTGATCACGTTCAACGGGTCGTCGACGGATCTCAAGCCCGCACTTGCAAGGTCCTGGGACGTGACGGCTGACGGCCTGACCTACACCATGAAGGTCCGTTCGGGGGTCCGCTTCCATGACGGGACCGCCTTCGACGCGACTGCCGTCAAGTGGAATTTCGACCGTTGGGGCGACGCCAAGAACAAGAACCACACCGGTGGGGACTTTGAATACTACTCCGACGTTGCTGCGTGGCCTGATGTGATCTCTTCAGTTGACGTGGTCGACGACCTGACCGTCCGATTCAATCTGAAGGCGTCGCAGGGCCCATTCCTTTTGAACATGGCGCTCGGATCGTTCTCCATCTTCAGCCCGGCATCGTTCGAACTTGATCCAGAGAATGCGAAGCGCAAGCCCGTTGGCACCGGCCCGTACAAGTTCGTGGAATGGGTTCCCGGCGACAAGGTCGTCATGGAGGCCAACGCGGACTACTGGGGCGACGTGTCAAATGTCGATCAAGTGGTTGTCCGCACGATCCCTGACAACTCCGCCCGGTTCCTTGCCCTCAAGGCCGGATCGATTGACATGATGGACGGGGTCAACCCGGACGATGTGGCGACGGCGAAGGCCGACCGTGGCATCGGCATCCTGCTTCGTCCGCCGCTGAACGTTGCCTACATCAACTTCAACCAGACGAAGAAGCCGTTTGACGACGTGCGTGTCCGTCAGGCGTTTGCAGTGGGCATCAACCGTCAGGCGATCGTGGACGCGCTCTACGGCGGCCGTGGGGTTGTCGCGCAGCAAATGATCCCGGACTACATGCTCGGGTTCAACACGGAACTCAAGGGGTTCACGTATGACGTCGCAGCGGCGAAGAAGCTGCTCGCGGACGCGGGTTTCCCCAACGGGTTCACGTCAGAGTTCTGGTACATGCCGGTTTCCCGTCCGTACTACCCGAACCCCAAGCAGATTGCCGAGGCGTTTGCCGCCGAACTCAAGAAGTTCGGCATCACCGCTGAACTCAAGACGAAGGACTGGGCTGCGTACCTCAAGTCTGCCCGTGAGAATGAGTTCCCGGTGTTCATGCTCGGGTGGGGCGGTGACAACGGGGACACCGACAACTTCCTCTACACCTTCTTCGGATCAGACGGTGGCGGAAACACCTGGAAGAACGACGAGGCGCGCAAGTTGCTTGTCAAGGCGCAGCAGTCAGCTGACAACCAGGAGCGCGACACGCTCTATCGTCAGGTCAACGCGTTGATCGAGAAGGAAGTGCCTCGCCTGCCGATCGCGCACACCAAGGTGCCGTTGCTTGCCCGCGCCTATGTGAAGGGGTACCTGCCGAGCCCGGTGGGTGCCGAGAAGTTCACCATGGTGTGGCTCGACAAGTAGGCAGTCCGTGGTTGCGAGGTGCGGCGTCGGGTCACGGTGCCCGCCTCGCAATGGCATCGTGTTGAACCTATGGACGTTCCGTCCCGGTGCAGGTGCAACAGCGCAATGCGCCGGGACGTTCATTTTTGACGACTGAGGCGCCCCGTGCTTCGATTCACAATTCGACGTGTCATTGAAACCATTCCGGTTCTCCTC
>CANFGH010000206.1 GCA_947446285.1 Chloroflexota bacterium
AACACTCAACCAGACCAGGGTGGCTCTGGGGATGCGTCCCCATGCGGATTTCAGCTAGGTGACGCCCGATGCCGAACTTGCGTCGCGCCTGAAGACGGCCTATGGAACCATCGATCGACTTGATCTCTGGATAGGTGGCCTTTCCGAGCGGCGGATGCGAGGCGCCCTTGTGGGGGAGACATTCCACCGCATCCTGACCGACCAATTTATCCGCCTGCGTGACGGTGATCGCCTCTGGTGGGAGAACCAGTCATGGGACCGTGGCATGGCGCAGTGGGTCCGGGAAACTACCATCGCCGATGTTGTTCTGAGGAATACCGACACGAGGCGAATGCAGGCTGACATGTTCCTGGCCGCCGAACGTGCCGATCTGGGAAGACTAGGCGTTGCACTCGCGGTGGCACGCACCGACCCGCATCGGGCGTCGGGTGCGCCAATCGCAAGCAGCGAAGTCAGGTCCCATGATGGAACCGGCACCAACACGCAATTCACTGCCCTCAATGGCGTCGGTTGGCAATTCGGCCGCATTGGCCCCGCCAGGTTTGCTGACGGTGTCCACACGATGGTCGCCGGAGATCCGAACCCGCGGACGATCAGTAATGTGGTGGTCGCTTACGAGAACACGTCCCTACCCGCGGAGAAGGCATCGGCGATGCTATATGTCTGGGGCCAGTTCCTGACGCACGAGATCGAGTTCGCAAAGTCCGGAACCGAAGACGGGAGCGTCTTCTCTCCGGCCGGTGACCCAGTACTCGCCACCGGGACGATGATCCCGATGACCCGTCTCGCGGTCGACACGTCGCCGCCACCTGCTGTTCCCGGCGGTGCATCCCGACCGACGGCACCACCTCCTGGTGGCAACCAGGGCCCGGCGAGTGGCGCGAACCCTCCACCACGCCGCTAGGACAATCCCGTCCACCAAGACCGGTAAGCCTCGCCTCCGGGTGCGTGGTCAACGCCTCCGGGGGCGAGGCCGTTTCAGGCAAACCTTCAATGTGGGGGTGCGACTCTCAGCGTGCGGCGGGTCATTCGTACGCGCGCGGAATTTTCACGCAGATGGATGGACCGCGCCGATGGGGATCGTGACGCCGGTCATGCTTCCCTCGATCGCCTCCAGATACGCGAGCGCGACCTGACGAGCTGAGGTGAACGGGCGTGGATCCTGGATCGGATCTGCCGGAGGATCGCCAACCCATCCCGGACTGACGGCGACGGCCCGAATTCCTCGGGGGAGTTCCAACGCGACAGCGCGCACGAATGCCTCAACGCCGGCGTTGGCGACCGACTTTGCGGTACTTCCCTTTATCGGATTGACCGATAGCAAGCCTGACGAAAGCACGATCACACCGCGGTCACGGATGGCGGGTACTGACGCCCTTGCCAAGGCAATCTGACCCATGAGCTTGTTCGCGAGACTTTCGGCAATGTCCTCCGTGGAAAGCTCATCCAACATGCCGAATTTCGTGCTTCCAGCGCACGAAACCACCCCGTCTATTGGTCCGACCATTGAGATGAGTTGGTCTATCGAGGCGCTGTCCCTGATATCGACACGTACTGCCGAGGTACGGCTTGCCACAACAACGTCGTAACGAGTCTCGAGCAGTTTCACGACTTCCACCCCGATAGTCCCGGTTCCGCCTACGACCAACAGTCTCATGCCATTTCCCATTCGGACCGGTCCTGCGCTACTCGGCGTCCTTGGATACGCCCTCGATGACTTCGGGTTGCTTTGATGATGGTCGCTGGCGACGCTGGCGGGGTTCGACAATGATCGGTTGCCATGACGGCGTCTTGCCAGACAGGTCACGCGTGTGGCGAAAAAGCATCAATGCGCTCGTCCCGATCAACGCGATACCCAAGATGAGTAGTCCGGCGGTTGCGACACCCACGATTGCCATGATGAGTATCGCCAGGATAAGTCCCGTGACGATGACCGTGATAGTCGTTCTTGCCAGACTTTGCACTTTGGCTTCACCTCGCGCTTACGCGTCGTATGGGCGTCGCTGCTACGAGCAGGTTCCCTCGATTTCAATCGTAGCGTGCGCGTTGCGGGGAGGGGGTCCGGGTAGGCCCAGCAGGATTTGAACCTGCGACCTGCTCCTTATGAGGGAGTCGCTCTAACCGCTGAGCTATGGGCCCGGGTTTGCTGCGTGCGGGGAGGCAACGTCGCGACCGGACTGGAGTCCGTAACTCCTTCGGACCGAGTGCCGATACACCATAACAGTGCCGCACCCCGTTCGTCCGACACGTTTAGTCCCGCCACAGTGCCGGTACGCTTTGCAACAATTAGCGCGCAAAGACAACGGCGCGAATGGGGAATTTGATGAGACTGGCTCGACGCATTTTGACTTGGGGAATTGCCGTTCTCGCTGCCGTCGTCATTGGTCTTGTGGGATCGGTGGCCTTCGACTACGCAGTAGGTGGTGACCGGCTTTCGGCGGTGACCAACGTGACAATTCCGGGTGGCGGGGGTTCGCCTCCAGTGCGGGCATATGTCGCCCGACCGAAGGGGGCCGGTCCCCGTCCAGTCGTGATCATGATCCATGAGTTCTACGGTCTGAATGCGAGCATAGTGGGCAAGGCCGACCTCCTTGCAAAAGAGGGGTATCTCGTGATCGCACCCGACACGATGCGGGGTCAGACGACCGAATGGATTCCTCGTGCGATCTACCAGACCATCACCACACGCCCGGAGGACATCAACTCCGACCTTGACACGGTGTTCGCCTGGATCAAGACGCAACCAGACGCCGACATCGCTCGCGTCGCAACCGCCGGCTTTTGTTTCGGCGGCAGAGCGTCACTCTTCTACAGTTTGCACAATCCGGTGATGGCCGCGACGGTCGTCTTCTACGGGTCACCAGAAACCGACCCTGCCAAACTGAAGGTGTTGCGCGGACCCACACTTGGGATCTTCGGAGGTGCCGACACCACGATCCCACTTGATCAGGTTGAAGCGTTCCGGAAGGGCTTGACGGAGGCGGGGGTCCGCAACACGGTCTCGGTGTACGACGGTGAGCCCCATGCATTTGTACATGATGCCGCCGGGATTGCAGCCGGTGGTGCGCAAGGTAAGGCGTGGACGCAGATGACCGATTTCCTCAAGGACACCTTGCAGGGGACACGCGCATCTGCTCCGGATCCTGACTGGGCAGGGTCGTCAACCTCCCCAACACCCTTGAGCTATCTTTTCGCACTCGCGTATGAGCACTCGTTCGGGATGGGTGGGCATGGGCACGGGTAGCGGTCATCCGGGAGACGAAGGTGTCTGACGGCATGAGGATGGGGGCACCGCGACGCGCACCTCCGCCAATGCGTCCCGGAGCGCCATGTGTCAAGTGCCTGACCCTTCCCCGACCGGGGGCATCGTTCTGCGACCGTTGCGGCACGGCGCTTGGAGGGCCTCGTCTCGAACTCATGCAGGCACCATCCGCGCCCAGTGCGCGGGAACGTGACGTGGTCTT
>CANFGH010000207.1 GCA_947446285.1 Chloroflexota bacterium
GCAAGGACTGGCCAGTTGCTGGCCAGCATGTACGGAGGCATCACGATCGTGGCGGCCGGTACCGGCCTGTGCCATGCGATGGCGTACCCCCTTGGCAGTGCGTACAAGGTGCCTCATGGCATGGCGAACGCGCTCTTGCTTCCGGCAGTGATGGCCTACAACATCCCTGGGGACGTGGCGAAGTTCGCCCGGCTTGCCGAGGCTCTTGGGGAACCAGTCGGGGGACTTAGCCTTCGCGAGGCCGCGGATCGGTCGGTGGAGGCGGTCCGCCGCCTATCGCGCGATGTGGGCATGCCATCGGGCTTACGTGACGTTGGCGTTCCCGAGGAGGCCCTCGAAGGGTTTGTGCAGGGGGCGTTGTCGGCGTCGCGATTGATCACGAATAACCCAAGGATCCCGACGGCGGCGGGCGTCCTTGAGGTCTACCGTGGATCGTGGTGAAACAGGTCCCCACACGGTGAGCGCACCCGTGAGGCGGGTGCCGGACGTTTTCCAGTTGGGCAGGGCCGACCAGTATTTGGGCGGAGCACTCAATTCTGCTGTCGCATCTGGGTGACAGTCGCCGCGCTGGAGTGCCGAACGCCGCGTTCGTGGAGATGAATGCGACCTGAACCGAGCGATGAGACCTACGAAGTGGCCGTGACGATGAGCCCGCTCAGCACCCGCCGGACTGTCTCCGGACCGGCGGATGCTTGGTGGATAGCGGCCATCGCGGTTGCAGTTGTTGCCACGGTCGTGCGACCGCAATGGCCCGGGTCTTTGATTGATGCCTTGGTGCGCGTAGGCGGCATCTGGCGCTCGCTCGTTCTACCTTTGCCTCTGGTCGCATGCGCGTGGGTGGTGTTTGTCAACACTGCATCCACCGGACGTGCGTGGGCGTGGGTGCATTCTCTCCCGTCACGGTGGTGGCGCCAGGTCACGGTTGCGCTTGTCCTCGCGACAAGCATCCTCGCAGTCGTGTTGAATGTCGGGACGGTCACTGCAACCCAGATAAGTCGTCCGGTGATCCTCTGGGTACTCCAACTCGTCCTTCATCCCGACACGCCTCTCGCTACACTGGTTGCAGTCATTGCAATCACGATCTTGGAAGCAGATCGGCAGAACCTCGGCGTCGTCAGTGAGGTCAGCGATGCGTGGTCGCGACGGTCCCGCGTTGGCGAACGTGCGCTCATCGTTCGGTTTCCTGCACTCCTTGCACTGGTTACCGGTGCTACGGTGGCGGGTGCGTTCTATCCAGATGCGATGCAGGGATGGTTTCGTGACGACCCACCAGATGGCCAGAAATACAATTTTTACAGTTCTTTCTTTAATTACTCTATAAGTGATGCCCGAATCGTTAGTCTGCAGGGCTTTGACCTCGGTGAACGGGGCCTGATGCTCAAGCCCGCGGCATACGGTGCAATCACGTTCACGCTGGATCGTCCACCACGTTCAATTGCGCTGCTCAAGGCAAACTTCTACAACCGACGATTTCTCCAGAAGGGTGAGATTGCGGGATCAGTCCCGGAGACGGTCTTCACCAATGCACTCGACATATCAATCGACCGTGGACAAACGTACTGGACGATCTTGACCGACAGGTCGATTGGTGATGTTGTTGGAAGTGAGCCGGTTGACCTGACGCCATCGGTCGGAAACGCCGCGAATTACCTTCTGAGGTTCCGCGCGACGAACACAGCTTCCGAACCGATGCTGGTGTTGCCTTCGATGGTTGTCAGCGTCGTTGTCGATCCAATGACGGCACCCCATCCGGTTTTCCCGGTTGTTCCGTGGGGTGGATTGGCTGCCTTGGCGACGTACGTTGGGTTGCGTCGCTGGCTGTCCCGGCCCGCGTCTGCCTGGTGGGGGGGCCTTGTTGCGTCCGGATTGGTCCTCGTCATCGCGTACGTGTGCGACACCGGGTGGGGCCTCGGCACGTCTATTGCCGAGGCCTTTCCGGGCTTGGTGCGCCCGACATCCACACTCGATCTCGATCTCACCACGTCGGTTCAGCTTGTGCTCCGCCTGTTTCCCGCCATATCGCTGGTCTTGTGCCTGTTGGTGGCTTTGGTCCGACTTGGCGGGCACAGGGGAAATGTGCCATCCGTATCGTCGCTGGTCATGTTTGGGGCGCTGTCTGTGTTCGTGATTGCACTCGGGGTGCGTTGGGACACGCTGATCCGTGTACGGTACGACTTTCTTCTCCCGGACGCACAGGGGTACCTTGCGATTGCGCGGGAGTTTGCCGAGAAGCAAATCAACTTCTCACCCCTGATCCGGACGGTATCGATCCTCAAGGAACTTGGCGAAGCAGGATATGACCGTCAGACGAGTTTCGCGGCGGTCTTCTACGCCGGCGGCCACAACGGTCGTGAACCGCTTTGGCCCGCGGTGATTCGTTGGTTTGCATCAGCGTTCGGCTTTTCGACATTTCACACAAGGTTGGTATCCATCTTGTGCAGTAGTGCGGTGGCGTTCCTGACCGTGCTGATTGGCGCTTACCGGATAAATCCGTTGGTCGGTGTAGGAGCCGGAGTTCTGGTGGCGGTCAACGTGCCACACATCTCGAATGCCATTCATGGACTCCGCGAGGAACTGGTCACCTGCTTCATTCTGGTGCTTGTACTCGTGATGTCGTCAGGACGCGTATGGCGACCACTTGCTAGTGACTTCCGGGTGTGGTTTCGGGTGCCCATTGGGGACCGGTGGCCAGTCGCGGGGCGAACTCTCGAGTGGTGGCGAATTGTCCTGGCAGGAGTGGCTGGCGCGGGGGTCATCCTCGTCCGCGCTGACATGGTGGTCCTTGTGGCGATGGTCGGTGGGACCTTCACCGCGATGTTTCGTTGGGGTTGGCGGACTTGGGTTCCGATCGCTGCGCTTGCCTTGGGTTTCGCGGCGCCGATGTACGTTGGGTACTGGGCCACGCAGGGTGATCCATTCTGGCCGGGAACGTATGGGGCGTCCGTAAACCGGAACCTTGAGTTCCCTGAACGCATGGGAACACCGGGATTTCCGTCAGCGGCCGAATATGCTGCCAATTGGGCTGCGGGCCCTGTGATTTCACCGATAACGTACTTCTTCGGTTACCACACGCCGATGCAGTTTCTTGAGTACTCAGTTACCGGATTTGAGAGAATCTTCCGCGAAATCCTCTTTGCGGATCAACCGGCGTTGCTTGTGCTGTTTTGGGTTGGCCTTGGTTTGTCAGTGGTTTCAGGGCGATGGATCATTCCTTGGGGGATTGCGATGACGCTTCTCCCGTTCTACGCGTTCATGGCCGGCGTGCCGAACCCATGGGTCTTTCCGGGCCGGTATGCGCATCAGGCACTCCCATTTGCCACCCTTGCGGTCGCTTGGGCGGTATGCGGAGTGCCGATCATGGGGATATCGTGGTTCAATAGGCGGAAAGATCGAATCGTGCGAAGCGGTTCGGGAGGATGAAATGTCGACGACCGTGTCTGCGCCTGGTCCAGGATCAAAGGA
>CANFGH010000208.1 GCA_947446285.1 Chloroflexota bacterium
TCACCGACCACGAGGACATCACCCACCCGAATCAAAGCCGCGATGGCATTGGACCGTCCAGCCGCCGAGACCACGATGGACGTCGCGGTGGTCACATCGACCTTCAGGATGGCGCCACTCGTCGTGCCAAGGTAGGCAATCCGTGGGCCGTACATCGAAATCGTCGTGAAGGAGCCAGACGGTGGGACCGCGACCGGCGTCGCGTTCCACGCAGGCGTGCCGATGTTCAGCACATAGAGGCCTGATGGCGCCACGGCATAGAGGCGCTGTGAGGTTGGCTCAAAGGTCAGGGAACTGATCGCTCCCGTTGGAAGACCGGTCGACATCGGCGTCCACATCGTGGACTTACCATCGGCAGTGTTGCTAAAGACACCATCGGACGTCGCGGCGTAGATATTGGCCCCGCCAACAACCATGTCATTGACCGTCAGGTTCGCCAGAGGGCCGTACGCCGGGGCGGCGGTCACTCCGCCAGTTGTGCCACCGGGAATGAGGACGACGGACAGGACAAGCCCGATTGCCACGATGATTGAGATTGATTGACGTTGGGCACCTACGGATGACAAAAGGCTCCGAACACCATGAAAAGCACGGCGGAACAGCCCCCGCGGACGGACTTGGGCGCGCACCTCACGTCCCACGGGCCCGTGTGTAGCGGTGACGGATTCACGCACGTCCTACTCTCCCCGGCGCTCAGCGCGCCTTCGTTGGATACCTGCACATCTCGTGCTATGGCCGAGGCCTTCACGGCAGCAGAAGTTCAAGTGACACCATAGCCTATCCCCGCTGAATGGGTTCCGTCAGGTCATACCCTCGGGAGAATCCTTGCGGAGACACTTTCACGTAAGGGTAACAATGCCCCCGGCGTCGCTGCACATGGTACCTGCCGGACTGCCAGCATCACGCTCTCAATCCGGTTGCATCACCGGAAGCCACACCGCCATCGCACCCGCCTCCCGGTTTGCCCACGCGAAATACGGCACCGCGGTAACCATGGCGGCACGCCAGTCCTTCGGGGCACGAGTGCGGTGCAGGGGCGCGGTGGGACCCGAATCTCCACGCGTCGCGCCCACCCCTACCAGTGCGTGCGGACAGCCAGGCAACCCCTCAAGCGACTTCACGTCCCATCCCGCCTGAGGATCGATCACAACTGCCGAGACCTCGACGCCCGGATGGTCGGCAGCCTCCACGCAGTGCACGACAGGCCCGCGCACTAGGGCAACCCGGCCGGCATTCGATGCGACACGCGGATGTGCCTCGATGAGGCGTGTCCTCATCGGCAGGGTCAGCACGATGCGGTCACCACTTGCGAATTGCCGGGTCACCGCCCAGTACGCGCCAACAGGCACATCTTCGGAGACCTGCGCACCAACGACAACGGAGGAGCCATCCGCCCATGAAGGAATGCGGAGGTGGAGGGTCACGGGCACATCCGGGGCATCGAGGACATCGATGGTGACCGTCCCGTCCCACGGATACGCCGTCTCCACGGCACACTGCAGCCTTCCCGCAGCCGGAACGATCACATCAATCAGCGCGGATGCATACGTATGGAGATGCAGTGCCTTATCCGAGACTGAAGCGAGATATCCGGGAAGGCTCATCAGGAGGCGCGCGATATTCGGCGGGCAACACGCCGTGCCAAACCACGGCTGCCTCCGGTGGCGCCCTCGATCAGAAAGCGGGTTCTGATAGAAGTACGCCTCGCCGTCCAGGGACACGCCGGCCAGGATGCCGTTGTAGAGTGCCGTCTCCATGGCCTCGGCGAACCGCGCCTCCCCAGTTTCGATCAGGAGACGCCACGACCACATGAATCCGCCAATCGCCGCGCACGTCTCGGCATATGCCGTGTCATTCGGAAGTTCGTAGTCCTCGCCGAACGCCTCGCCCTGCCATCGTGCCCCGAGGCCACCAGTCACGTACGCCTTGCGCGCAAAGGCACTCTCCCAAAGGGCGTGTGCGGCCACGCCAAATCCCTTGTCACCGGTCTCCATCGAGACGTCCGCAAGGGCGCAGGCGAGGTACGTGAGACGGACCGCATGGCCGAGGGCTTCGGCCTGTTCCCGGACTGGAAGGTGATCCTGGTGGTAGGGCAATCCGCCAACGACGGGTGGTTGCTGGCCACGCATCTCCAGCAGGAATACTGCTTCATCGAGATACCGACGATCGCGGGTCTCCCGGAACAGTTCGACCATTGCGAGTTCGATTTCCTGGTGACCGTCGGTGCCTCGTCGCGCAGTCGGACCGAACGTCGTGCAAATGTGATCGGCCAACCGGATGCTGACATCCAGCAGGGTGCGCCTTCCAGTGGCTCGATGGTGCGCGACGGCAGCCTGGATCAGGTGCCCGGCGCAATACATCTCGTGCTTGTTGGTGAGATCAGCCCAACGGTCCGCTGCAAGGTCGAACATGAAATACGTGTTGAGGTAGCCGTCGGGCTGTTGGGCACTCGCAATGGCCGATACCACCGATTCCAGCCGGTGCTCAAGTTCAGGGTCAGGATGGGTCGCGAGCGAAAATGACGCTGCCTCTACCCATTTGTACACATCTGAATCATTGTAGTAGCGCCCGTTGAAGTCCCCGCCGATGGCACCAGCCGCCCGATGAAAGTTTGCGATGCGGCCGGTGGCCTCCAGCTGGTCATGCTGCTGCCGAAGGGTCACCTGACGCACCAGATCAAGCCGGGCTTCCCAGAAGCCACCCCGAAGGCGGACGGCGTCAAGCGCAACTGGCAACAACCGGGCGCCCGGGGTGAGCGAACTCTCGAGAACGACGGTTCCAGTCACGTGATGGCCTTTCAGTCGGTTGGTTCAACTGGCCCGGAGGCAACGGTGCCTACCCCGATGAGTGCAACCACTTGCGGGCTGCGAAGGACCCAGAAGAGTGCAATCAGATAGAGCAGGCTATTGAGCCCGAAGACCAGACGCAAGTCAAACCCGGCCAACGCACCGGTGATGAGCGGGCTGATGGCCGTTCCAAGCAGCGTCGCACTGGAGATGACCCCGAATGCCGTACCCTTGGACGCCGACGGTATCCGGGTGTTCGCCAGGCTCATGATCAGGGTCACGGTCCCGCCCGCGAACAGCCCGATCAGGACGCGCAGGATCAGGAACTGCATTGGCGTCTCGACAAGGGCCATCGGTGCGCACAGGCAGACCCCAGCGACAAGTGACGCCACGAGAAGCGGATGGACCCGCCACCGGGATGCCACAACCCCGCCAAGTCCGGCCGAGACGCCCATCGCCGCCGCTCCAAGAGAGACAACCAATCCGGAAAATGAAGCGACCTGGTTGTCAGGCGTGCCAAGGTGGGCGACAAACAAGGGCAGGATTGGCCCATACGAGCGATCA
>CANFGH010000209.1 GCA_947446285.1 Chloroflexota bacterium
CGTCGCGCTGCGCCAGATGGGTGCCACGTTGACCGTCGACGGTTCCGCACCGGCCATCGTGCCGACGGACCTGGCGACAGGTGGCGTGTCACTGGATGGTGCTGGTGTCTTCGGTGCCTTGGCATCGGCATTGGCAACCGCGGCTGACGAGGAGGCGCAAGCCCCCGTAGCACCCGCTCAGGCGTCGGCCGCACCCGCTCAGGCTGGGGTTGCACCCGCTCAGGCTGGGGTTGCTGACGTGGTCCCCGCCTCTCCGGTGGTGGCGACGGCAGCACTTTCCGACGCGTCAGGCGCGGCCGTCATTGGCGTTGCCGTTGCCGAGGCAGGTGGTGCGACGGTGGTGCCAATCGTGGCGCCAGTTGCGTCATCAGGGACGGGCCAACAGGTAGCGGGTGCCGATGCGTCGGGCATTGCCGATCCGGGGCTTGCCTCGGGCGATGCAGAGGGCGTGCCGACCTTGCAGGCAGGGATGGTCTCAGCTGTTTCGGGTACGGCAGGCGCATCAGGTGCAGGCGCTCAGGCGTCGGCAGTTGATGGCGATGACGTTCAAGCGGCTCCGGCTGCTCCCGTGACTGGTTCTGGCACGACCGGTTCAGCAGGCGTTTCCGGCTCAGGAATGCAGTCGGCGGCGCGTTCAAATCTGGCAGATGTTGCGTCCGCGACCAGCACCACGCCGGGCACTTCGTTCGGTGATGAGTTGCATGATCAGGTCGCCCCAGTCCTCGTGCGTGTTGCGCGTCTGACTGGTGCGGGCGAGGCACGCCAATTCACCCTCCGGCTTTCGCCGGAAAATCTCGGACCACTGACCATTCGCCTTACGCTGCGCCAGGGATCGATCGGAGTGGATCTCACCACCTCCACCCCCGAGGCACGCAAGGCGCTTGAGGCGGCGCTGCCCCAGTTGCGTGCTTCGCTTGGCGAGGCCGGGCTCAAACTGGAGCGCATGGATGTGGGTCTGCGCGAGCGGACTGATGACCAGGCGGGCAGGCAGCCCGGTCGGCAGGGAGAACAGGGAACCCAGAGGGGGTCCGATCAGGCTGGACCTCAAGCCGAAGCCGGCGACGGCGGGCGCGAATGGGCAAACAGTTTCTTTGGCCGGGTCTATTTCGATCAGAACGGGCAACCGTTCGACGTGCAACCAGTGGTGGCACCGCTGGCAGCGCCGACCGCAACCGATTCGGGAAGCGAGAACCTTCGCGCGTCCGGGGAATCGATTTCAAGCGTGACGCGTGCCCTCGGGGTGCAATCGCGGGTCAGTGCGGGACTTGGAGCGTATGGCGGACGCCGGGCGTTGGCGTCAGCAACTGTGACAAACCCGGGAACCATTGGTCGTCCGGACTAACCGGGCAACCAGAAACCAAGGAGCGCCGATGCCCTCTCCAATCTCTTCAACGCTGAATGGGTCCGGTTTCGGGACTGTGGCGAAGCCGAAACTGCTTGACGACGCGACGCGCGCCAGGCTCGGCCTCACCTCGACTGCCGCAACCTCGGCATCCAAGGCCAAGCAATCCCTCGATGGCACAGCCAACGGTCTGGGCAAAGACGATTTCATGAAACTTCTCCTCGCTCAGATGGGCAATCAGGATCCCATGAAGCCCATGGAGGACAAGGAGTTCATTGCCCAGTTGGCGCAATTCAACAGCCTCGAGCAGATGCAGCAGGTCAACAAGGGCATCAAGGAGCTCGCGACAGCGCAGCAAATGACTGATGCCAATCTCCTGCTCGGTCGCCAAGTTCAGGCATTCGGCGCAGAGGGCGTCATCACCGGCGAGGTGCGAGCCGTCACCATGGTCAGCGGCAAGCCGATGCTTCGCATTGGCACCGAAGAGGTGGCACTCAGCGACGTGTCCAGGATCCTCATGCCGGGCGAACCAGCCACCGTCTCAGGAACGGGACGCTCGTCGTCATCCAACGGCACGACGACCACGACACAGGGAACCGCGCCAATCGGGTAGCAACACCAGCCGTCTGCCTCAGGAAGGGCAGTCGCAATGAGAGCGTGTGCAAAGAACCATGACGGATTACAACGCGAACGCAGGCCTACTGGGCATTGCGCGAAGCCGGGGAAACGCCCCGGTAGAGCGTGCCCCTGCGGCTCGCCCGGGGCAACCCGGGGGGGAAATCGGCCTTGCGTTCGACCAGGTGCTCCAGGAAAGCCTCGCTGTTCCATCGGTGTTGCCGATGGGTGTTCCCGCGTCCATTCCCGCCATTCCGGAAGTCCCACCGGTGTCGCAGGTTCGGTTCTCGGCGCACGCACAGCAACGGTTGGCACAGGCGTCGGTCGAACTTGGTCCGGAGTCGCTCGCCAAACTGGCCGCCGCGGTCGACAAGGCTGGACTTAAAGGAGGCAAGGAATCGCTCATCCTGCTCGACGATCTCGCATTCGTCGTGAGTGTGAAGAACCGGATGGTCATCACGGCCGTCGGGGCGGACCGCATGTCCGACAGCGTCTTCACCCAGATCGACAGTGTGGTGATTGCCGGTGGCAAGGATGCGCCAATGGCCTGACCTCACCGGGTAGGTGAACGAGGGCAACAACCGCCCAGCACAACGTAGTACAGATGCTTCGCAGCAGCTCGAGGACCATGAACAGCTGGACCCGCAAGGGAGGCTTGCACGACCGGATGACATCCGGCGGGCCTAGTCCACGCGCTACCGCGACGCAGCACGCATGAACCATTCTGGAAGGAACCTCCCATGCTGCGCGCAATGAACTCAGCCATCAGCGGTCTCAAGAACCATCAGACCATGATGGACGTCATCTCCAACAACATCGCCAACGTGAACACCACGGGCTTCAAGTCCAGCCGTGTCACGTTCCAGACGTTGCTCGCCCAGACCATCCGCGGTTCGATCCCTGGGGCCATCGGCTCCGGCGGACAGGACAGCATCCAGATCGGGCTCGGCATGGCGATCTCCGGAGTGGACAAGCTCAATACCCAGGGTGTCCTGAGCAACACCTCCAAGCTGACCGACATGGCCATCTCCGGTGACGGCTACTTCATCATGACCGATGGCTACCGCAAGTTCTATAGCCGTGACGGTGCGTTCGATCTTGACAGCACCGGTGCGTTGATCTCTCCTGCGACGGGTCTCCGTGTGAACGGCTGGGTTGCTGAGACAAATGCCTCCGGGCAGAAGGTCATCAATTCGGCGATGCCCCCGTCGGCCCCCTTGACCATCCCGCTCGGCGCGGGTGTGAATGCGAAGTCTTCTTCGATGGTCTCCTTCAGTGGGAACCTGAACGGGTCGTCGACCGACCTCGTTTCATCTGGTGTCGTTGAGAGCTCCACGGTTGCAAGCGCAATCTCGTTCGCAACCACG
>CANFGH010000210.1 GCA_947446285.1 Chloroflexota bacterium
ACGAGGCCAATGACCACGGCTTAGAGCAACTCAGGCACGCGCAAGTGTGGCCGTTCCAGTCCGGGTCTCGTCGTTGGATCGGCGCCGTTGAATCCGTGCGACGCGCGGTCGTGCGGGATGGATTGGATCCGCGGACAGCAATTGATGGGGCACGAACAGAGTTTTTCGCCCGATAATCGGTGGGTACTTCCGTCGAGACTGGGAAAACGTCCTCATGGCGAACGCAAGAAGCGAACCGCAGACCACCTACGACGTCTTTGCGACGATTGACATGCGGGTCGGCCGGGTGATCGCCGCGGAGCCGTTCCCCCAAGCCATGAAACCGGCACTTCGCCTCACGATCGACTTCGGCGAACTGGGAGAAAAGCGGTCGAGCGCACAGGTCGCGCAGTACGATCCAGCGTTGCTGGTCGGACGCCTCGTGATCGCGGTGGTCAACTTTCCGCCACGTCAGATCGGCCCATTCATGAGTGAGGTGCTGGTGCTCGGCGTGCCAGATGACTCCGGACGAGTGGTGCTGCTTCAACCAGACGCAGACGTACCGGTGGGCGGCCGCGTCTTCTAAGGCACTGCCCTGTGCAGTCGGGACGTGCCCAAACGGTACGCTTGTACAGGTATGTATTGACAAGAAACCAAGAGGTGATATCCCCGGTCGAAAGTTTACTAGGGTTCCCCAAGTAAACCAGCGTCCATCAAGGGTTGCCTGCACTCCATGCGTGAGTTTTCTGGTCCCACAGAACCACGGTTTACCATCACGTCGTTCCATCGAAGATCGATCCGAAGCAGCCCGGAGGAACCCGAAACGAATGACTGTTCCGATCGATGAGCGAGACGGGGCCGGCGATCCTGGTTGGGATGCCTCGACAAACCGTCGTCCCGAATTGCGATCCCTGCCGGTGCCGGCAATCGCGCATGCTGCCCGGCTGCCTCGAATACCGGAGATGACCGTCCGGCGATTGAGCACCTATTACCGGGTCCTCAGGACATTGGAAGCTACGGGCGACGCCGAGCCCTTATCGTCTGACCGGATGTCCGACCTTACTGGATTCACGGCCGCACAGGTGCGCCGCGACCTTGCGTATTTCGGGAATTTCGGAAAGCGCGGGGTCGGCTACGACATCGGTGAACTCCAGGAAAGCCTGAAGAACATCCTAGGCATAAACCATCCGTGGCGAATTGCATTGGTCGGGGTTGGAAACCTAGGAACTGCGCTGTTGAGCTATCGCAACTTCACGGCACAGGGCTTCGTAATCGCTGGCGCATTCGATGCCGACACCACAAAGCACGGGCGCGCTTATGGCAGTCTGATCATCAGACCGATGGAAGACCTTCCGGTTGCCGTCCGCGACGAAAACATCAGCATGGCCATCGTCGCAGTGCCAGGAAACGAAGCGCAAACCGTGGTTGATGTCATGGTCGCCGCGGGCATCAAGGGGATCCTGAACTTCGCTCCAGTTAAAGTTCGCGTACCCGCGGGTGTCCACCTTTCGAGGGTCGACCTCTCGATCGAGATCGAGTACCTTTCTTACCTGCTCACCAATGGCTGACCCATCCTGACGCAGCTTTGGGGATTGGTCAGGAACGTTGCTCCTGCGAGCGTTGCTGAACGAGTTGGCCACGAGCACCCATGGACGCCAGTCAAAGCAGCTTACCGGGCTTCATCCAGGTGGTTGATGGGCTGCGGACCCTCAATGCGGTGGATGTCACGCTGTTGACTTGGCTGCTCTACACGACAATCGAGGGCATGCGACGAGGCTTTGTCGCGGCGCTTCTTGGGATCATCGCTCTCGGTGCGAGTGTTGTTGTCGCTTCGAGTGAATACATACGCGTCATTGAACCCATAAGGGACGCGGGAGCGTGGTTCCTTGTGGGACCCGTGGCGGACACCGTTGCGTTTGTCATCACCTTCGTGGTGGTTCGGACGGCCGCGTGGGTCGTCACGATGGTCATCACATCAGTGTGGCGGTCAACCGGCGGGCGCTTGCCCGTACTCGGGTCAGTCGACACATTGCTTGGCGCAGTGCCTGGCTTTGCACGCGGGGCAATCATCGGCGCGATCGTCGTGCTTCCGTTCCGGCACCTCACTTGGCTGGAAACACTGTCGGACGCCGTTACCGCGTCGGTCGTAGCGAACGCAATTATTGACCTAGCCGCAGGGGCAATTCCCGGCCTCCGCGCAGTGTCAGGCATTTAGCCGATCCGGTTCCAACTCGGGTCTATCCCCTGTGCACGACTGCCGTGGCGGCATCGAATGCCAGAGAAACAATCTTAGAAACATCATCATCAGTGTGGGCAGCGCTGATCCCATGATGCCACACTGGCGTGGTGTACACACCTCGCATGACCATCTCCTTCGCCCACGCGCGGTGGAGCCCTCGGTCATAATTGGCCGCGTGCCGGTATCGGGTGACCTCCACATTTGGATCCAGGCCGAAATACATGGCGAACCTCGCTCCCAAGCCCTGGACCCGGACTGGCAAGCCTGCACTGGAGAACGCGTTCTGTAGTTCCCGGTGCAGGAGATTGCTCAGTCGAAGGATTCTAGGATAGAAGCCGGGATCTGATATCACGTCGAGGAACGCAAGCCCCGCTCGGACTGGGATCAAGTGCGCGTTGTAGGTCCCCGTGTGAATGGCTGGGCCAGTCGGTGACAGCACTGACATGAGGTCCGCTCGGCCACCAAACGCCGACAGAGGTACCCCGCCCCCCAAGGCTTTGCCAACGGTACTCAAGTCGGGAGTAACTCCGAAGTACCCCTGTGCACCTGAGTCCCCAGTCCGGAATCCCGAAAGGATTTCATCAAATATCAGGACAATGCCGCGCCTTTCTGTTTCGCGTCGAATGAGTTCCAGGTACCCCGCGTCGGGAACCACGCATCCGGCGTCGTAGTTGATCGGCTCAAGGATCACGGCGGCCGTTTCGTGACCGATGGCGTCAAGCGTCTTGACCAGGATTTCAGCCTCATTGAACGGGACGACGGTGACCTCGGCGAATGAAGATGGCGGGAGACCACTTGTCTCTGGCATCGAGCGCGGAGCGTCGAGAGGTCCACTTATTGCAGGATCTGGTGTCGGCCACATGCTGAATGCAAGCGGATTGTTGTATCCGTGAAAGTGACCTTCGAACTTGATGATGCGGGTTCGCCCGGTTGCTGCCCGTGCCAACCTGATCGCGTAGCACGTCGCCTCAGTGCCAGACGTCGTACAGCGCACCCGCTCAAATGACGGGATGGCCGCG
>CANFGH010000211.1 GCA_947446285.1 Chloroflexota bacterium
GCCATCGCAATTAACCGGGCCAGACGCGCCTCCGGTGCACCCTGCAACACCGATACAACCCGTTGCAGTTCGGATCCTGTGGGCGACTGCACCACCATTGACGAAAGCAGGCGCATCAGCGCGCCTCGAGTTGTCTCACCGGGCACACCGCCGAGAGTGCCAGTAGCCGCCTGACCGGGCAACGTTCCGGGCGTTGCACTTCCGGAAGACCCTCGTGAACCGCCACGCGAGCCTTCAGTCGCACCATCTAAGGAATTGTCAAGCGCGCCAGGCGGTGCACTGTCTATCGCGATGATAAGTTCTCGGAAGAGGTCTCCCATCGGCGCCGCCACCGCGCCAGATGCCCCGGCACCACGCGCCAACGACGCACTTCGCGCTGTCACCGGGATGCCACGGAGCATGGCGTCGACCGCCCCCCGGGCGTTTGTCAGTTCCTGGCCACTGTCGCGCGCCACGATCGCCCGCAGGGCGACAATCGTCTCGCGCGTCAAGGGTTGACCCCGTTCAACCAATGCGGACACAACCGCCCGTGTCGCCGGCGTGTCGGGAAGGTCGAGCGCCCGAAGGACCGCACTGGGATCGAGCGGCGGCGTAGGGGAGCGGGCAGGAGACCCACCCCCCTCCACCAGTCTCAAGACGAGACGCTCGGCCGATACCGTGGAGACAGACAGGTTGACTACCTGGCCCTCGTGCAGTCCATCCGGAACCTCGGCCGCGACCCGCTGGCCATCCATGAGCAAGAGCGCGCGCCCCGCCGCTGCGTCTGTCACGAGGACCTGCGCAGAGATCTGCTGCCCGACCCGAAGGTGCTGGAATGGAGATCCGCCGGCACCATTGAGACCTGTCCCGGCAATCGGGGGGATCCAAAGGACGGCGGGCGAAGAGGCACTGATTGCGCTGCCCCCGCCGACCAGACCGGGTGCGGATGCCGTGCCCGAACCGACAGACACCCCGCCGCTACCGAGGCCAGGGGTCGTCCCGGACAAACCCCGGGAGGAACCAGTGGAACTCATGACGCCACGTCCCAAGAAGTGCGCCACACCTGTGACGGGCGCACAACCTCAGAGATTGCCAATGAGAGGCGCGACGTTGATTTCAACCGCGAATGTAATCGCGTCATCATTGCCACAACCTCACTTGCGCAAGGCACGGACGACCACTCGCGAGTCGTATCGCCGAGAAACCGGATTCCACTTGCCCCCACAGGTGATAAGCGTCAATCCGTAGGCGACCATAGGTTCAAAGACAACCTTCGGCGCAGCCCCGTCTGCCGGAAACTCTCGATGCCACTCAACGTCGTACTTGTGTTCCACACCATCCGCCCCGCGAATGATCACCGGATCCCCAGACTTGGCCGAGGCGAGTTTGTTGAACACACCCGGCGCGCCCTGCCAGTCGAGATGCCCGGCTAGGATCGAGTTTCCCCGTAGCCCCGGGCGCGGGCTGTACTCAAACCACCCAATATCGCCGGCGCGCTTCGGCACGTCCATCGAGCCGTCATTCGTCAGGCCAACGGCGACTACCGGCGCGTCAACCCCGATTGTGGGGATTGCCATATACAACGGCAACTCCAGGTGGTCGATCGTCTTGGCCTTGGCGGTACTCGACCACGTCTTGATCCCCGGCACCGGTGTCGGCGCGGGCGCACTCGCCGTCTGGGTCGCTGGAGCCTTCAGCGACCACGGCAGCCCACCTCGCGCTACCAGCACACCACCAGCGCCGAGAAGCGCAGCAACTCCCGCCGATCCACCGATCAGGGCACGGCGCGTCCGCTTGTCATCCCATCGGGACGGCTTGGGCGGTGGAGTGGTCTCTTGGTTGGTCATTGCCATGGATGGCTCACGCCGCATGACGCCATGCGGTTGAACCTTTTCCACAAGTATCGGGTGCAATCTCAGGGTCTGAAGTGGCGGAGCCCTTGTTGACGGCACCAAAAGCCGACGGGCGCCACCTCCGAGGAGATGGCGCCCGTCTATTGCGCTGTTTCCCGCGATGACGCCCGCGGAGGCGAGGGCCACTACCGCTTGAGGTTCACGAGGTCCTGTAGCATTTCGTCGGACGTCGTGATGATGCGGCTGTTGGCCTGGAACCCGCGCTCGGCGCGGATCATGTCGGTGAACTGCACCGCGAGGTCGACGTTCGACAACTCGAGCTGGCCACCATTGATCTGGCCACGTGATCCGGCACCCGGGACACCGACCTGCGGGATGCCCGAGTTTGCGGATTCCGACATGAGGTTCTGGCTGACGAGCGAGAGGCCGCTTGGGTTCGCGAAGGTGGCGAGGGCGATCTGGCCAAGGGCCTCCTGCACACCATTCGAGTAGGAACCGGTGATCAGGCCATTGGATCCGACCGTGAAGGAAGTCAGGGTACCCGTCGGGTGCCCGTCATTCTCCACCGCCGAAACAGTGTTACCGTCCTGCAACTGGGACATCCGGGTGAAATCGAGCAGAAGCTGCTGGCCCTGAGACTGTCCGTTGGCGAAGTTCAACGTGACACGTGAACCCGTCAGATCAGTAGCCGTCACTGGTGCCGTTGCCCCGGGACCGGTTGAGGTCGTCGCCGACTGGAATTTGCCACTCGAGTCAAATGAGACGAACCCAAATGCCTGACCAGCCGCGGTGTCAGCCTTGAGGGTCGTTCCGGCATCAAGGTTGGCAACCGTCCACTTCCACGTGTTCGAAGCGACTGCCGGGGTAACCCCGGTTGCCGTCGGCACCTGCTTCTGGAACTTGACCGTGAGCTCGTGAGCCATGCCAAGGGTGTCATAGGCGACGATCGAGGTGGTCATCGACTCAAGACCGGTCGAGGCACGTCCCTTGAGCGCAGCGCCCAGTTCGAGATTCGAGCTGGGGGACGAACCGAAACTGAGGGACTTCGCAGCCTTGAAGACGAGACCGCCTTCAGCCGAGACGCTTGCCGAGTCGGAAGCGGTCACCTGGACCACATCTGTCTCGCCACCAGCGACCAATGCGGCGTTGATCGCCGTGGCCATTGCCGTCGCCAAGTCAGCGATGGTGGACGCATCCTTGGTGAGCGCGGTCGAAATGGTCGCGTTGTACGTCTTTCCACCGTAGGTGAAGGTCAGCGCATCGGTGGCCGTGGTTGCGAACGAGATTGCGCTTGCAACCGTGGAGCTCTCAACGACACCAGATGAAACGAGGTCGGTCGACGACCCGTTCAGGTTCCCACTGAAGGAGACCATCGAAGAAGACTTCGCATTCAC
>CANFGH010000212.1 GCA_947446285.1 Chloroflexota bacterium
CCGGTACTGCCCCTGCCCTTCACTTGAGATCTGGGCAAGGGGATCCCCCGGCAACACCCTCATGGCCAAAAAGATCAGGAGGGTGATGCCGAACAATGTGACGATCGCACCGGCGAAGCGCGTGGCGAGATACCGGGTCATCGGACCTGACTACGAATCGATCCAGGCGGTTTCCACCCGGCCCCACTGCGAGAATGCCCGGTAGTCGAAGGCTAGCCCCTTCAACGCGTTGCGCCACATCAGCAAGTGGAAGGTGTAGCCAACCAGGAACCACGGCGGATCCGCATCGAGGGCATCCTGTGCCTGTGATGCCACCTGCGCACGTTCGTCCAGGGTCGTCGCCGCCTCGTACTGGGTCAGCAGGCCATCAAGGGTGGCGTTGCTGTATCCACCGTAGTTGCGGCTTGCACCCGTGCGGAAGACGGCATTGCCGATCACCGCGAGGTCTCCCATGGTGTGACCCGGCGTGTCGAGGACCATGTCGAAGTTGCCCTTCTGCTCGTCTTCGATCTGCAGCGCGCGTTCGGTGATCCGGATGTTGCAGTCGATGTTCAGGGTCTGCTTCAACTGGTCCTGGAAGGCTGGTCCGAGGATCTCGGCATGCGCCGCGACAGAGGCCACGCAGAAGTCCAGTCCCTTGATCCCGTTGGCATAGCCGGCTTCGGCCATCAGTTTCTTGGCCTCGGCAATGTCGTCCTTCTTGCTCGCCCGGTAGCCGGGAAGCCGGGCGATTTCGTCCGTGGGTGTTGCCAACTGGTTGCCATACGGAACCCACCGGGTCAGGTTGATCATCTCCTGCGTCTCGAACGCAGTGATCATGTCCTGCCGGCTTACGGCGAGATGGATCGCACGCCGGACGCGCGGATCCGCAAGTGGTCCACGCTTGGTGTTGAACATGACCGCATAGCAGCCGTAGTTCCCGAGGCGGTTCGCACCAAACTGCGCCTTCCGCTTCGCGCCCTCATCCCACGTCTCTCGCGAGATGTTCCACGACATGTCGAGTTGTCCCGAAAGGACACCGGTCCCGCGGTCGGTCCAGGCTGGCACGTGGATCAGTTCAATCTGGTCCAGGTAGGGCAGTTCGGCATCCCAGTAGTTCGGGTTGCGTTCCATGATCCACCGTTCGGCCGGGCGGTGTTCCTTGAACTGGAAGGCACCCGTGCCGGGGGCGATCACCTTCTTGAGGTCGCCCTTGTTCTCATCAAGGACCTTCTTGGAGTAGACGATGTTCGCCGGATCCGCAAGCAGGTCCATGAAGTAGGCGCGCGGGGCCTTCAATGTGAACCGCACGGTCATCGGGTCGAGGGCCTCGACCTTGTCGACCGCACTGAAGATGCCCTTGTTGACGCTCACGATTCCTTCGGGCGGGGCGATGATCCTCTGGAACGACGCCACCACGTCATCTGCACTGAAGACGACACCATCGTGGAACTTCACCCCACTGCGAAGCATGAAGGTGTACTGCAACTGGTCGCTGGAGATCTCCCATGCCGACGACAGGTCCGGCACGATCGTGCGCAATCCATCGGAGAGGTTGTAGCGGACAAGACCATTGTACATGTGGCAAAGCGCACTTGACGACCCGCCTTGGGTCAGGTCGAAGTGGGCAGTTGTGACGCCAAATCCGATGCGCAGTGAACCGCCCCGCTTTGGGAAGGGTTCGGATGGGCGCTGGAGACCCGCGCGTGACGCTTCCTGTGCAAATGCAACCGGAGCCATCGTGGCCAGGGAAGCAAGCGCCGCCGCCCCGGTCAATACACCGCGACGCCGTACCGCCGAACCAAAAAATGCCGCCTGTGCGCCGCCGGTTACTGACGGCTTGTCCCGATATTCCATGCCATTCCCCTCGTCACAGGGTTTCTAAGTGCAACTGGCACTCGACTCGCCACCCGAATACTCAGTGGTGATCCCCAAGCGGTGCCGACCTGCCCCTGCGACGCGTGCTAGCCTATCCGCCCGTCATCGGTCAGGCAAGTACCCACACCTCCAAGCGAAGCATCTTGCAATCGAGGGCGACGTGGTGGCTTTGTGTCACGGCTTCGGCACGCACCTTGCCTGACCAATTGGCACGTACCCCGCGTGACCACACGGGTCAGTGGGGCCAGAGGCAACAGAGGAGAGAGAATCATGGCCAAACCATCCGGCGACGGTCGCATCCGGGTCGGCATCATCGGCAGCGGTGCCATCTCGCAGATCATCCACCTGCCGATCCTGCGCCAGTTGCGTGAACAGTTCGAAATCGCCGCCCTCTGCGACATCTCTGCCGAGACGATGTCGATCCTCGGGGTCGAGTACGGGGTCCCGGCCCACGCGCAGTTCACCGACTACCGCGCCCTGTGCGCCTCTGACCTCGTCGATGCCGTCCTCATCTGCCCGCTTGGCACCCACGTGCCCTACGCCATCGAGGCCCTCAAGCACGGCAAGCACATCCTGGTGGAGAAGCCCCTGACCTCCCGCGTCGATGAAGCCGATGCGTTCGTCGACGCCTCGCATGAAGCCCGTGAGAAGCATGGTGCGGTCACCCTCATGGCCTACATGAAGCGCCACGATGCGGGCTACCAGTACGCGCAGCGCCTGGTCCGACCGCTGGCCGACAAGGGCGAGATCCGGTTTGTGGAAGCCCACCACATCCACAGCCGCAATGAGCGCTACATGGACTACTTCCCGGTCATCCGGCCAACCGACATCCCAGATTCTGCAAGGGCCGCCGCCCGTGCCGAACACGAGTCGGTCCTGGCAGCCGCCCTCGGCCCGAACCCCGATGATCAAGTTGCCAAGTGCTTTGGCGGCATGATGGGTTCATCCATTCATGACGTCTACACACTCTCTGGTCTCCTTGGCCGTCCGAAGTCGATCATCGCCTCCGAGGTCTGGGACGATGGCCATTGCTGGCGTGCGATGTTCGAGTTCCCGAACGGCACCAAGGTGAACTACGCCTGGATCGACATCCGTGACGTGCGTCGTTTCCAGCAGGAGTTCGCCTGCTACGGCCCCGACATCCGGGTCAGCCTGACCCTGGCCATGCCGTTCATCGCCGGTGATGCCTCCACCGTCCGTGTGCAGCAGATGGAACCGTCACCCGCCGATCCCGCACCGTATGGCCGCCATGATGGAACCGCACACGCCGGAGACACCCGTCCGGGCATCGTCCTGCCGGGTGGAGAGGGATGGCCGGCTGCAGGCACCGCCCATACCG
>CANFGH010000213.1 GCA_947446285.1 Chloroflexota bacterium
CGTCGACCAGTCCGATGGCGGTTTCGGCAGCGACAACACCCGCCAACCCGGGCGAGAAAGGCGGTTCGTTGGCGGGTACGGTCATCTGCTTCTTTCCTCAAGGGGCACCGAAAGGGTGCGATGTCATCGTTTGTGCAGTCGCGCCATGTGGCACGAAGACACTGAGCTGATAGGAACGCACCGGTTACAACGAAATGGCCGACCTGAAACAAGCTATGCCCGCTGGCCTCGCCAGTGTTCGTTCAACGGTGCCACGCCCAGAAAGATACCCGTTCCGGTTCACCAGTGGCTGTTGGTGCCTTACTGTAACGGTGAGGCCACGGTTGGGGCGAGAAGCGCGCTTCGAATCACTCGGTGCCATTTCTGGCCGCCGGTTTCAGGATCGATCCGCTCCTTCAGGATTTCCTGGTACTCCGCGGAACCACGGACCTCGCCCCATTTCGCGCGCATTTCCTCTTCGCTTTCCCAGGCGAGCATCCAGTGTACGTTCGTCGCCGAAGCCGGCCCGAAAGGCGGAAACTCTGCCTCGCCGGTATCAATCGCCTTCCAGAATCCGATGATGCGCATTCCCCTGGACTTGAAAAACGGGACGGCCTTGGTGCTTGCCCATACCAAGTATTCGTCTATGCGGTCGGGGTTGATGTCATAGCTGCGAAGTTCGTAATACATGTAATCTCCAGAAGCGACACTTCGAATTAGCCGTGAACGGCTTGGCGGATCGCATTGTCGAGTTGGCTGACGCTGATCGCAACCTCTGCCTCAAGCGGTGGACTGTACGGCACGTGGGTAAAGTTGGCGTTCAACCGCTTTATCGGCGCGTCAAGGTAGTCGAAGGCCTCAGACACAACCTGCGCCGCGACTTCGGCACCGATCCCGCACGGCGCGTAGTCCTCATCCACGATCAGGAGACGGCCTGTTCGCCGGACCGATTCGATGATGGTTCCGATGTCAAGCGGCGCGATGGTCCGAGGATCAATCACCTCGACATCGATTCCCTCGGAGGCAAGACGGTCGGCGGCGGCCAGGACCTTGCTGACCATGCCTGAGATTGCGACCACGGTCACCCGCTTGCCATGACCCGCCAAGTGGCGCCGGATTGATGCCACCCCAAACGGGATCAGCAGGTCGGGATCATCGGAAACCGTTCCTCGACTGTTGAGCAATCCCTTGTGCTCAAGGAAGATCACTGGGTCGTCGGTGCGGATGGCCATCTTGAGCAAGCCTTTGGCGTCCGCCGGAGTTGATGGCAGAGCCACCACGAACCCGGGCAGATGGGCGAAGAACGGGTAGTAGCTACCGGAATGGTGGGTAGCAGCGGCCCCGCCAAGTCCGAAGCACCCGCGGAGCACGATTGGCACCTTCACCCGGCCATGGGTCATGTACCGCAATTTTGAGGTCTGGTTGATCAACTCACCCAACGCGTCGAGGATGAAGTCGATGAACATGAAGTCCACAACGGGGCGTGACCCAGTGGCTGCCGCGCCAGTGCACATTCCCACGAAGCCGCGTTCGGTGATCGGCACATCCCGCAGTCGCGCCGGACCATACTTCTCATACAGTCCAAGGGTCGTGTTGAAGTTGCCACCGCGTGCGCCAATCCCTTGCCCCACCACGAAGATCGAAGAATCGCGCGCCATCTCCTCATCGAGGCCAGCCCGGGCAGCCTCGACGTAGGTCATTTCACGGCTGCCAATCCGGGGATCGGCCGATTGGGCCATGCGTGTCTCGACCGTCATCTGACCGCTCCTCCAACCAGTTCGCCGGCCTTCCAACCGACAACGTGATCCGCCGCTGTTGCCGCGTCTGGCCATCCGCTTGCCGTTGCAAAGGCGATGGCGTCGCGAGCCTCTTCCTCGATTTCGTGATCGATTGCGTCCAAAGTGGCAACCGGCACGACCCCCTCGGCGACAAGTTGGGCGCGGAGGTACTGAATTGGGCACCGTGACTTCCAGTAGTCAATTTCGTCGACCGATCGGTATCCGACGTCCCGCATTCCCTCGGAGTGAGGACGCGTGCGATAGGTCTTGGCTTCGATCAGGGTAGGACCGTGTCCTTCCCTCGCACGCTCGACCGCAACGCGGGCTGCTTCCCAGACGGCGCGGACATCGTTTCCGTCGACGACGACCCCAGGCATGCCGTAGCCGTCGGCCTTGCGCGCGACATCAGGCTGCCTCGAGACCGTCGCGTACGGAACCTCGGTTGCATACTGGTTGTTCTCGCACACGAAGATGACCGGAAGGTTCCAGACGGTGGCGAGGTTCAACCCCTCGTGGAATGCGCCGTTGTTCGACGCCCCATCGCCGAAGAAGGCGACGCTGACCCTTCCATCTTTGAGGAGAGCCGACGTGTAACCGGCACCCGTGGCAAGCAGGATGCACGGGCCGACGATCCCACTCGTTCCCATCAGGCCAACTTCGGGCTTGAAGAGGTGCATTGAACCGCCTCGCCCGCCCGCACAACCGGTCTCGCGACCGAAGAGTTCGGCGGCTAGTTCGCGAGCGGTAACTCCCTTGGCGAGGGCATGCCCGTGTCCCCGGTGCGTGCTCCAGATCGTGTCCTTGATTGTCAGGTTGGCACAGACGGCGGTTGCGATTGCTTCTTCGCCGACGTACGTATGGCACGCACCGTGCACCAACCCTTGCTGGTGTGACCGGGCAAGCGCCTCTTCCACCTTGCGGATGCGGACCATCTCTCTATAGAGGGAGACATCATCACGTTTGGCGCCTCGCGTGTGTGCGACCGCAGAAGCTCCCGTGACACCGGTTGTGGAAACTGCCGGAACCTTGTTGGGAGACGTTGCACGGGGCGATGTCTTGGATGTGTGCACGTCAGACGCGATGATCGGCAAGCCACGTGCCAACGCTTCGGCCTTGGTCAGGAGCGCTCCGAGGACGGTGCCGATCGGCACCTCTGCGCCAAGAGCAGGAGAATCTGACGGAATGTCAAGGTAGCCACTCTCGAGCGCCTCGATTTCGTTCGCTGCCTTGTCACTCTGGATGATCAGGAGTTGCTCGCCCTGGCGGACAAACTCCCCCGGGCGCTTCAACCATTCGACGATGCTGCCAGTCTCCATCGTCCACCCCTGCCGGGGCATTGTTACGTCGTGGGCCACAGGTCTCCCCTTCCTGGCACCCACCCACGAGTGCCTGGACCGCGTTCCGGCGATGCGTTGCCGCTCGTAGTCTAG
>CANFGH010000214.1 GCA_947446285.1 Chloroflexota bacterium
GAACGGAGCTGCGACGGGTACGACGTTGCCACCACCGAGACTGCCCTGTTCAACCTGATTCAGACCTAGCGGCGCCGGTTCAAACACAAGGACTGACGCATCGGCAGGTGGGTCAACAAGGGGCACCACTCCAGCCAAGGCGCCGTAGCTCAGGGGGAGCGCGAGCGAAGGCCAGTTGCCAGACTTCGGACGCGCAATCCGCGCCTGTTGACCAGCTCGGACAAGAACCACCACCGATCGACGCCCACCTGTGGAGGACGTGACCCCACCCACTTCGGCACCGTCGACAAAGACTGACCCTGCCTGTGGTTCGTCCAGTGAGAACGTGAGCGTTTCACGTCCGTCAACGTCAACCTTCATTGCATCGGGTACTGCGACACTCACCTTGGCACCCGACTGCGCAAGGTCAGCAAGCGCGCCGAAGACCTTCCCCATCTCGGTCGGCGCCAGCGTGGAAGCCAAGTTGCTCACCGTCGCAAGTTCACCGGGCGAGAGGGTCGAAAGGGTCGAGACAAGTGCACGTGACTGGGCGGGATCGACTGATCCGACAATCGCCGTAACGGCGGACCGCTGATTGGGCGTCAAGTCGTCCATCAGCCTCAATAAGGTAATCGTGGCAGCGCTACCGGCGGACTTCAAGGCATCGCTGAAGGCAATCTGCTGACTGGCACTGACCACAACCGGTTCCGCGTCAGGCAATCCACCAGGCGACTGGTTCTGGTTGGGTGTGGCCGTTGTGCTGCCGCTGGAATCGACTGAAGCAGGACTTTCTGGCACCGGCGCGACTGAGGTTGGCACGCGGATTACACGAGGTGGTGCAGGATCAGAGCCTCCGCCTCCCGGGCTACTTGGGGGAAGGTTTGACAGAACATAGCTCGAAGACGCTAGCGGAAAGTCCCCGGTATGCGGACCGACGAGGTTCCCCGCCACGTCCGTCCCAGGTGCCCCGGAGGCAACAACGATCCCGATGGTTGATGTTGGATCGCCAGCGCCAAGCACACCCGTCAAACTGACGCCGATGGCAAAGGCGGTATTTGAACCAGGAACCGGAGCGAACGTCTTGATGGTCGGGACGCCGATGATCCCCAAACCGGTCTTCACCATGAACGTGCTCGTGGAGACGTCCTTGACCGGTTCGGTCATGGACACAACGAAGTCGACGGGTAGCGCGCCCGATGTACGTTCTGGGATAAGATCCGGCCGGCTGACCGAAGCGATTTCCGGGCGAACGGTGTCGAGCGTTTTGGGCACCCTGTAGAACGGCGGTTCCCATTCGAGAAGATTACCGGCGGCGTCTGCAATGGGTGACGGTGAAGCGAGGCCGATCTGAAGGGCCGAGCCGTAATCCCCCGGTGCGCTAAGGCCACTTAGTCCGACTGACAAGTTGTAGATCGATCCCGACCCAGACACGGCAATGGTGGGTGTGCCCGCGACCGATGAACCACGTTCGACAGTGAACGAATCTGCAGTGACGTTTGTCACCGACTTTGTGAACACCACCTGAAAAGTTAGAGGGTGTGTCCCGTTGATCCGGTCTGCCAGCAATCCATCGGTCTGCGTTGCAGCCGTGAGGTGAGGAGCGACGGTATCAAGAGTGAAAACGTCAATTGGCGTTGGGGTGGTTCCGGTCGTGATGCTGTTTCCGGCCGTGTCGAAAATCATCGCCCCTATGGGGATCTCAATCCCGATCGTAGACGTTGCTTCACCCGATGCGGTGGTCCCAGCCAAATCGAGGGCCAAGGTAAACGTGGTCGTGGCCGATGTCGAGGCCGGTAAGACGGACTTCACCGTCGGGGTTTCGTTGACCGAGGACCCAGTCACCACCGTGAACGAACTCGTGGCGACGCCTGTGACCGCTTCCGAGAACGCGACGGTGAAAGTGGGTGTCGATTGCGCACCGATCAGGGACGGGGTACCCACCGCACGCGTAATGGACGTGACAAACGGTGCCACGGTATCCAAGACGTAACCAGAAACGGAACCCGTTGGCATGGTGACGGAGAGCGAGTTTCCAAACGCGTCATTGACCACGACATCACCCGAAACGCTGATGTCGATGGAAGAGGCCTCTCCACCGACGCCAGTAACACCGGTAAGTCCGAGGGCAACCGTGTAGGCGGAACTGAGGCCGGAAACCGTCGTTGACGCATCCGCGATGACTGTGTCAAAGGTTGGTGTCCCCACGACGCCAGACCCGAGCCGCACGACGAAAGAAGAGGTGCTGACCCCCGAAACCGGTTCCGAGAAGACAACCCGGTAACTCGGCGCTGTGAAACCTCGCGTTATTGCCGAGGGCGCCGTCCGGGTAATCGAAGTAACCGTCGGAGTATCCGTATCAACAATGAAGGCTGTGGAAGTGCTGGTTCCAGCAAATGTCGCGAGGTTTCCAGCCGCATCGGACAACGGTCTCGTCGGGTTCGCCTTGAGCTTCAGGGTCGCGGTCGCATCACGACCACCGTCACCCCTGACACCTGTCATGCCTACGGCAACCGTCCACATCCGATCCGTCGAACCCGAGACTGGATTCGGTTCAATGACGTATGGGGCAACCCCATCTCCCAGTTGTCCGGACGAACCGAGACCCCAGCATGATCCAAGTCCATTGATGGAAATTGCACACGTGTGCGAACTACCAGGTAGGACCGATGTAACCTGTCCAAGGCCAGAAGACACGGTGACCGGGGTCTTGGCCGAGACCCGAGTGCCGTTTCCAATCTGGCCGGAATCGTTTCCACCCCAGCAGAGCGCGTTCCCGCTTGTATCCACTCCGCATGTAGTGGCTAGACCGGCGTCAACCCGCCGCATCGACGACCGCACGACCGTCGGGGACACCTTTGATTGGGAAGTACCGTCCCCAATCTGGCCCGATCCGTTTGCCCCCCAGCAATAGGCAGTTGAAGCCGTCGTCAGCCCGCACGAGTAAGCCCCACCTGCGGAAACCGACGTCCAAATTGGCTGACTAACGACGCCTGTGACAACCACTGGGGCTGGCGAGGTCCTGGAAACACTGGATCCGTCGCCAAGCTGGCCGTATCCATTTGCCCCCCAACAGGCGGCGACGGTTCCAGA
>CANFGH010000215.1 GCA_947446285.1 Chloroflexota bacterium
CGCAAACGCCACGTCGCCGATCGCGCCGAGCCGGGTCTCGTTGCTCTCGGTCTGGTCGTCCAGGACCTCGATCACAAGATTACCCGCAGCCTGGGTCGATGCTGCCCACTGTGCCAGGTGCGACGCAAACCGGTGGTTGGTCACGACGATGACCCGTCGCAAGCCGGGGATCGCCCGGAGTTCGTCAAGCAAGTAGTCAAGCACGGGGCGACCGGCGACCGGAAGGAGCGGCTTCGGGGTCGTGAGGGTCAGGGGATACAGGCGGGTGGCATAGCCGGCAGCAAGGATCAGGGCATTCATCGCGAAGGCGCCGGGCACCAGGCGTTTCCCGCGGGATGCGTGCGGTCAGGCCTGGACATAGATGACCTCGTCGTCGACACGCACCGGAAAGTGTCGAAGTCGCTTGCCCGGATGCACGAGACAGGCCCCGGACACCAGGTCGAATTCCCATCCGTGCCACGGACAGGACAGGATTTCGCCCTCGCGCGACCAGTCGAACGTCCCGTAGGACGACGGCAGGGTGGTCCCGTCGATCCGCCCGCCACAGATGGGAACGCGTTCGTGCGGACAGAGGTCGAGAATGGCAACGATGCGACCGTTCAGGTTGAACACCCCGACGGTGAATTGTCCCGCGCGCACGACGCGCCGGGAGCCCGGTGGGAGGTCGGCCAGCGGCACGACCGACCACCACTGCCCCCGCGCAGGCGCGCGGGCCGGGTCCGCGGTCACTCGTAGCCCCCACGCGGGGCATCCGGCGACACGGCGCTTCCCGGGTCCGGCGTGACCCTGGCCGGGGCCGGGACCGGGGCGCGCACCGTGACCGCCGGGTCAAGGTGGTACAGCTCGCACGCCGTCAGTCCCATCACCTGCCGCCGGATTTCGGGCGGGAACGACGCTGCCGTGAAGTCGGGAGTATCCCCGTCCCAATGGGGAAAGTCGCTCGAGAACATCGCCATGCGCTCGGCAGGGAACATCCGCATGATCTGGCGGACATGGTCCGGGTTCGGCGATTCCTCGATCGGCTGGGTCGTGAGCCGGACGTGATCGGCCGCAATCTCGCTCGGTGGCCGGTCAAGCCACGGTGCCGTCATGCGCAGCGCGCGCCAGTTCTTGTCAAGACGCCATAGCAATGTTGGCAACCATGCCACGCCCCCTTCGACGAGGACGAACTTGAGTCCCGGATGCCGCTGGAAGGTCCCCTCGGCCAAAAGGCTGACCAGATGCGCCTGGAAGGTGCCGGAGAGCGAGGTGTGCCATTCGAGGTAGCTGCCCGGTTGGCCGACGGCGGTCGCCTGCAGGGAGACCCCGACGCCCTCGAAGCCCGGATGCACCGCCACCGGGAGGCCGAGTTCGCTTGCAGCCTCATAGATCGGATCGAAGAAGCGCCGTCCAAGGGCCATCGGGGTCGCACTCGGCATCAGGACTTGCACCACGCCGGGCGTCCGGCCGACCCGGCGGATCTCCTTGGCCGCGAGGACCGGATCAACGGGCGAGACCAGCATCGACACCCGGTACCGGGGGTCGACGGGAAGCCAATCCTCGATGATGGTGTCATTGGTCGCCGAGGCAATCGCGGCGCCCCAGTCGGACTCCGGAGTGACGGCGAACGTGAACGACGCCAGGTTCAGCATGCCGTAGGTGATGCCGTTGCGGTCCAGATGGTGCTCGGCCATCGCGTGCGGGTCCGTGTCGATGTAGCGCCCATCGGCAAGACGGGTATCGCGCCGGATGACCCCGTTCGGATTCCAGTACCCACTGCCTCCGGCCCCGCGGCTGCCACTCTCCCACCGTGACCGCCACGGTTGGGGCAGGCGCCGTTCGATGGCCTTCGGATCGGGGGTGAAGTGGATGTCACAATCGACAATCAGGAGGTCAGACGCGGCCCCGACCGGGATGGCCGGGCGCACCGCCGCGGGAAGGGCCTCGGACGCAACCGGATGCCCGTTGGTCCCCGACTTCGACACCTGCGTGGTCGTCACTGCCTTCATCTCCACGTCCTCCGCAATGGTGGCGCGGGACAATCCGCGCCACAGCGTCGCCACGGCGTCGCCACCAGAACCCCGTGCGTCCGAGGGTAGCAACCGGTCACCGGCCAGCCGGCCGGCATGCCGGCATGCCGTCAGTCGAGATTGCCGTACGGCCACACGTAGCCGCCGGGAACGTGCCCGGCCTGCGCAATCCGCTTCTGGAGGTACGACGGCGTCATCCAGAGTGCAGGTGGCGAGGGGGGCAGCGACGGAAGGACCCGTCCGCCCACGAGGGTGCGGGTGTTGCGAAGACGGCTCTGACCGTCACGCCGGAGACCGCGGACATCATAGAAAGCGAAGTCCCCGTGGTCGACCGTGAAGAGGGCAACGTCCGCGTGGGCGCCGGGCCGCAGGGTGCCGAGGTCAGGTCGCCCGAGCACCCGTGCCGGGCGCGTGGTGGCGCGTTCGATCACGTCCTCCAGGGACATCCCAAGCGCAAGGAACTTGCTCATGACCGTCGGCAGGTCAAACGCCGGACCATTCACGGCCAACTGGTGCAGGTCGGTCGAGATCACGTCCGGTGCACGTCCCTGCCCGATCAGGGCCTCGGCGGTCAGGAAACTGAACCCGCCGGCACCATGGCCGATGTCGACGACCATCCCTGAGTCCCAGGCGCGGGCCACGGACGGCACGATCATGCCGTCCTCGCCGATCATGCGCATGGTGTTCCCGTTGAAGGCGTGCGTGATGCTATCGCCAGGGCGCAGCGCGCCAACGAGCTCGTCCATCGACGGGGGCGACATGCCCAGATGGACCATGATCGGGAGGCCCACGCGGGTGGCGGCATCGATCGCGCGACGCAGCGGTTCCATGCCATGCGGGTTCACATCGGGCGCGCCCATCCGCACCTTGACGCCAACGAGGAACTCACGGTTGGCCTCAATCGTGCGGGCACACAGCGCGACATCCATGGTGTCAAGGTGGGCAAGTTCGTGCGTTGCCGACGCCAGACCGGAAGTCGCGATGTTCAGGTAGGCAAGGATGCGGGTACGCGCCGGCCGGATGCACCAGTCGCGGAAGGCGGGCCA
>CANFGH010000216.1 GCA_947446285.1 Chloroflexota bacterium
GAGGCACTTGCGGGCTACGACACCTACCTCGCCAGCGCGTTGCGCCCGCTGTATGCCTGGCTTCCCCGCCCGGTGCGGACCGGCCTGACCCGCATCGCCGGAGCGCTCCCCGCGTCAGGCAAGAAACTCGGTATCGACGAGCTCCTCAGACGCTTCACCGCCGCCGCCGATCAGGGTCAGGACCGTGCCCACTACGCCTGGCGCACCCTCTTCGATCCCCCATCCCGGGCATCCGTCCTCGGCCGCGCACCAGGTGCCATCGCGCCCGATCCCTTCGATGAGGCACTCGCCCTCTGCCCGAACCTCGACCAATTCGAAGGGGTCCAGCGTCACATGTACTTCGACATCCGGACCTGGTTGCCCGGCGACATCCTCGTCAAGGTCGACCGCATGAGCATGGCGCATTCCCTCGAGGTGCGCAGCCCGCTCCTCGACCACCGCATCATCGAACTCGCCCTCAACCTTCCCGCGTCCGAGCTGCTGCGCTTCTCGCCCCGCCACGGCCCGCAGACCAAGGCAATCCTCAAGCAGGCGATGCGCGGCATCCTTCCAGACAGCATCATCCACCGTCGCAAGCGAGGTTTCAGCTCACCAGTCGGCGCGTGGCTTGGCCTGCCCGGCAGCACCAACTCAAGCGCCGCGTCCTCCAACCAGGCGCGACCAAGCGAAGCGTATGCAAATCAAGGAGGCAGAGCGGTGGGGCGGGGAGGGGCCGGGGCACCGCTCCGCGACCTCCTGCACGATGCCCTCTCGAATCCGGCACCCTGCTTCGATGCCTCGGCCGTGCGCGGGATCCTCGCCGGGTCCAGGTCTTCCGGGGCACATGGATCGGATCCCCTCCACCTCTGGAGTCTGCTAACGTTGCACCTCTGGCACGACTGGATCAGGACCTACGAGGGACCGCCGTCACACGCGGCACCAGTCACCATCGGTCGCGCACCATAGCCTGCACACCCTCACGGAAATTGCGAGTTCCCGCCCGATGACCACAAGCCACACCGGCACACCTTCGACCACCCCAGACCTGATTTACGGGTTCAGCGTCGTCGTGCCGGCCTACAACGAAGGCCTCGCCGTCGGCGATGTCGTCCGTCGCATCATCGAGATAATGACCTCCACCGGCCAGCCATTCGAGGTGATCGTCGTCGACGATGGGTCATCCGACGAAACCGCCATCGGTGCGGCGAGCGGTGGCGCAATGGTGATCTCGCATCCCCAGAACGCGGGCTACGGTGCCGCCCTCAAGACCGGGATCACCCGCGCCCGCTTCGACCACATCGTCATCACCGACGCCGACGGCACCTACCCCATCGACCGAATCCCCGACCTAATGGCCCATGCGGACAGGTTCGACATGGTGGTGGGTGCACGAACCGGGGCGAACTACCGCGAATCATGGTTCAAGGAACCGGCACGGATCATCCTTGGCGCAATGGTCCAGTGGGTCACCGGGACCGCCATCCCCGACGTGAACAGCGGCCTGCGCGTCTTCCGCACCACCCTCGCCCGCCAGTACTTCCATGTCATCTCGCAGGGATACAGCTTCACCACCACCATCACCCTCGCCGCCCTCAGCAACGGCTACTTCGTCAAGTACCTACCCATCGCCTACCACCGCCGCGTCGGGTCCAGCAAGGTCCGACTGGCACGGGACATCCCCCGGACCACGCAGATCGTCCTGCAGGCGTGCGTCTACTACAACCCGATCAAGCTCTTCCTCACGTTCGCCGTCGGGACCGCCATCCTCGCCGTCATCGCCTGGGCACTCTATCTCCTGACAGAGTCCCTTCCCGTCGGCATCACCGCCGGTCTCCTGACGGTCTCGGTAATCCACTTCATCGCACTGGGAATGCTTGCCGACCTGATCCGCGTCCGCAACGTGCCGCGTGCCCCGACCCTGACCAGTCACGCAGGCAGCGTGTCAACCGGCCATGCGGTCACCCCAGAATGAGGGAGCCGCCTCACGCAACCCAACCGACCCACCGCCCCGCCTGACTCAAATGCCCTTCGTTCCGGCGCGTTACCATGCCCGTGCATTCCCGGCACCTAGAAAACCCGCAATCCGCACACGAAAGCTAGACAACCATGGCCACGACGAACGCACACGAACCAGCCTTCGCCGAAACCCCGGATGCGGTCACTGTCCCGTTGCCGGGGCAACCGGTCGACTGGTTACGCGATGCGCGGATAGCCGTGACCGGGGGTGCCGGGTTCCTGGGGCGCCATGTGGTCGCCACCCTCCACGCACGGGGCTACCGCCACGTCACCATCCCACGCAGTGCGCAGTATGACCTCCGCCTCGAGGACGGCGTCGCACGCTTCTACGCCGACCATCGCCCGGACGTCGTCATCCACCTCGCCGCCGTCGTGGGTGGCATCGGCGCCAATCGCGAACACCCGGGCGACTTCTTCCACGACAACCTCATGATGGGCACGCACCTCCTGGAACATGCACGCCGGGTCGGGCTGCGCAAGTTCGTCGCCTGCGGGACCATCTGCAGCTACCCGAAGTTCACCCCCGTGCCGTTCCGCGAGGACGACCTCTGGAACGGCTACCCGGAGGAGACCAACGCCCCTTACGGCCTCGCCAAGAAGATGCTCCTGGTGCAATCCCAGGCGTACCGCCAGCAATACGGCACCGACGCCATCTACCTGATGCCGACGAATCTGTACGGGCCTTTCGACAACTTCGGCCCAGACGGCCACGTCATCCCGATGCGCGTGGTGAAATACCTCAATGCCGTTGAAGCGGGCATCGATGAGGTGGTTGCCTGGGGTGACGGATCACCGACGCGCGAGTTCCTGCACGTCACCGACGCGGCCTCCGGTCTCGTGGCCGCCGCCGAGCGCTATGACGGATCTGACCCCGTCAACCTCGGGTCGAGTCGCGAGGTCAGCATCCGTGAACTGACCGAACTGATTGCCCATGCTACGGGCTTCACCGGCCACATCCGGTGGGATGCCTCCAAGCCGAACGGACAACCCCGACGCTGCCTCGACACCACCCGCGCC
>CANFGH010000217.1 GCA_947446285.1 Chloroflexota bacterium
AAGAGTCCGCGCACTCCCAAACCCTTCAATCTTCACGCCTCAACTCAGGGTGGCCGAGGACAATGCACGTGCGGAGGGAGCGGGAGTCTGGTCGCCCGGTGGGTGCGGCAGTTCACTGACGGCTGATGGAATTACCGTGAACCCAGACGAGCAACCTGCGATCGATCCGAAGGTTCTCCTGCCCATCACGGTTCCTGACTTCGAGTTGCCACCCGCAGTCCGCGCCATCCTTGGAGATAGTCCTGCAATTGGTGCGGCGCTGGCGCCTGGACGCGCAGCAGTGGCGACAACAATTGCGGCTGCGAATTCGTCCATGGCGACGACGTTTGCCTTGCTGACTGCAATCCCAACGATTGCTGCCACGCGTGGTGAATCAGGCCAAGCCGAACCGCTCACGACAGTGACCCCACCTCCGCTCCGACTGCCTACGCCAGATCCTCCAGAGGAGTAAATTCGCTGAGCACGTCGGTTCTAACCCTCGATTTCAGGCCAATCGCATGAATCTGCACGGGGGACTGACTAACCAGAAAAGCTTTGGTTTCAGTGCGAGAGGAGTGACTTGGCGATGGCATTGTGCTTGCGGATAAGTTCCTCATCATCCGCGGACTGAACTCGACCGTCCTTGACGATCACGCGTCCCTCAACGACCGTTGTGTCGACATTGCCGGGATGACAAAAGACGAGGGCGGCCAAAGGGTCGTGTTGTGCCCCGGCATAAGCCAACCGACCCATCGAGACGCTGAAGAAGTCGGCACGCTTGCCTGGTTCGAGGCTCCCAATATCCGTACGACCGAGAACGTTCGCCCCGCCGGACGTCGCGAGATGCAGCGCCTGACGCGCGGTCATCAAGGGCTCAGTGTCGGCGCCGGTCGCGCGGCGCAACGCCGAGGCCAATCGGGCAAGAAGCATCGCCTGGCGCGCTTCGGCCAAAAGGTTGCCGCCATCGTTGCTCGCAGACCCATCGACACCCAATCCGACTGGGACACCCTGCGCTATAAAATCGCGAATCGGAGCAATGCCCGAAGCAAGTCGCATGTTTGACGTCGGACAGTGGGCAACCCCGGCACCGGCCATCAAAGGGACCTCTTCCGGTGCCACAAATACCGCGTGGGCGAACCAGACATCGCTGCCAACCCATCCGAGATGCTCCATGTACGCCACCGGTCTTCGCCCGAACCGGTCAACGCAGAACGCCTCTTCATCGACCGTCTCTGCAAGGTGCGTGTGGAGTCGAACACCATAGGCACGCGCCAGTCGAGCGGATTCGCGCATCAGGTCCTCAGTCACGCTGAAAGGTGAACATGGAGCCACGACGACCTGTGTCATCGCGCCCGGGTTTGGATCGTGCCACTCTTCAATCAGCCGACTGGTGTCGCGAAGGATTGATGTCTCGTCCTCCACCACGTCATCAGGCGGGAGGCCTCCCTTGGACCGCCCCAGCGACATGCTTCCCCGGGATGCATGGAGGCGAACCCCAACCTCACGGGCGGCGACGATCTGATCGTCGAGGCGACTCCCGTTCGGGAAAAGATAGAGATGGTCGGACGCTGTCGTGCACCCACTGCGCGCAAGCTCCATGAGGCCGACTTGGGTGGAGACGGCGACGGCATCCGGTGTCAATCGACCCCAGATTGGGTAGAGAGTCCGCAGCCAGTTGAACAGGTCCGCATTCTGAGCACCTGGCACCGCCCGCGTGAGCGACTGGTACGGGTGGTGGTGGGTGTTGACCAGGCCCGGAGAAACAACGTGTCCCCGAAGATCAAGGACCGTGTCCGCGGTATCCGGAAGATCTGCCGTTGGGCCGACCATCTCAATCACGCCATCGCGGGCAAACAGACCACCGTCCGGAATCTCGGTTCCCAATGCGTCCATGGTGGCAAGGACTGTCGCGTGTCGAACAAGCAGCGTCTTCATGAAGTGAATTTTGCGGCCAAAACCAAACGCCGTGGTGCGGGTACGCGTCGCCGCCTTTCGGACGTTGACACGCAAGAACTCGCCAACCGACTACACTGCCATCGCCCGCAGCCAGTGGGCACCGCTTGAACGACAAGGAAACCAAAGATGCGCATCGTGGTCACGGAAACGGGAACGGCACTCGGTCATTCGCTTGTGACGCACCTTTCACATTCGCACGACGTCGTCGAATTCAACGGTGACGCACTTGATCCCGCTGCCTGCGCCCTTGCACTGGCGAACGCCGATGCGGTCATCGATCTGAGACCTGTGGCATCCATCGATACCGCGCCTGATCCCGGTTCCTTGGAAAACCCACAGTCCTGGAAGGCAGCTGGTGTTCATATCGAACGCCTTTCGCGGGGCACGTACGTGCTCATGCGGGAAGCGGTTGAGGCCGGCGCCTCGAGATACATTCTCGGCAGCACATTGCGCCATTTGGAGTGCTACGACCCGACCTTGTCCGTCGCTGAATCGTGGCGACCGCGCCCGGACGTCGATGATCCTGCGGGCCTCGGCGCGTATCTCGCCGAAGAGACGGCCCGGCAACTCGCCCTTGTCGAACCATTCGCGGTCATCTGCGTGCGTTTCGCCACGATTTCAACCGGCCAAAATCCGATCACGGGCGATGAAGTCCACGTCGATGACGCGGTCCAGGCCTGCGTGCGTGCGCTCGAGGCGCCCTTGGCGATAAGCGAGACCTACTCGCGCACGACCCTTGCTTCCGGCTGGTGGGTGTTCCATGCTCCCGGCGGTGGCGATCCGTCGCGTTTTCCAGTCGGAGGCGCGCGGGGAATCGGCTATGTGCCTGCCCATGATTGCAAGGTGACTTCACGAACCGGAGTGCGAGCTCCGCGCGATACATCAACCGTGCCGTCTCGCGTCATCCGGCGGGTCACGATATTCGGCGCGGGAGGCCCACTCGGGGCAGCAACCGCACCGCACCTCATGAGCGCCTACACGGTCCGCCTGACCGACGCAAGATCGCTTGCCGACATCCGTGAGGCGAATCAGCCCCAGTCCCCAGGAGCGCCGCTGCCGTCAATA